>JAFAEG010000148.1 GCA_023424095.1 Pseudomonadota bacterium | reverse complement strand
GCCTTCGCCGGGGTGACAAATCAGGGGCGGACCTCGGCAAAGGCCCAATCGAGCCAGGGCAGCAACGCCTCGACATCAGCCGTGTCCACCGTCGCACCGCACCAGATGCGCAAATGCGGCGGCGCGTCGCGGTGGCCGGCAATGTCGAAGGCGGCGCCTTCCGCATCGAGCAAAGCCTCGATCTTCTTCACGAGCGCGCGCTGGCCCTCTTCGTCGAGATCGACCTTCAGCTTCAGGCAGACGCTGGTGTTGCTGCGCGTGGCCGGATCGACCGGCAGCGGCTCGAGCCAGCCGGTGCGGTCCGCCCAGGCGTAGAGCGCGGCGGCATTGGCGTTGGCGCGGACGCGCAGCGCCTCGATCCCGCCAATTTCATCGGCCCATTCCAGCGCGAAGATCACGTCCTCGACCGCGAGCATCGACGGCGTGTTGATCGTCTCGGCCCTGAAAATGCCCTCGTTGAGCTTGCCGCTTTTGGTCATCCGGAACAGCTTGGGCAGCGGCCAAGGCGGGCTGTAGCTCTCCAACCGCTCGACCGCGCGCGGGCCCAGGATCAGGATGCCATGCGCGCCCTCGCCGCCCAGCACCTTTTGCCAGGAGAAAGTGGTCACATCCAATTTGTCGAACGGCAGATCCTGCGCGAAGGCGGCGGAGGTGGCGTCGCAGATGGTGAGGCCGGTGCGGTCGGACGGGATCCAGTCCGCGTCCGGCACACGCACGCCGGAGGTCGTGCCGTTCCAGGTGAAAACCACGTCGCTGGCCGGGTCGACCGCTTTCAGGTCCGGCAATGCGCCATAAGGCGCGCGCAGGATCGTCGCATCAAGCTTCAACTGCTTGGCGACGTCGGTCACCCAGCCCTCGCCGAAACTCTCCCAGGCCAGCATCGTCACCGGCTTCGGCCCGAGCATGCTCCACAGCGCCATCTCCACCGCGCCGGTATCCGAGGCGGGGACGATGCCAATGCGGTGCGTATCCGGCACGCGCAGCACCTTGCGGGTCAGGTCGATCGCATGCGCCAGTCGCGCCTTGCCGATCTTCGAACGGTGGGACCGGCCGAGCGAGTCCGTGGCCAGCCGGGATGCATCCCAGCCGGGCGGCTTGGCGCAGGGGCCGGAAGAAAAGTGGGGTCGTGCCGGACGGGAGCTTGGCTTTGCCGGACGCGCGGCCGCGTCCGTTGCCGGCTTGGTCTCAATCATGTCAGTCTCTCCTTACAGAGAGCACGCGCCGCGTTGGGACGGCGTGGCCCGTCGCCGGACCTAAACCCTCCCGTCAGCGCGTCAAGCGAAGCGTGAACTATTGACGGACTCCGCCATGCCGGGAATGGTTAACGCCATGCGCTGGATCATTGCCCTCACCGCCCTGCTGCTCGCCGGCTGCATCCCGAGCGGCCGCGACGAGCCGCCGTCCGGCGACTATCGGCCGCCGCAGGCGCAGCCCCCGGCGGGCCGCGAGGCGACCCTTCAATGTCATCTCGATCTCGCCCGCGAGGGCGTGCAGTTCCGCGCCCTGCCCGACCGGCGGTTCGAAAATGGCTGCACCGCGATCGGCGCGGTCCAGCTGACCGATGTCGGCGTGCCGACCACCAACATCACCGCCATGACCTGCCCGGTCGCGCGCCAATATGCCCGCTGGCTGCGCGAGGCGGTCCAGCCTGCGGCGAGTCAGATCCTCGGCACGACCGTCACCCGCCTCGAAACCTTCGGCACCTATGCCTGCCGCAGCGTGAACAGCCAGCCAGGCGCGCGGATCAGCGAGCATGGCTATGCCAATGCCATCGACATTTCCGCCTTCACGCTCGGCAACGGCCGCCGGATCAGCGTCGTCGACGGCTGGAATGGCGATGACGAGCGCGTCCGCCGCTTCCTGCGCGCCATCCACCGGGCAGGCTGCCAGCGCTTCGCCGTCGGCCTCGGCCCCAATTCGGACCGGGCGCATTACAATCATCTGCATTTCGACATGGGCCCACGCGGCACCTGCCGCTGACATCCGGCGCGATCAGGCGAACCACCAGGCCAGGCCCGCCAGGGCGCCGATCTGCAAGACCACGATCAGCATGAGCTGCGTCGAAAATGGCTGCTTGCGAGTCTTGTGGCGAAACCAGTGCCGCGCCAGCAAGGCCCCGGGCGAGCCGCCGATCAAAGCGAGACCCAGCAGATCGCCTTCGGAGATACGCCGCTGCCCACGGATCGCGCGTTTTTTGTCCTGCCAGAAACGCAGGATCGTAAGTCCGTTCACAGCCAGCAGGCCGAGCGCGATGAGCCAGGTGATCGACACAATCATTTTTTGTGACACCGCATCGATTAAGAAAACTTCTCTGCTTGCGCCGCTGCCGTTGCGCAATTCCCCCCGCCACACTTCCGCGCTAGGGCTTAACCCATGTCCAACGATCCCCATCCGACCGAACGCGTCTTTCCGGACGCGCGCGAAGACGCCGTCAACGCGGCCCATGCCAAACCGCTGCCGCAGACCGCCGACCCGGCCTATCGCCTCGCTTTCCAGGACATGGATTTCCTGCTGCGCGAGGATCTGCGGCCGGTCCGCTTCCAGCTTGAGCTGCTGAAGCCGGAATTGCTGCTGGACGAAGCGAAGATCGCCTCGACCTTCGTCGTCTATGGCTCGGCCCGTATTCCCGAGCCCGCCGCGGCGCAGACCCTGGTCGACACCGCGATCACCGACGACCAGCGCCGGATCGCTGAGCGGCTGCTCGCTAAGTCGAAATATTATGAAGTAGCGCGCGAGCTTGGCCGCAAGGCGAGCCGGGTGGGGCCGGACGCCGATGGCTGGCGCAATTTCGTCGTCTGCTCAGGCGGCGGTCCGTCGATCATGGAAGCGGCGAATCGCGGCGCGCGCGAAGAGGGCGCCGAGACGATCGGCCTCAACATCGTGCTGCCGCACGAGCAGGCGCCGAACGACTATGTGACGCCGCACCTGAGCTTCCAGTTCCACTATTTCGCGCTTCGCAAGATGCACTTCCTGCTTCGGGCGCGGGCGATCGCTGTCTTCCCGGGCGGCTTCGGCACGTTCGACGAGGCGTTCGAATTGCTGACCCTGATCCAGACCGGCAAGGTAAAGCCGATTCCGATCCTGTTCTTCGGCCGCGAATTCTGGGACCGGGTGGTGAATTTCGAGGCGCTGGTCGAGGAAGGCGTGATTTCCGCCAAGGATCTCGACCTGATCACCTATTGCGAGACGGCCGACGAGGCGTGGGAGCACGTCTGCCGCTTCTACGCCGATCAGGAGCCGACGCTCGCCGGCTGCTGCGACTAGGCAAGGCGCATCAGCCGGGGCTGAAGCCTGAGTGTAGGGATTGCGAGTCAGGCGGGCGGCTTATCGCTGCCCGCCGGAACCTCGCCGCGACTCAGTCGAGTCTCAGTGGCCGCCCGGGTTGACCGAGGCCGGCTCGGCGTCGCCGCCGCCCTTGAGGCCGTCTCCCGCCGCCGAATTGCTCCCGGCAGCCGGCGCCGCGGCATTGCCGCTGGTATTCGCCGTCGCGCTCGCATTGTCGGTGGCCGCGCCTTCGGCAGCCGGAGCATCGGCAGCCGGCACCGCCGGCAGCGGCAGGTTCGAACCCTGCGCGTTCAGATAGAGAATCAGGTCGGCACGCTCCTGCGGGTTGCTGATTCCCGCGAAGGTCATCTTGGTGCCGTTGGCGAAGGCGCGCGGGTTGCGCAGCCAGGCGTTCATATTGTCCCAGCCCCAGGTGCCGCCGACGCCCTTCAGCGCGTCGGAATAAGCGAAGCCGGCAATATGGCCGAGCGGCGAGCCCATGGTGCGATAGAGATTCGGGCCGATGCCGCTGGCGCCGCCATCATTGATCGTGTGGCAGGCCGCGCATTTGCGGAACGAGGCTTCGCCGCGCGCCGCGTCGGCGGTGGCGAGCAGGGTCGCGATCGGCGGCTCTTCAGCCGCGCCGCCACCGCCGCCGGC
The DNA here is from genome assembly GCA_023424095.1 of Pseudomonadota bacterium. Taxonomy (GTDB): domain Bacteria; phylum Pseudomonadota; class Alphaproteobacteria; order Sphingomonadales; family Sphingomonadaceae; genus Allosphingosinicella. The sequence continues at coordinate 3,917 of JAFAEG010000148.1, read as the reverse complement.
TTCCTCGACGCCCTCGATCACATAGCCCTTCTGCTCAGGCGGATGCTGCTTGAAAATCTCGCCGGTGACCAACGTCGCGCCCAACAGCACGATGCCGCCGCCGAGCACCCAGCCCGCAATGGTGTTGAACCGGTCGTTCATTGCCCTGACATTCCTTCAAGCATGCGCCCGCCGCCCCGCGTGCGAGGCCAATCTGTTGCGGTCCCTTTATGCGGCGTCCCGCGAAGGGGCAAGGCTCGGCGAACGCCGCGCGAATTTGAGCCGCGATTGACTCCGCAGAAGGGGAAAAAGTCGGGCCAGAACTTATGCCCATTATCCACGTTATCCACATGCAGAATCCGCTTTTGCGACTCGGAGGGCCGTGACATCTTCCATTTGTAGCCGGATCGGACGGAGGCTCCTCGGAGCCAAGGAAAGAGAAGGTTGCGGCCCAGCCGGGACCGGTTTTTCGCCTTCGGGTGAGAGAAGGAAGCGGACAAGGCCAGGGCGGCTGACGAAGCCGCCGCTACGCGGACGCTGCGGGCTTCCCCCAAGCGATTGCGAGGGTGGCAGCTTCGTAGAGCAGCCCAGGTAGGACCAGAGGTTCGCAAGAATCTCACGGGACTGCCGGCCGGTCAGGCGAAGAGAGATTTGGATCACGAGACTTCGGTCGCGAGATTTGGATCGAACGGCGCAGGAGCGGACAGGGACCTGCCAGTGCTTCGGCACTGGTGGGAACCCCTGAGGAGTTCGGAACAAGAGGGCTTCGGCTCTTGCGGGAAGGCTCCGGCCGGAAATCGACGCGGCTTCGGCCGTTTGCGATGACCGGAGGATCATCGAGGCAGGGTCAAACCTGCGGAGGGGTCCAAGCGGGATTGGAAGCGAACTGGCTCTCGGGCCGGTACGCCACTCCTCCCGGAGATGAGGAAAGGGACGCCCAGTCGTGCTTTTCCACTCTCGAACCCGCCGAGACGGAAGTCCGGCCCAACCCGGGCCAGATGCCACCGGATCGACGCAGTGAGGGCTGGCGGAAACGCCGGCCCTCATTCGCATTTGGGCCTCTCGGGACGCGCCATCCCGGCCGCGCGCTGCCTCCCGAATCGAGCGCCCCGCCAAACTCCATTTTCCGACTCGTGCTAACCATTCCGCTGCCTTGATCTCGGTCAACGGACGGGGGATAAGCCCGGCAAAGGGTTGGAGGCGCGTATGTTCGGGTCCGGCAAGAAATCATCGGGCCGCGTCACGCCCGCCCGCGGCGGCTCCGGTGGCCTCTCCTTTCTCGGCACCGACGTGGTGATCAGCGGCAATGTCACCGGCACCGGCCAGCTCCACATCGACGGGCGCGTCGACGGCGACGTGCAATGCGAGACGTTGATCCAGGGCGAGGGCGGCACCATCGCCGGCCACATCGCCTGCGACACCGTCCATCTCGCCGGCCTGGTCGACGGCACCGTGAAGGCGCGGGTCGTGACGCTGGAACCGAGCGCCCGCGTGACCGGCGACCTCAGCTACGAGACGCTGAGCATCGCCGCCGGCGCGACGATCGAGGGACGCCTGACCCGCAAGGAAGCCGGCGACACGACCGCAGCGCCTGCCGAGGGGAAGGCGAAGGCGCCGGGCAGGGCCAAATCCGAAAAGCTGCCACCGGCCGAGGAACCGGGCCTGCTCGCGATGAGCGCGCCGGTGACGGGCGCCCCCAACTGATGAGCAAGCACGGCGCGCGGATCAGCTGGCGCGCCGACCGCGGCTTCCGCTCCGGCGACTATAGCCGCGCGCACGCATGGACTTTCGACGGCGGCCAGCAAGTCCGCGCCTCGGCCAGTCCCAGCGTCGTGCCGGAACCAAAGTCCGATCCGTTCGGCGTCGATCCGGAAGAGGCGTTGGTCGCCGCGGTCTCGTCCTGCCACATGCTTTGGTTCCTCAGCCTCGCGCAGGGCCAGGGCTTCGATGTCGAAAGCTATGACGACGACGCGGCCGGGGAGATGGGCCGGATCGGCTCCGGCCGTTTCGCGCTGACCCGGATCACCTTGCGGCCGGCGATCCGTTTTGCCGGGCAAGCGCCGAGCGAGGAGCAATTGGCCGCCTTGCACCATGAAGCGCATGAGCGCTGCTTCATCGCCAATTCGCTGAAGACCGAAGTGGTCGTCGCAGCCGCCGGCTGACTGCCGGCCGGACCGGCATTCCGCATGCATTTTGGTCGAGCGGAGCGGCGTCTTGGTCGAACCGCCACGAGAGGAGCGCGACCGCGCGGCTAGCCTCGCCAGTCCGGAGTGACTTGGGTCCGGCGTGAATCGGGGCAGTGAGTAGTGCGTGTGACGGGTGACGTGTTGAAGCAGGGCAAGGCCGCGAGCGCGCCGCATCCCAAGGGTCTCTATTATCTCGCCTTCACCGAAGCCTGGGAGCGATTCTCCTATTACGGCATGACCGGCCTGCTGGTGCTCTACATGGTCAACCAGCTGCTGCTGCCCGGCCATGTCGAGCATGTCGCCGGCTTCGAGGGCTTTCGCGGCTTTCTGGAAGGCCTGTACGGCCGCGAGCTGAGCGGGCAGGCGCTCGCCTCGGCCATTTTCGGCCTCTACGCCGGCTTCGTCTATTTCACCCCTGTGCTCGGCGGACTGATCGCCGACCGCTGGATCGGCCAGCGCAACGCAGTGGTGGCGGGCGCGCTCGCCATGTGCGGCGGCCACGTCGCGATGGCGTTCGACCAGAGCTTCCTGCTCGCCTTGCTCCTGCTCGTGATCGGCTCGGGCCTGCTGAAGGGCAATATCTCCGCCCAGGTCGGCGCGCTCTATCCGCGCGACGACGAAGCGCGGCGGACGCGGGGCTTCGCGATCTTCTCGATGGCGATCAATGTCGGCGCGATCGGCGGGCCGATCGTCTGCGGCTGGCTGGCGAGCGCATATGGCTGGCACACCGGCTTCGGCCTCGCCGCGATCTTCATGCTCGCCGGCCTCGCCACCTATCTGATCGGCTATCGCCACCTGCCGGCCAACGTCGAGCGGCGCGCCGACGAGCAAGCGAAGCTGACCGAGCACGACTGGCGCATCATCGCCGCTCTGGTCGGGGTGATGTTCATCACGATGTTCCAGTCCATCGCTTATTATCAGGTCGCCAACACCTTCCCCGTCTGGGTGCAGGAGCATGTCGATCTCAATCTCGGCTGGTTCGAAATTCCCGTGCCGTGGTACCAGTCGGTCGATCCCCTGTTCAGCATCGTCGGCGTGCCGATCCTGTTCGGCCTGTGGGGCTGGCAGGCGCGGCGGCGCGGCGAACCGGGCGACCTCGGCAAGATCGGCATCGGCGCGGCCGTGGCCAGCCTCGCCAATCTCGTGCTGGTCGCCGCGATCCTGCTGAGCGGCGGCAAGATCAATCCGCTCTGGCCGTTCCTCTATTGCGGCCTGCTCGGCATCGGCTTCCTTTATTACTGGCCGACCCTGCTCGCCTTGGTCTCGCGGACCGCGCCCGCAGCGGTCAATGCGACGATGATGGGCGTGTGCTTCCTCACCCTGTTCGTCGGCAACAATGTAATCGGCTGGCTCGGCCAGTTTTACGAGCCGCTGGGGCCGATGAGCTTCTGGCTGCTGCACGCCGGCATCGGCGCGGTCGGTGCGCTGCTGATCATCCTATTCGCCCGGCCGCTGCGCCGCGCGCTCGACGGGGCGGCCCGCGCCGAGCCATTGCGGCCCGGTGCGGAGACGGTCGAGGTGGAACGCTAGGCCGAGCTATTCGGCGGCGGCGGGCACCGGCGCGGGCTTCGCCCGCTTCTTCGCGCCGCCGCGCCATTTGCGGCTGCGCCACCACATCAGGATGCCGGTGACCGCCAGGATCGCCGGGATTATGCCGCCGATGAAGATCAGCAGTTGCCAGACGAAACCCATGCCCTGACCGTCATGCCAGCGGCGCATAACGCGGGCGATGGTTTCGGGGCGCTCCTCGGG
>JAFAEG010000142.1 GCA_023424095.1 Pseudomonadota bacterium | reverse complement strand
GGGGGGGGCGGGGGGGGGGGGCGCCGCGGGGGGGGGCGCCCCCCCCGCTTCGTTTGCCGGCGGCGCGGTGGTTTGCGGCGCGTCCACCTCGATCTCCCGCATCGTCGCGAGGCTTTCCCGCGCGGCGCGGCCGGCGGCACTGTCCGGCGCGCGATCGGCGACGATGCGGTAGAGCCGTTCCGCTTCCGTCATGTCGCCCGCTTCGCCCGCAATCGTGCCGGCGAGCAGAAGGATTTCGGGATTGTCGCGCGCCAGTTCGCGGGCGCGGGTGATGTCGGTGCGGGCGCGGGCCGCTTCATTCTGCCGGCGGGCGAGCGCGGCCGAGAGATACCAGACCATCGGGTCGCTCGGGACGAGTTCGATCGCCTGATCGATCGCCGTGCGGGCCTGCGGCAGCTGATCGCGCGCGACCAGGGCCCGGGCCCGGTCGAGATGAACCTCGCCGCGCAATTCCACCGACAGATGGCGCGAACGCAAAGCGGTATCGAACATGGTCAGAGCGCCGACGGCATCGCCGCCCGCGAGCCGGGCATTGCCGGCCTGCACCCACAGATCGGCGCCGCGCCCATCGCTGGTGCGATCGGCCACCTGCGCCGCCTGTTCGAAGGTCGCGGCCGCCAGCGCCCATTGCTCCAGCAGGACATAGGCCAGGCCGACGCACTGGCTGGCATAAAGGCCGCCACCCCGGGCGCGCCAGCGATTGGCCTCGGCCAGGCCGGCCTGCGGATTGGCCTCCACCGCCTGCTGGCACAATACGGCGCGGCCTTCCTCCGTCTCAGGCGGCGGCGAAGGCGGCTGCTGCACGTCCTGAGCGGTCATTGCGGCAAGGAAAGCGAGAAACATCATAGGGTTTCGACCAGCTCGGCGAGGGTGCGGGTGAGCAGCGCAAGATCCAGTTCGCGCGACAGACGATGGTCGCCGCCCTTGACCAGCAGAGTCTGCACGTCGGCTGAACGCAGCCGCTCGGCGAGGCGGGTGGAGATGGTCCAGGGCACGTCCGGATCGGCCGTGCCGTGCAGCAGCCGCACCGGACAGTCGATCGCGATCTCGCCGTCCAGCAGCCGCAGCGTCTCGCCGCTTTCCCAGAAGATCCGGGTCGTGACGTAAGGCTGGTCGCCATAAGGCGTCGTTTCGACCAATTTGCCTTCGGCGCGGATGATCGCCTTGTCGGCGTCGGCAAAGCCCCAATCGGTGAAGTCCGGCGCGGCGGCGATGCCGATCAGGCCGGCGACGCGATCGGGCCGGGCCAGAGCGGCGAGCAGCATCAGCCAGCCGCCCATGGACGAGCCGACGAGAAGGACCGGACCGGGCGGAAGATCGTCGATCATCGCCAGCACGTCGTCGCGCCAGTCGGCCAGGCTCTGCGCCTCGAAATCGCCGGGACTGACCCCGCAACCGCCATAATCGAAGCGGCGGAAGACGTGACCATGCGCCGCCGCCCAGGCCTCGAGCGCAAGCGCCTTCGTCCCTTCCATGTCGGACATATAGCCGGGGAGGAACAGGATGGCGGGCGCGGCGCCGTCGGTCTGTTGGTAGGCAAGGCGGCGGCCGCCGCGGTCGAGAAATCGAATCATCGGGAGGATATGGTCCTGCTGTACGGCGGTTTCACGGCCATGGCGCGCTGGCGCAAGAGTGCAACACCCCCCGTAATTCTCACAATGGCCGCAATGGGATGCCGACGATGATTGCACCCACGTCAGCAAGTTTCTAGGGTTTGCCCAAATCCGGCCGGGTGGGCCCGATTTCGAACTGTTGGGGGTATTCATGATTAAGCCATCGCGCACGTCGGCAATTCGCCGTACCGGTCTGCTCGCCACGACCGCCTTGTTCATGATGTCGGGCGCTTCCGCCGCCCTCGCGCAGGACCGCGAAGCGCTGGACGAGGCGATGAATGCGGAGTCGAATGCCGCGCGCGCCAACAACGTCATCAACCGCGACCGCATCAGCGACGCGCTGGACGGCCTGCCGTTCGGTACGCTCGACGCCCAGTCGCTGATCGGCAACGGCCACATCGCCCCGATCGACGGCCAGGAAACGCCGGCGATCACGATCAACAACAATTTCAACACCACCACGAACGTCTATGACCCGACCAACATCACCGGCATCGGCCAGGTGGTGCGTGATGCGGGCGGCGGCTCGGTCGGCCTGTGCACCGGCACCCTGATCAACCCGCGCACGGTCATCTTCGCCGCGCACTGCGTGAACACCAATGCCGCCACCGCCTACGGCGCCAATTCGGGCGGCATCGCGATGGCGATCGGCTTCGAGACCAACACCCGCGCCAACGCCGCCGGCCAGACCGACGAACTGGTGCGCTGGCTGCTCGGCCAGGGCGCCAACCAGGACGGCCGTTTCCAGACCAACCGGGCGCAGCAGCTCTACAATCTGAACCAGGTCTTCTACGATCCGCGTTCGCGGGCCGCCGCCTCGTGCACCTCGCCGACCTCCTGCTTCCTCGAAGCGGACATCGCCACCGGCGTGCTCGACACCCCGACCCGCGGCGTGCCGATTTGGACGATGCTGTTCTCGCCGCTGCTCGCCCCGGACACGATCGATCCGGCCAACGGCACCGGCTATCACGTCTCGATCGCCGGCTATGGCGCGTTCGGCAACGGCACGACCGGCAACGCCACCAGCGGCAATTTCCGTCGCCGTCTGGCCGAAAACATCCTCGGCGGCCTGACCTCGATCAACGAGCGCAACATCTTCCTGTTCGGCTCCGCCGGCGCGCCGTCGCGGCCGCAATTGCTCTACTGGCTCGATTTCGACGATCCCGCGCGCGGCACCGCGACCGCCAATCCGCTCGACTTTAACGGCTTCCGCGATAACGCCCTGACCCGCGAAGGCCTGACCGGCCCCGGCGATTCCGGCGGCCCGCTGATCATCGACCAGGCGTTCGGCCAGAACGTGCGCACGATCATCGGCGTGCTCTCGGGTGGCTCGACCTTCTTCAACGGCCAGCCCGGCGGCAGCTACGGCACGCAGGCCTTCTACCAGCCTTTGTTCCTCTATTGGGACTGGATCGTCGCCAACAACCCGTATCGCTATGCGACCGCCGTTGCCGGCAACCGCAATTGGGAAGACGGGTCGGCCTGGGTGACGACGCTCGACCCGTCCTATCAGATCCTGAACGCCAACGGCCAATTGGTGAACGGCGTGCCGACCCATCTGGGCGGCGCCAATCAGAACACCGACGGTCAGTTCGGTGAGCTCTGCTTCCAGTCGCCGAGCAGCTCGGCCAATCCGGCCACCAACGAGTGCGTCGATCTGGCCACCGGCCTGCCGCGCAACGGCGTTCCCAACACGCCGGCGGAAGGGCTCGATAACAGCCCGGCGATCGCGCAGATCGACGGCGAGGCCGGCGAAGCCACCGACGTCGCGACCAACGAAACCGGCAATGGCCGCGGCCTCACCGGTCCGGTCGAGACGGCGCATGCCGAACCCGGCTACACCGATGTCGCGGCGCCCGCCCCGACCATCGCCAACGGCCTGCCCGGCGCGACCAATTTCGTGCCGAACAATGTCGATGGCGACCGCGCCACCGGCACGCTCGGCCGTTATTACGACATCACCCTGCGCAATGCCGGCACGGTGACGCTGAGCAGCACGGTCACGATCGACAATTTCACGATGGCCGGCGCGCAATCGCAGCTGACCGTCGCGAATAACGGCTCGCTGACCAGCCTGATCGACGTCAATCACATGACCGGCATCGTGAACGTCAACGGCACCATCCGGTCGATGGGCGATTACTTCTTCATGTCCGGCCTGCTGACCGGCAACGGCCGGGTGAACGCCAACTTCCTGACCAGCGTGATCGGCAATTTCGCGCCGGGCACGGTTGGCACGATCGGCACCCTGACCATCGGCGGTAATCTCGTCATGGGCAGCGGCTCGACCTACGTGCTGGACGTCGGCGCGAACAACACGTCGGACCGGATCGTCGTCGTCGCCGACGGCGCCAACACCGGCACCGCCAATGTCGGCGGTCGCGTCGCGGTGACCGGCTCGCCGATCCGCTTCAACAACCTCTACACGATCCTGACCGCCGAGGGCGGTGTCACCGGCGCCTTCACCGCCACCGACATCAGCGCCATCCTGCGCCAGACCTTCATCTACGGTCCGAACCAGGTGCAGCTGCGGATCACCGCCGTGCCTTATGCCAGCGTGGTGACCAACACCTCGCCGGTGCAGGTCGCCTATGCGACCCTGCTCGACCAAAACCGCAGCACCGCGTCGCTGATCGGCATTTACGACATTCTGGATCTGCAGAATGCCGCCACGATCACCTCGACGCTTGAGGCGCTTGCGCCGCGGACCGAGACGCTGCGCCAGTCGCTCGGCGTCGTCGCCCTCGACAACAGTTCTCGGGTAGTGCGTGAGCGTCTGCACTCGCTCACCCCGGGCAATCTGGGCGGGCAGGTCGCGTTCCTCGGCCGTCGTGTCGAGACCGCCGCTCTGAACCTGGCCGGCCTGTCCAACGGCAGCGCGACCATGTCGGACGTGTCGACCCAGGAAGCCGGCGCGATCACTCGCCTGCCGGAGCGGATGAGCGCCTTCCTGTCCGTCGGCTATATCGACGGCACCGGCGCGCCGATGGTTTCGGCCCGCCCGGACAATGGCAAGGACGAGTATAACGGTCTGTACGGCATGGCCGGCATCGAGGCGGAAGTCGGCGAGCGCAGCGTGGTCGGCGCGTCGATCGGCTTCACCAATCTGGACGGCGAAGTCGCCGCCCGTGACGCCTCGGCGGACGCCAACCTCTACCAGGCGACCATCTACGGCAAGGTGATGTTCGACCGTCACGGCTATATCGACGGTCAGCTGACCGCCGGCATCCTGGAAACGTCGCACGAGCGCGCCGGCAATCTGCCGGGTCAGCCCTACACCCTGCGTGGCAGCGATTCGGCCATGGCCTTCGGCGGCGAGATCGCGGTTGGTGCGCTGTTCGGCGAGCGGATCAAATATGGTCCCCGCGCCGCCCTGCGCTTCAGCCAGATCAACTTCGGCGATCTGGTTGAGACCGGTGGCCCGACCGCATTGTCGATCGACCGGGACGAGTATCGCTCGATCCAGGCCCGCGCCGGCATGGTCTTCGACGGCACCGGCCGCATCCGCCCGCGGGCGAGCGCGACCTTCGTCCACGACTTCGCCGAGCGGAACACCGATTTCGGTGCCAACTTCGTCGGCGGCGGCGGCAGCAACGTCCTCTTCGACCTGGCCGGCCAGGACCGGAACTGGGGCGAAGTGAGCGGCGGGATCGCGATCGACGTCGGGATGGTCGAACTGTCGGCTTCGGCGGACACGACGATCGGCCGCAGCGACTTCAACAACCAATCCTATCGCCTCGGCGCGCGGATCCGGTTCTGATCCGCTAGCCCAAGCTGAGAATATGGCCCCTTCGCCTCGCGGCGGAGGGGCCTTTTCTTTGTGTGTTCTCGCTGGCCCACACCCGCTTGCTTGCCGCCGGGCGCACAAACACCTAATTCGCCCGCTTCCCTACTTCACCATGAAGGCCGCCCGTGTCCGAAATGATCAAGATCGCCCTGCCCGATGGCTCCGTCCGGGAAATGCCGGTCGGGACCACGCCGGCGGACGTGGCGGCCGCGATCGGGCCGGGCCTGGCCAAGGCGGCGATTGCCGCGCGCGTCGATGGCGAATTGCGCGACATCGGCCGGCCGCTGGAAGGCGATGCGAGCCTGGCGCTGGTCACATCGCGCGACGAGGCCGACGCGCTGGAGCTGGCGCGGCACGATTTCGCCCACATCCTGGCCGAAGCGGCGCAGAAGCTCTTTCCGGGCACGCAGATCACCTTCGGCCCGGCGACCGACGACGGTTTCTATTACGACTTCGCCCCGGCGCCCGAGCGCGGCCCCTTCACCGAGGAGGATCTGCCCGCGATCGAGGAGGAGATGCGCCGCATCATCGCCAGCGACGAGCCGCTCGTGCGCGAAGTCTGGTCGCGCGAGGCGCTGATCGCCTACTTCAAGGAGCATGGCGAGAGCTTCAAGGCGGAATGGGCCAGCGCCCTGCCCGAGGATGAGGAACTGACCGTCTATCGCTCCGGCGACTGGCTCGACATGTGCCGCGGCCCGCACTTGGCCAGCACCGGCAAGCTCGATCCGCAGGCCTTCAAGCTGACCCGCGTGTCGGGCGCTTATTGGCGCGGCGACCAGAATAACGCGATGCTGAGCCGCATTTACGGCACCGGCTGGCTGAACAAGAAGCAGCTCGACGCGCACCTGGTGCGGCTCGAGGAAGCGGCCAAGCGCGACCATCGCAAGATCGGCCGCGAGATGGACCTGTTCCACCTGCAGGAAGAGGCCCACGGTTCGGTTTTCTGGCACCCCAAGGGCTATCGCATCTGGCGCGAGCTGGAGGCCTATATGCGCCGCAAGATGGACGGCGCGGGCTATCGCGAGATTAAGACGCCGCAGCTGATGGACGTTCGCCAATGGACCCAGTCGGGCCATTGGGGAAAATATGCCGAGAACATGTTCGCGGTCCCCGACATGGTCCCCGATGTCGACGAGGAAAGCGGCAATGCGGCGCCGAAAGTGGCGGCCGACGCCGACTGGCTGGCGATCAAGCCGATGAACTGCCCGGCCCACGTGCTCGTCTTCAAGCAAGGCATCACCTCCTATCGCGAGCTGCCGATCCGGCTGGGCGAGATGGGCTGCTGCCATCGCAACGAGCCGCATGGCGCGCTGCACGGGCTGATGCGCGTGCGCCAGTTCACGCAGGACGATGCCCACATCTTCTGCACCGAGCAGCAGGTGGTGGACGAGGTGCGCGCTTTCTGTGCGCTGGCCGATGCCGTCTATAAGGATTTCGGCTTCAGCTATCATGTGAAGCTGGCGCTTCGCCCGGAGAAGCGCTTCGGCAGCGACGAGAATTGGGACAAGGCCGAGCAGGAATTGCGCGACGCCGTCGCGGAGGCCGGCATGGCCAATGACGACTATGGCTGGGAGGAATTGCCGGGCGAAGGCGCTTTCTATGCGCCGAAGCTGGAATGGCATCTGACCGACGCGATCGGCCGCACCTGGCAGGTCGGCACGATCCAGGGCGACCGCGTCCTGCCGGACCGCCTCGACGCAAATTATATCGGCGAGGATGGCGAGAAGCACCGGCCGGTGATGCTGCACCGCGCGATCTTCGGCTCGTACGAGCGCTTCATCGGCATTTTGATCGAACATTATGCCGGCAAGTTCCCGCTCTGGCTCGCGCCGGTGCAGGCGGTGGTGGCGACGATCGTTTCTGACGCCGACGATTATGCGCAGGAAGTCGCGGCGGCGCTGGCCGCAGCGGGAATCCGGGTCGAGACCGACATCCGCAACGAGAAGATCAACTACAAGGTGCGCGAGCACAGTTTGGCGCGGGTGCCGAACCTGCTGGTGATCGGGAAGCGCGAGGCGGAGGAGCGCACCGTGGCGCTGCGGCCGCTGGGCGCCGATGCGCGTCAGGAAGTGCTGTCGCTCGATGCGCTGATCGAGCGGCTGAAGAGCGAGGCGCTGCCGCCCGATCTTCGTGCTTGATCCGCGCACTGCGAAGCTGCTGCGCGCCGCAGTTGGTGCGCGCAAATTGCTGCTCGTCTTTCTGCTCGTTGCGGCGATCCTGACCGGGATCGCGCTTAGCGTCGCCGAGCACGGCCGCCTGTATGTCGCCGCGAAATTTGCCTGGGGCTGCGCTGGGCTGGCCGGCCTGACCCTGATTGCGATCGACCTCGCATCAATCTGGTCCTGGAGCCGCGGCCGGCGCGGTCAGGACACAGACTGACGCTAATCGTCGGCGCCTTCCCTCTGTCCATCTTCCCTTAATCGGCGCGCGCCACTAAGTAGCGCCACGCATCTAAGCAATCCGGAGTAAAGCAACATACGTCCCCCAATGACCCGCCGTCCGATGACGCCCGCCATGAACGGCCCGCGCTTCAACGAATTCATTCAATCGCCGACTGTCCGCGTAATCGACGAGACGGGCGAGAATATCGGCGTGCTGCCGACGCGAACCGCGATCGAGCGCGCGGCTGAGGTCGGCCTGGACCTGGTCGAAGTGTCGCCCAACGCGGATCCGCCCGTCGCCAAGTTCCTCGACGTCGGCAAGTTCAAGTACGAGGCGCAGAAGAAGGCGAATCTCGCCCGCAAGACCCAGAAGACGCAGGAGATCAAGGAGATCAAAATGCGTCCGAACATCGACGATCACGATTATGACGTGAAGATGCGCAACATCCACAAGTTCATCGGCGAGGGCGACAAGGTGAAGGTCACTTTGCGCTTCCGCGGCCGCGAACTGGCCCATGGCCAGCTCGGCATGCGCCTGCTCCAGCGGGTCCAGGAAGACGTTGCGGAGACCGCGAAGGTCGAACAGCACCCCCGCATGGAAGGCCGGCAGATGTTGATGGTGATCTCGCCAAAGTAATTGCGGCGAGAGACACTGGCCTTTCCGTAACGTCACCCTAAGCAGATAGGTTTTCAACGAAAACCGTTCTGTTGCGGAAATGCAATGAACTCCGCGAACGGCGGAAAAGTGCGAAAAATTGGCATGACAGGCGGCTCAAACTGCCTGTAGCTTCCTCCCAAACAAAAAAGTTACAGGGAGAGGGTTATCATGTCCAAAGCACGTTGGATGCTGTCCGCCGGCGCGTTCGTCTTTGCCGCCCCGGCTTTTGCGCAACCCCCTCAGACCCCGGCGCCGGTCGAGCCCAGCCCGGTTGAGGAAGCCGCCGTTCAGGAAGACGGCACCACCATGGTCGTCACCGCGCAGGGCCGCGCCCAGCGCCTCCAGGACGTGCCGCTCGCCGTCTCCGCGGTCGGCCAGGAGCAATTGCAGAATAGCGGCGCGAACGACATTCGCGCGCTGAACCAGCTGGCCCCGTCGCTGCTGGTGTCCTCGACCGGTTCCGAGGCCAACGGCTCGGCCCGTATCCGCGGCATCGGCACGGTCGGCGACAATCCCGGCCTGGAAAGCTCGGTCGCGGTGTTCGTCGATGGCGTCTATCGTTCGCGTTCCGGCATCGGCCTGAACGAATTGGGCGAAGTCGACCGGATCGAAGTGCTGCGCGGCCCGCAAGGCACTTTGTTCGGCCGCAACGCTTCCGCCGGCCTCATCCACATCATCACCCGCCGGCCCGAATCCACCTTCAGCGGCATGGCCGAGCTGACCTACGGCAATTGGAACCAGATCCGCGCGCAGGGCGCGATCAACGCCCCGCTCGGCGACACCGCCGCCTTCCGCCTGGACGCGGTCTATTCGCGCCGCGACGGCTTCCACGAGGTCGTCAATCCGACCGGCCGGACCGAGGACGAGGTCAATGACCGCAACCGCTTCTACGGCCGCGCGCAATTGCTGTGGGAGCCGACCGACGCGCTGACCGTCCGCCTGATCGGCGATTATACGTGGCGCGACGAAAGCTGCTGCGGCGCTGTCTATATCGAGAATCGCCAGAGCAATGACCCGACCCCGGGCGTTCCGGGCGATTTCGTGTTCAGCCCGGCGATCAACCCGATCGTCGACATCCTGAACAGCCAGGGCGCGACCCTGGCCGGGACGATCGACCCCTATAACCGCCTGATCGAGATTTCACCGGATCGCACCTTCCAGAACGAGACCCGCGATTACGGTTTCTCGGCGCAGATCGATTATGATTTCGGTGGCGCCTCGCTGACCTCGATCACCTCCTACCGCAATTATATCAGCTATGGCGCCGCCGACATCGATTACGGCCGCGTCGACATCCTCTATCGGCCGGACAACGACACCTCCTATCGCGAGTTCAGGACGTTCACGCAGGAGCTGCGGCTGAACGGCCGGGCCTTCGACGGCAAATTGGACTGGCTGATCGGCGGCTATTTCGCGCAGGAAGACCTGACGGTCAGCGACAGCACGATGTTCGGCACGCAATATGGCGCCTTCGCCGCCTGCCGCCTGGTGAGCAACATCAGCCCGGCCTCGGTGCTGCGCAATCCGGCCGCGCCGGGCTGCCTTAGCCCGACCGGCCGAGCGACGATTACCGGTGCGTTCGGCGCGCTGGCCCCGGCCGTGCTCGCCGGCATGGATCGCTTGTCGACCGTCAACAATGTCGGCGACGTGCAGAGCCTCTATGAGCAGGACAGCCAGAATTACGCGATCTTCACGCACAACATCATCAACTTCAACGATCATATCAGCCTGACTCTCGGCGCCCGCTACACGCAGGAGAGCAAGGACCTCGAGACCGACTTCAACAACAACAACAATATCTGCCCGGTTCAGCAGGCGAGCCTCGGGCCGTTCATCGGCAATCCCGCCGTGCCGGCCTCCGCGCAGACCTTCATCGGCGGCATCATCACGCTGAGCTGCGTCGGCAATTCGAGCTCGGCGCTGAACGCGCTCGACATCCGCGACAGCTTCGATGACGGCGAGCTGACCGGCACGGCCGTGTTCACCTGGCGGCCGTCCGAGGGCAATATGTTCTACGCGAGCTACTCGCGTGGCTACAAAGCCGGCGGCTACAATCTTGATCGTTCGGACCTGGGCTCCGCGATCTTCCCGCGCAGCAACGCGAACGCCGCTTCGCTCCGCTTCGCGCCGGAAATCGTCGACGCCTTCGAAATCGGCGGCAAGATCACCCGCTCGATGTTCACCCTGAACGCGGCGCTCTTCCACCAGCGCTTCCGCGACTTCCAGCTGAACACGTTCAACGGCACGGTGTTCATCGTTCAGAACATCAACGGCTGTTCCGACCTGGTCGGCGGCTCGGGCGCCGATTCGGACGCCAGCCCGACGACGGGCACCTGCTCGCCCGACGACGTGACCTCCGGCGTGCTGTCGATGGGTCTGGAGCTGGAAGCGACGATCCGGCCGGTCAACAACGTCAACATCTCGCTGGGCTATACCTACACCAGCACCCGCTATGAAGACGATCTGGTCGGCAGCTCCTCCGGCGAGGCGCTGGATCCGGCCCTCTTCCTGCTGCCGGGCGACAATCTGTCGAACGCGCCCGAGCATGTCGTGACGGCTTCGTTCGCCTGGACGCCGCCGATCGGCAACAGTGGGATGAGCGGCCTGTTCTACCTCGATGCCCGCGCCACCGGCGACTACAATACCGGCTCCGACCTCTTCGTTGAGAAGGAACAGGACGGTTATGTGCTGGTCAACGGCCGCATCGGCATCCGCGGCCCGGAGCAGCGCTGGGCGGTCGAACTGTGGGCGCAGAATCTGTTCGACGAGGATTATACCCAGGTCGCGTTCAACACGCCGGTCCAGGGCGCCGGCAGCCGGTCGCAGGTTTCCGCTTTCGGCGGCACCGGCACCCAGCTGTTCAGCGCCTACCTGGCCGAGCCGCGCACCTTCGGCGTTACCGGCCGCTTCCGCTTCTAAGCGGCAACGACCCGGCAAAGATCAGGGCCTCCGGAGCGATCCGGGGGCCCTTTTCTTGTCCAGGTTCACGCCATGGTAGCGCTCAGGGTTGTAGCGCTCAGGCGGCTTCGCGATCCGGCGCGTCGGTGGGGCCAGCGGCGGCCAGCAGCCGCTCGCGCAGTGCCGCCAGTTTCGCTTCGTCGACCAGCTTCGCGCCGTCGCCGTCGGTCAGGTAGAAGGTGTCGACCGCGCGCTCGCCATAGGTGGCGATGTGGGCGCTGCGGATCGTCGCCCCGGATTCGGTGATCGCGCGGGCCAGGCCGGAGAGCAGAGCCGCGCGGTCGCGGGCATTGACCTCGACCACCGTATAGCGGCCCGACGCCTTGTTATCGACGAACACGGCCGGGGCGATGCGGAAGGCCTCGGCGCGGACCAAAGGCAAGGCGCGGGCCTCCAGCCGGTCGGCCGAGGGCTCCTCCCCGGCGGCGGCGGCCCGCACCGCCTGCTCCAGCCGCTCGAGCCGGCGCGGATCGGTGAACGGCGCGCCGGTCGCGTCCTGAACCAGCATATTGTCGAGCGCCATGCCATCGGCGGTGGTGTGGATGCGCGCGTCGATGATGTTGCCGCCGGACAGGCTGATTGCGCCGGCAATGCGGTGGAAGAGGCCCGGTTCGTCCTTGGTATAGACGGTGACGAGGGTCGCGCTGCGCTCCGGCCGCGGGATCAGCGCCACCGGCCCCGCCGTCTCGCCGCGATCGACCGCGGCGACGAAACGGGCATTGTCGACGATCGCCCGGCTATGTTCGGCCAGCCAGTAACCGTCGCTCAGGCGCTGCGCATAGGCCGCGAACGCCTCCGCTTTCCAGCCCAGCTCGTCCGCCAGTTCCTCCTGGATCGCCAGCACGCGCTCGCGGCGGCCCTGCTGCTTGTGCCCGAGCCGCAGGCGCTCCTCCGCAAGCTCGAACAGATTGGCGAGCAACTGGTCCTTCCAGCTGGTCCAGGTTCCCGGCCCCACGGCGCGGATATCGACGACGGTGAGCAGATAGAGCAGGCGCAGCCGCTCGGCGCTCTTCACCCGATCGACGAAGGTCTGGATGGTCTGGGGGTCGGCCAGATCGCGTTTCTGCGCGGTCGACGACATCAGCAAATGCCAGCGCACCAACCAGGCGACGGTCTCGGTCTCGGCCGGGGTCAGGCCAAAACGGGGGCAAAGCGTCTCGGCGATTTCGGCACCGACGACGCTGTGATCGCCCGGCCGCCCCTTGGCGATGTCGTGCAGCAGCACCGCGACATAGAGCACCCGGCGCGAGGCGATGCGCTTGACGATGCCGGTAGCGAGCTTGTGCTCGTCCTTCAGTTCGCCTTTCTCGATCCGTGACATCAGGCCGACGGCACGGATGGTGTGCTCGTCCACCGTATAATGGTGGTACATGTCGAACTGCATCTGCGCGACGACGCGGCCGAAATCGGGCACGAAGCGCCCGAACACGCCGGCCTCGTTCATCCAGCGGAGCGCGCTTTCCGGATCGTTCAGGCTGCTCAGCAAATCGAGGAACAAAGCGTTGGCGCGCGGATCGGCGCGAACGTCAGCATCGACCAGTTTCGCCTGGGCGGAGATGGCGCGCATCGTTTCAGGATGAATTTCGATGCCCTGCGCGTCGGCCGTGACGAAGGCCTCGATCAGCCGCACCGGATCCTCGGCGAAGAAAGCCTCGTTCGGCGCGGCGAGCCGGCCCCGGTCGAGCACGAAGCCGTTCAGGCTGCGCCACGGCCAGCGGAAGCTGGGCAGGCCGATGCGGCTGCCCCGCCGCGCGAACTTCTCGTCCAGATGAGCGAGGAAGACGCCGGTGAGGTCGCCCACCGTCTTCGCGTGCAGGAAATAATGCTTCATGAAGCGCTCGACCGGGGCGTTGCCCGCCCGATCGGCATAGTTCATCCGGCCGGCAATCTCGCGCTGATAGTCGAAGGTCAGCCGCTCCTCCGCCCGCCCGGCGATGCTGTGCAAATGGCAGCGCACCGCCCACAGGAAGCGCTCCGCGCGGCGGAACTGGCCATATTCGGCGGAGGACAGCAGGCCGGCATCAACCAGCCCGGCGGCGTCACCGACGCGATAGGCGAATTTGCCGATCCAATAGAGGGTGTGGAGGTCGCGCAGGCCGCCTTTCCCCTCCTTGATATTGGGTTCGACGACGTAGCGGCTGTCGCCCATGCGCTTGTGCCGCGCGTTGCGCTCATCCAGTTTCTCGGTGACGAAGCGGCGGACGTCGGCGGACGAGTTGTCCCGCTGGAACCTAGCCATGACGTCATCGAACAGCGCCGCGTCGCCCCAGATGTAGCGTGCTTCCAGCATCGCGGTGCGAGCGGTGTGATCGGCGCGCGCGGTGGCGATCGCCTCGTCCACCGAGCGCGCCGCGTGGCCGACCTTCAGCTTCATGTCCCAGAGCAGATAGAGGATCGATTCGATCGCCTGCTCGGTCCAGCCGGTCGGCTTCCAGGGCGTGACGAAGGCGATGTCGACGTCGCTATAGGGCGCCATCTCGCCGCGCCCGTAGCCGCCCAGACCGAGCAGAAGCAGCCGTTCGCCCGCCGTGGGATTGCCGAGCGGATGGACGGTGCCGGTGACATAATCGTGCGCGAGGCGGACGATCTGATCGGTCAGGAAGGCGGTCGCGGCGGCGGATTCGGTGCCGGCATAAGGCTCGCCAAGCAGGCGGCGGGCGATTTCCGCGCGGCCCTGGTCGAGCGCGTCGCCCAGGCGCGCGGCTGCGTCCTTGCGGGCGCTGCCGGCCAGTTCATCGGCAAGCGCCCGGCGATCGATGATCGCGCGGCGGTCCGGCACCTTGTCGGGGGCGTTCGACATTGACGGCAAGATAGAGGGTGCGGGCGCAGCCGTCACGCGGCTAGCATCGCGCCATGACCCACATGCTCGATCGGCCCGTCTGGAATTCGCTGCACGACCGGCTCGCCCGCCTCGCGATCGGCGGCGGCAAGGCGATTGGCTTCGAGCGCGATTGCGAGCTGTTCGTGGCCGCGGCGGACCGTTCGCCCGAGGCGCTGGCGGCCGTGGCGGCGCTCATCCCGCCGGGCGGGGAGGCGAGCATTGTCGAACAAGGGGAATGGCCGCTGCCGCCCGGCGCGACGCTCCTGAAGCACGCGGTGCTGACGCAGATGATCGCCGAGCAGGGGATCGGCGCGCCGGATGCCGGCCTGCCCTTGCTCGAATTGGGCGATGCCGATGCGCCGGAGATGCTGGCGCTGGCGACCTTGTGCCGGCCCGGCCCCTATTTCGCGAACACGCACCGGCTGGGCGGCTTCGTCGGCATTCGCGACGATGACGGGCGGCTGATCGCCATGGCGGGAGAGCGCTTCCAGGTCGGCCGCTTCACCGAGATCAGCGCGGTCAGCACCCACCCCGACGCGCGCGGCCGGGGGCTGGCGCGCAACCTGATGCGCGTCGTCGGCAGCCGCATCGCGGCGCGCGGCGAGATCGCCTTCCTGCACACTTATCCCGACAATGCGGGCGCGATCGCGCTCTATAAACAGCTCGGCTTCCGGCCGAGGGCGGCGATCAACTACACGATCTTCCGGCGGGACTGAGCGCTCACTCCCGCGACAAGGATTTCAATCGGTACAGCGTGTCCAGCGCGTCGCGTGGCGTCATCGCGTCGACGTCGAGCTCCTGCACCGCCGCGCGGATCGCGTCGCATTTTTCCTCCTCGGCTTCCTGCGCGGCGGCGAAGAGGGGGAGGTCGTCGAGGCCCGCGGCGATGCCGCCGGTGGCCTGGCGGCCAGCCTCAAGCCGGGCGAGGATCGCCTTGGCGCGAGCGAGCACGGGCGGCGGCAGGCCGGCCAGCCGCGCGACGGCGATGCCGTAGGAGCGATCGGCGGGGCCGGGCGCAACTTCGTGCAGGAGGACGAGGTCGCCCTTCCATTCGCGCGCGCGGACATGGTGGAGGCGAAGCGCGTCGAGCTTTTCGGCGAGGCGGGTCAGCTCGTGATAATGGGTGGCGAACAGGCAGCGCGAGCGGCTCTGCTCGTGCACCCATTCCACCACCGCCCAGGCGATGGCGAGGCCGTCATAGGTGGAGGTGCCTCGGCCGACCTCGTCGAGGATGACGAAGCTGTCGGGAGTGGCCTGCGCGAGGATCGCGGCGGTCTCGACCATCTCGACCATGAAGGTGGAGCGACCGCGGGCGAGATTGTCCGAGGCGCCGACGCGGCTGAACAGGCGATCGACGATGCCGAGCTTCGCCGAGGCGGCGGGGACGAAGCTGCCGGCCTGGGCGAGCACCGCGATCAGGGCGTTCTGCCGCAGGAAGGTGGATTTGCCGCCCATGTTCGGGCCGGTGATCAGCCAGAGGCGCTCCTGCTCGCCAAGCTTCAAATCGTTGGCGACGAAGCGTTCGCCCGCGCGGCGCACCGCCTCCTCGACCACCGGATGCCGGCCGCCTTCGACCTCGAAACAGGGGTGGTTGGCGAAATGCGGGCGGGCCCAGCCGCCCTCCACCGCGCGCTCGGCCAGTGACGTCGCGACGTCGAGCCGGGCGAGCGCATCGGCGGCGGCGGCGATCGGCTCGGCCCGGGCCAGAGCGGCTTCGGTCAGCTCCTCGAGATGCGCCGCTTCCGCCGCGAGCGCGTGATTGCCGGCCTGGCCGACCTTCATCGCCTGCTCGTGCAGATCGGGCGCGTTGAAGCGGACCACGCCGGCGAGGGTCTGGCGATGGGTGAAGCCGCTGTCGGCGCGCATCAGCGCGTCAGCGTGCCGGGCCGCGACCTCGACATGGAAACCGAGCACATTGTTGTGGCGGATCTTTAGCGCGGCGATGCCGGTGCTGGTGCGGTATTGCGCCTCCAAAGCGGCGATGGCGCGGCGACCCTCGCCGCCAGTGGCGCGCAGGGCGTCCAGGGCGGAATCATAGCCCTCGGCGATATAGCCGCCCTGCGCGGCGTCGAGCGGCGGGCTGGGCACGAGGGCGCGGGCGAGCAGATCGGTGAGTGCGCCGTGGCCGGTCAAAGCGGGCAGCAAGGCCGACAGCAAGGCCGGCGGCTCCGGCAAAGCGAACAGCCGGTCGTGCAGGCGCCGCGCCTCGTCCAGCCCGTCTCGCAGCTGGCCGAGATCGCGCGGGCTGCCCCGGCCCGCGACGAGCCTGCCGAGCGCCCGGCCGATGTCGGGCAGGGCCTTCAGCGCGCTGCGGAGGTTATGGCGCAGCGACGAATCCTCGGCGGCCCAGGCGACGAGATCGAGGCGGGCCTCAATGACGGCGCGATCGGTCAGCGGCGCGGCAATGTCCTGGCCCAGCAGCCGCGCCCCGGCGCCGGTGACGGTGCGGTCGGCGGCGTCGAGCAGGCTGCCCTTGCGGCCCCCGCCTTGCGCCTGGACCAGTTCGAGCGAATCCCGGGTGGAGGCGTCGATCGCCATATGCTGAGCGGCGGCGACCGCGACCGGACGGCGCAGGAAAGGCAGCGAGTCGCGGCCGACCTCGTCGAGATAGGCCAGCAGGCCAGCGGCGGCGGCGAGGGCGGGGCGTTCGAAGCCGTCCGCGGCGCCGACGCCGAAACGCTCCTTCAGCCGGCGCTCGGCGGCGAGGCTGTCAAACTCGGCGCGCGGCCGTTCCACCCGCTGCTCCCCGGCGAAGGCCGGGGTCCAGTCTGGGGTGCCGGGCTGGGCGCCGGCCTTCGCCGGGGAAGCCGGGAAGATGATCTCGCTCGGCGCCAGCCGGGCCAGTTCCGCGTCGAGTGCGGCCGGCGGAACAGCCGTCAGTTCCAGCCGCCCGGTCGAAATATCGGCCGCCGCAAGGCCACAGCGTTCCGCCCCGGGCGCCACCGCGACCAGCCAATTGGCCGCCTTGCTGTCGAGCAGGGCCTCCTCGGTCAAAGTGCCGGCCGTCACCACCCGCACGATCGCGCGGGCCACGACCGATTTCGAACCGCGCTTCTTCGCCTCCGCCGGGCTTTCAATCTGTTCGGCGATGGCGACGCGGTGGCCGGCGCGGATCAGGCGGGCGAGATAGGCCTCCGCCGCATGGATCGGCACGCCGCACATCGGGATCGGTTCGCCCAGATGCTCGCCGCGCGTGGTCAGCGCGATATCGAGGCAAGCGGCGGCGATCCTGGCATCGTCGAAGAACAATTCGAAGAAGTCGCCCATCCGGTAGAAGAGCAGGGAATCGCCAGCCTCGCCTTTCAAGGCGAGATATTGCGCCATCATCGGGGTGGGCGCGGAATCATTGACGGGGCGGGCGGCCATGGCGCCACGATAAAGGAAGGCCGCGCAGAGGGAAGCCGCCCGCGCCCTCCTATCCACAGGGACAGGCGCGCCTTGCCGATGCACCCGCAACCCGACTAGACCGTTCGCGCACCGAACCGGAGGGGCAGATGAGCGAATCCAACGTCAAATTCTCTGAGAGCGAGGCGCTGGAATTCCACTCCTCCGGGCGGCCCGGCAAGATCGAGATCATCGCGTCCAAGCCGATGGCGACGCAGCGCGACCTGAGCCTGGCTTATTCCCCCGGAGTCGCCGTGCCGGTGCGCGCGATCGCCGAGGATCCGGCCAAGGCCTATGATTATACCGCCAAGGGCAATCTGGTCGCGGTCATCTCCAACGGCACCGCGATCCTGGGCCTTGGCAATCTCGGCGCGCTCGCTTCCAAACCGGTGATGGAAGGCAAGGCCGTCCTCTTCAAGCGCTTCGCCGACGTCGATTCGATCGACCTCGAGCTGGACACCGAGGATCCCGGCAAGTTCATCGAGGCGGTGGCATTGATGGAGCCGAGCTTCGGCGGCATCAACCTTGAGGATATCAAGGCGCCGGAATGCTTCATCATCGAGCAGACCCTGCGCGACCGCATGAACATTCCGATCATGCATGACGACCAGCACGGCACCGCGATCATCAGCGCCGCCGGGCTGATCAACGCCTGCTTCCTGACCAAGCGCAAGATGAGCGACATCAAGGTGGTGGTGAACGGCGCCGGCGCCGCCGCGATCGCCTGCACAGCGCTCATCAAGGCGATGGGCGTGCGCCACGACAATGTGATCATGTGCGACCGCAAGGGCGTGATCTACACCGGGCGGCCCGATGGCATGGACCAGTGGAAGTCGGCCCATGCGGTCGAAACCGACCGGCGGACGCTGGCCGAGGCTTTGGTCGGTGCCGACGTGTTCCTGGGCCTTTCCGCCGCCGGCGCGCTGAAGCCCGAAATGGTCAAGACGATGGCCAAACAACCGATCATCTTCGCGATGGCCAATCCCGACCCGGAAATTACCCCGCCCGAGGCGAAGGAAGCGCGCCCCGACGCGATCATCGCCACCGGCCGGTCGGATTATCCCAACCAGGTCAACAATGTGCTCGGCTTCCCCTTCATCTTCCGCGGCGCGCTCGACGTGCGCGCGACCGCGATCAACGAGGAGATGAAGATCGCCGCCGCCCGCGCTTTGGCCGAGCTGGCGCGCGAGCAGGTGCCAGAGGAAGTCGCCGCGGCCTATGGCGGCAAGGCGCACAGCTTCGGCGTCGATTACATCATCCCGGCGCCGTTCGACCCCCGGCTGATGGAGGTCGTACCGGCCGCCGTCGCTCAGGCGGCAATGGAAACCGGCGTCGCGCAAAAGCCGATCGCCGACATGGCGGCCTATCGCCAGTCGCTGCGGGCGCGGCTGAACCCGACCACGTCGGTGCTGACGCTGGCCTATGAAGCCGCCCGCGCCAATCCGCGCCGGGTGCTGTTTGCGGAAGGCGAGGAGGATGTCGTCCTGCGCGCCGCGATCGCCTTCCGCGAGGGCGGCTATGGCATTCCGGTGCTGGTCGGCCGCGACGACGTGTACGACCGGCTGCGGGCGCTGGGCGTCGAGGACCCCGAATCGTTCGAGGTGCACAATAGCCGCAACCATCCGCGCACGGCGGAGATGGCCGATTATCTGTACCAGCGCCTCCACCGGCGCGGTTACATGCACCGCGAGCTGGAGCGGATCGTCAATCAGGACCGCAACATCTTCGCCTCCCTGCTGATGGCGATGGGCGAAGCGGACGTGATGATCACCGGCGTGACGCGGCCTTATGCGCAGAGCTTCCGGCAGATCCGCCGGGTGCTCGACCCGAAGGACGGGGTGACGCCGTTCGGCATCCACCTGATGGTCGGCCAGTCGCACACCGTGTTCATCGCCGACACGACGGTGACGGAGCGGCCGACCGGCGAGCAATTGGCCGAAATCGCGATCCAGACCGCCGCCGTCGCGCGGCGCATGGGGCACGAACCGCGTGTGGCGTTCCTGAGCTATTCCAACTTCGGCAATCCGGAGGGCAATTATCTCGAGCGCATCCGCGAGGCCGTGAAGATCATGGACGCGCGCGACGACGTGGACTTCGAATATGAAGGCGAGATGTCGCCGGACACGGCGCTCGATCCGGAATTGCAGAAGCTCTACCCGTTCATGCGCCTGAAGGGACCCGCCAACGTGCTGGTCATGCCCGGGCTGCAGACTGCGAACATCTCCGCCAAACTCTTGCGCGAACTGGGCGGCGATGCGGTGATCGGCCCGATGCTGGTCGGCATGAAGCAGCAGGTGCAGATCGCCGCGATGAGCTCCAGCGCAAGCGATCTGGTGACGCTGGCGGTGCTCGCCGCGGGCAATATCGTTCGGTGAATTGCTCCCCTCCCTGAAAGGGAGGGGTCAGGGGTGGGTGTAGCGCTCGCACGAGCGCTGCGAGACACCGATCGTGTGGAGAGTCGCAGCGAGCTGCCGCTCGCTCTGACCCACCCCCAGCCCCTCCCTTCGTGGGAGGGGGGTCGGCTGTCTTACTGCGGGTTGTCGCCGGTCTGGCCGCCCTGGCCGCGCTGGCCGACGGCGCCGATGTTGCCGAAGATTTCCTGGAAGAAGCTGCGCTCGCTGCCCAGGGTCGGCGTCGCCCAGCCGGCCGGATCGATCGCTCGGGCGAGTTCGAGGCCGGTGCGGTTGACGCTTTCCACCGTGCCCGTGTCGCTGAAGCGGACGTGCATCACCGTCTGTTCGTACGGGCGCGGCCGGTTGAAGGCGAGCTGCTTGGTTTCCCGAGACACATAATACCAATCGCGCTGGTCGAACTGGCCGACGAAGGTCGGACGGCCGAGCGTGCCCTGCACCGATTCGCGATTGTCAACGCCGGGCGTCACCGCGGCGCTCAGCACCGGATCGAAATAATAGCCGCGATGCTCGCGGATGGAGGTGCAGCCGGAGACCATGAGTGCCGCAAAGCCGATCGTGGCGAGAACACGGGCGCGTGGGGAAACGGTCATATGGGGTAGGCTCCAGGCGCCGGCCTTGGCTGGCGGGCTTCACATCCGATAAGCGGTTCCAATATGAACTTGCGCTGGCTGGCGCAAGCAGCGCCGCTCTGGCCCCAGAAGGAAGAAGCCTTGTTCTCCAAAGCAAAAGGGTCCGGCATCCGCGCGGGGCTGTTGTCCCGCTTCGCGTCGCGGCCCCGCGACCGTGACCGGCTGTTGCCGCTCTATCACGCCGTGGTCGCCCTTGGCCGCGACCCGATTTGGTATCGCGAGGGGCAGGTCCCCGACACGGTCAGCGGCCGGTTCGACATGATCGCCGCGATCCTGTCGGTCGTGCTGGTCCGCCTGGAAAGCGAGCCGGGCGAGGATGCGCGGCAGGATTCGGTCTATCTGACCGAATTGTTCGTCGAGGATATGGATGAGAGCCTGCACCAGATCGGCATCGGCGATTATGCCGTCGGCAAGCATGTCGGCCGGATGATGAGCGCGCTGGGCGGCCGCATCACCGCTTTCCGGCAGGCGGCGCAGGATCGCGACTTCGCCGGCCCGGTCGAGCGGAACATCTATCACGACACGCCGCCGTCCGCAGACGTGCTGACTCAGGTCGCGAGCCGGTTCGAGCGGTTCGAGGAGGGGTTACGCGCGACGCCCGCGGCGGAGCTGATCGCCGGAAAGCTGCCGACGCCATGAAGAACAACGAATTCAGCCGCCCGGTGCGGCTCGACACGATCGGCACGCAAGCCCGCGCGATCCGGATCGAGGCGGACGAGACCGAACGCAAGGCGCTGGCCCGGCGCTTCAGCCTCAGCAGCCTGGGGCGGCTCGAAGCGGAGCTGAATGTGCACAGCGCCGGCGAGGACGTGGTCGCGACAGGACGGATGCAGGCCGAACTGGTGCAGGCCTGCGTCGCCACCGGGGCGCCCGTGCCGACCCGGATCGACGAAGCCTTCTCGCTGCGCTTCCGCCCCGAAGGGATTCCGGAAGAGGGCTTCGAGGTCGAGCTGGAAGCCGACGAACTCGATACGCTGTTCTACGAAGGCAGTGCGGTCGATGTCGGCGAAGCCGTCGCGCAGACGCTCGCGCTGGCGCTCGACCCCTATCCCCGCGCCGATGACGCCGCGCAGGCACTGCGCGACGCCGGGGTGAAGGATGAAAGCGAGGCCGGGCCGTTCGGCGCGCTGGCCGGGCTCAAGGACAAGCTTGGGAAATAGCCGTCATTCCAGCGGAAGCTGGAATCTCGGCTCCTTCAAGGCAGGGAGATCCCGGCTTTCGCCGGGATGACGGATCACTCCTTAGAAAGGAACGTCGTCGTCCAGGTCGCGGTCGAAGGACGGTGCCGGCCGGCGCTGACCGCCGCCGCTGCTGCCGCGGCCGAAATCGTCGCCGCCGCGATTGCCGTAATCATCGTCGCCGCCGAAGCCGCCGCCACCACCGCCGGCGCGGCCGTCGAGCAGGACCATCGAGCTGTTGAAATTCTGCAGCACCACCTCGGTCGAATAACGCTCGGCGCCCGACTGGTCGGTCCATTTGCGGGTCTGCAGCTGGCCCTCGAGATAGACCTTGCTGCCCTTCTTCAGATAGGATTCGGCGACCCGGGCGAGGCCTTCGGAGAAGATCACGACGCGGTGCCATTCGGTCTTTTCGCGCTTCTCGCCGCTGTTGCGGTCCTTCCAGCTCTCGGTCGTCGCGACGCGAAGATTCACGACCTTGCCGCCGCTCGGCATCGCGCGCACTTCGGGGTCGGCGCCGAGATTGCCGACCAGAATTACCTTGTTGACCGAACCGGCCATGAGTCGTCTCCCTGAATTGCTTGGCGCGAACCCTAGAGCCTGATCGTTTGGGGTGGAAGCGCCCTACGGCGCTTCATGCCCAAACGTGAATCAGGCTCGCAAAAAAGGTCACAGCCCGAGTGCGACCGCCGTCCAGTAGGTCAGACCGGCGAAAATATAGGCCAGCACGAACAGATAGATCAGCATGAAGATCGGCCATTTCCAGCCGTTCGTCTCCCGCCGTGCGACGGCGATGGTCGAGAGGCATTGCGGCGCGAAGACGAACCAGGCGAGGAAGGCCAGAGCGGTCGGCAGCGGCCAGCGCTCGGCCAGCCGCTCGCCGAGCGCGGTGGCACCCGCTTCCTCATCCTCCGCGTCGATCGCATAGACGGTCTGCAGCGACGACACCGCCACTTCGCGCGCCGCCATTGCCGGGATCACCGCAAGGCTCATTTCGTGATTGAAGCCGATCGGGCGCAGGACGATCTCGAGCCCCGTCGCGATTCGCCCGGCGATCGAATATTCGCTCTGCTTCTCACCTTCCGGCGCGACCGGGTAGGAAGTGAGCACCCACAAGGCCATGGTCACGGTCAGGATGATCGTGCCCGCGCGGCGCAGGAACACCCAGGCGCGCTGCCACAGGCCGATCAGCAGATCGACCGGATTGGGCAATTGATAGCGCGGCATTTCCATCATGAAGCCCGACGCCGCGCCCTTCGCGACCGTCCGCCGAAGCACGAAGGCGGCGGCCATCGCGCCGAGGATGCCCGAGAGATAGAGGATGAACAGCACCAGCCCCTGCAGGCCGATGCCGGGCCCGACGGCGCGATCCGGGATGAAGGCGGCGATCAGCACCGCATAAACGGGCAGTCGCGCCGAGCAGGTCATCAACGGCGCGATCAATATGGTGACCAAACGCTCCTTCGGATCCTCCACCGAGCGGGTCGCCATGATCCCGGGAATCGCGCAGGCGAAGGAGGAGAGCAAAGGAATGAACGACCGCCCCGACAGGCCGACGCCGCTCATCATCCGGTCCATCAGGAAGGCGGCGCGGACCATGTAACCGGTCGCTTCCAGCAGCAGGATGAAGGCGAACAGGATCAGGATCTGCGGCAGGAACACGACGACCGAGCCGACCCCGGCGATGACGCCCTGCACGAGCAGATCGCGCAGGAAGCCGTCCGGCAGATTGGCCTCGGCCGCGCCGGCGAGCCATTCCTGCCCGCTTTCGATCCAGCCGATCGGCGCTTCCGACCAGGCGAACACCGCCTGGAACATCACGAAGAAGAGGCCGAGCAGCAGCAGCAGGCCAGCGACCGGGTGCAGCGCCACGGAGTCGATCCGGCGGGTGAAGGCGCGCCCGCGCGGCTGGGTGATTGTCGCTGCCGCAGCGATGCGCCGGGCCTCGCGCTGCAGGTCGCGCAACGGCCGGGCC
>JAFAEG010000104.1 GCA_023424095.1 Pseudomonadota bacterium | reverse complement strand
GCCCTCCCCTGCGACGCCGCCACCGCCTGCCGCCCCGCGGCAGGAATAGAGCCGGTCCGGGGCGGCCAAGGCCGCGTCCCCGTTGCAGGCATGGCTAAGGCACCGGCGATGAACCGGTGCTTTCCGTCGATGAATGGTTAGGTTCAGCTTCGCCCGGCCAACCAGCCGACGAGCAGGCTGTGGGCGATCGCATAAGGCGGCGGGGCGAGGAACGCCGCGTCTCTTTCTCCCGCCAGCGCGGCGCGCACCTGGTCGGCATCCACCCACATCGCGTCCTCAAGCTCTTCCAGGTCGAGCGTGAGGTCGGGCGCTGCCACCGGCGCGGTGCAGCCGATCATCAGCGATCCCGGGAACGGCCAGGGCTGGCTGGCGACATAGCTGACCGACGTCGCGCGGACGCCGGCTTCCTCCCACAATTCGCGCGCGACCGCCTCTTCGAACGATTCCCCCGGCTCGACGAAGCCGGCCAGCGCCGAATAACGGCCCGGCGGATAGCGCGGCTGCCGGCCGACCAGCACCTTGCCGTCATATTCCGCGAGCATGATCACGACCGGATCGACGCGCGGGAAATGCTCCGCCCCGCAGCCCGTGCAGGACCGCGCCCAGCCCGCCCGGAACGGCGCCGTCGCCGCGCCGCAAATGCCGCAGAAACGGTGGCGCGCATGCCATTCGTTCATCGCCCGCGCCGCGCCCCAGATCGCCGCGTCGCGCCGCTCCATCTCGCCGAGCATGCGCGCAACGCTCCACGCCGCGCCCCCCACTCGCACGTCATTCTGCAACGGCGCGAAGAGCGGCCCGTCCTCGTCGACGCCGAGCAGGATCAGCTCACTCATTCCGTCGGGCCGTTCCCACACCAGCCGCCCGTCCGCGCCGATCACGGGATCGAGGCCGGCCAGCGCCAGCAGCCGCGCCCGGGCGTCCGCGACCGCCGCTGCGATGCCCGCCGCGTCCAGCCGCAACTGGTCCATCCGGTCGAGCTCGGCCCCGGTGAAACCGATGATCATGCCGCCGCCGCCAGGGTTGCGGCCTTCGCGAACACGGTCGGCAGCCCGGCCTCGCCGATCCGCTCCACTGGCCACCATTCGCCCTCCCCGTCACCCTCCGCAGTCACCACCTTCATGGTCAGCGCGAAATGGGTGAAGACATGGTCGATCGCGCCGACCTCGCGCCAGGCGGCCTCAGCCGGCGGCTCGACCGGCAGCGCCAGCATCCCGCCGAGCAGCCCCTTTGGCGGCCGCCGCACCAGCAGCACCTCGTCGCCGCGCCGAAGCCAGTAGCCGGTCCATTCGCGCCGGGGCTTGGCGGCTTTCGCAGCCTTGACCGGATAGGCTTCCGGCCGCCCCTGCGCCCGTGCCGCGCAATGCTGCGCCACCGGGCATCGCCCGCAGTCGGGCGAGCGCGGCGTGCAGATCGTCGCGCCCAGATCCATCATCGCCTGCGCGAAATCGCCCGCGCCCTCGTGCGGCGTCAGCTTGTCCATCAGCGCCCGCAATGTCGGCTTCGCGCCCGGCATCTGCGCCGTCACCGCGAACAGCCGCGACACCACCCGCTCGACATTGCCGTCGACAACGACCGCGCGCCGCCCAAAGGCGATCGCCGCGATCGCCGCCGCCGTATAGGCGCCCACGCCCGGAAGCTTCAGCAAGGTCGCCTCATTGTCCGGAAACCGGCCGCCATGCCCCGTCGCCACGACGCGAGCGCAGGCGATCAGATTGCGGGCGCGGGCATAATAGCCAAGCCCCGCCCAGGCGCTCATCACCTCTGCCTCGTCCGCCGCCGCCAGCGCCTCGACCGTCGGCCAGCGTTTCGTGAAAGAGGCGAAATGGGGCTTCACCGCCGCCACCCTCGTCTGCTGCAGCATGATTTCGGACAGCCACACCCGATAGGGATCGGGCCTCTCGCCGCCGCTCGCGCGCCACGGCAAGCTGCGCTTATCCACAGCATACCAGGCCAGCAGGGCTGTTGTCGTATCGACGGGCACGGCGGCGCTATGGCATGATCGGGGGCTATGGCGAAAGTGCGTGATCCCGGCTCGAAGTTCGACCGCGTCAATGGCGTGCGCTCGATGTCGGACCTGCTCGGCAAGGCCGGCGGCGCCGCCTTTCGCCGCTTCGGCTTCGTCCAGCATGCGATCGTCAGCCGCTGGGACGAGATTGTCGGCCCGCGCTACGCCGCCGTCACCGCGCCGGAATCGATCCGTTTCCCGCAGGGCATGAAGAGCAAGGGCGTGCTCAACCTGACGGTCGAAGGCGCGCATGCGCCGATGCTGCAGCATGTGCTTCCGACCATCATCGAGCGGGTGAATCGCTTCTTCGGCTATCCGGCGGTCGAGCGGGTGACGCTGCGTCAGGGCCGGGTGGCCAGGCCCGCCGCTCCCGCCCCGCGTCCCGCCCCGCCGCCGCCCGTGGCCGCCGATCTCGGCGATTCGCTGCGGGAGATTGGCGATCCGGAACTGCGCGCGGTGCTCGAATCCCTTGCGCGCGGCCTCTCGTCCGGCGAAGGAATGCCCATGGTCACCGCCATCCCCGTGATCGGCACGATTGGAGACAAGAGACGATGAAATTCCGTTTTCTGGGCGCCGCCGCCCTTGCCGCCTTCGCGCTCACGAGCTGCGGCGGAAGCGGCAACAGCCTCAACGACGCCGCGAACGCCAGCCAGAACACCCCGCTGCCGCAGATCGCCGCGCCGAACAGCGGCGACTGGACGACGGTGGTCGAGGAGACGCCCGAAAATGGCTACCGGATGGGCAATCCCAATGCCCCGGTGAAGCTGATCGAATATGCCTCGATCACCTGCCACGTCTGCGCCGAATTCTCCGAGACCGGGCATCATGAGCTGGTCAACGATTTCGTGAAGAGCGGCCAGGTCAGCTGGGAATATCGCCCTTATCCGATCTTCCCGACCGATCCGGGCCTGTTCATGCTGCTGCGCTGCCAGGGCCCCGGCCCGTTCTTCGGCCTGACCGAGCAGCTTTACGCGACGCAGCGCGAGTGGGTGGAGCGCGCCGGCCCGTCGCAGGCCTCGATCCAGGGCCTGCCGCTTGAGCAGCAGCCCGCCGCCTGGGTCCGCGCCACGCAGCTCGATCAATTCTTCCGCCAGCGCGGCGTGCCGCAGGCCCGGATCGATCAGTGCCTGGCCAATCGCGAGGAACTGCAGTTGCTGGCCGCCTCGAAGGAACGTGGCGATCGTGACGGCGTGACCGGCACGCCGTCCTTCCTCATCAACGGCACCCGCGTCCAGGTCACCGCCTGGTCGGCGCTCAAGCCGCTCCTGAGGCAAGCGATCGGCCAGTGAAGCGCCTCTCCATCCTGATCGCGTTCGCCGTGGCCGCGGTGGCTGTGCCTGCCTTCGCGCAGGCCCAGTCGGCGCGCGCGCGGGCACCGATCGACTGGACGACCCGGGTCGAGGCCACCGCCGAGGGCGGCTATCGGATGGGCAATCCCGCCGCAGCCAAGAAGCTGATCGAATATGGTTCGGTCAGCTGCTCCCATTGCGCGGAGTTCGAAATGGAGCAGGGCCAGGCCATCCGTGACCTGGTCCGCACCGGCCGGGTCAGCTTCGAATATCGCCCCTTCGTGCTCTTCCCGAGCGATCCGGGCCTGTTCCTGCTGATGAGTTGCCAGCCGGCGTCGCGCTATTTCGACAGCGTGCACCAGATCGCCGCGACGCATGGCGAATGGTTCGATGGTCTGGAACCGCAGATGACCGCCCTCCTCGCCCGGCTGGAAAGCGAGCCTTATGCGCAGGTCCTGCCCGCCATCGTCCAGGCGACCGGGCTCGACCGCCATTTCCGGCAGCAGGGGATGACCGATCGGCGGATCGCCTCCTGCCTCGCCGACAGCGCCAGGCTGGAGCGCTTGGGCGACGTCACCCGCGCGGCCCAGGCGCTGGGCGTGCAGGGGACGCCGACCTTCTATCTCAACGGGCAAATGCTCGACGTGGCCAATTATGCGGGCGTCGTCGCGGCCCTGAGGCAGCCCTAGGAAGGAATAAGGCGATCGACCGGGGCGGGGGCAGCGGGATGATCGGTCGGCACGAGGCTTTGGTCGCGTGCAGATAAAGCGGCTGCGCCTCTCCGGCTTCAAGAGCTTCGTCGAACCGGCCGAATTGCGCATCGAGCCGGGCCTGACCGGCGTCGTCGGCCCGAATGGCTGCGGCAAGTCCAACGTGCTCGAGGCGATCCGCTGGGTGATGGGCGAATCGAGCCCCAAATCCATGCGCGGCGCCGGCATGGAGGATGTGATCTTCGCCGGCACCGCGACGCGCCCGGCGCGCGATTTCGCCGAAGTGACGCTCTCCGTCGAGCGCACCTCCGCCGACGATCCGGGCGACCAGGTCTTTCCCTCCGGCGATGTCGAGGTCACCCGCCGGATCGAGCGCGGCGCGGGCTCGGCCTATCGGGTCAACGGCCGCGACGTGCGCGCCAAGGATGTCGGCTTGCTGTTCGCCGACGCTGCCACCGGCGCGCACTCGCCCGCCTTGGTCAGCCAGGGCCGGATCGGCGCGATCATCGCCGCCAAACCCGCCGAACGCCGGATGATGCTGGAGGAGGCCGCGGGCATTGCGGGCCTCCACGTCCGCCGCCGCGACGCCGAACAGAAGCTCCGCGCCGCCGAGGCCAATCTCGTCCGCCTCGACGAATTGCTCGGCGACATGGAACAGCGCGCCGCCACGCTGAAGCGCCAGGCCCGCGCCGCCGAACGCTATCGCAAGCTCTCCGACGAAATCCGCGTCGCCGAAGCGCGCCTGGTCTTCGCC
>JAFAEG010000091.1 GCA_023424095.1 Pseudomonadota bacterium | reverse complement strand
CGACGGCGGCGAGGCCCGCATCGCGCTCGACATCCTGCCGCCGGCAATCGGGGCGCCCGCCCCGTCGGCCGCCGACGAGGAGGAGGCGCCCAAGCCGCGCCGCCGCACCCGTCGCCCCGCCGCCGACGATGGCGACGTGACGCCCGAGGCCGCCTAAATCCTTCGGACCGGGAGGCCTTTCGTCTCCCGGTCCATTTCGCGCATTGCCAATCAGTGTCCCAAGAGACACTATCACCTCGATTGACGTATCGGGGAGATCGAGATGCGCCGTCTGTTGCCGCTTTGCGCCCTCACCACCGCGCTCACCAGCTTGGTCTCCGCCGCGCCCGCCGCCGCGCAGGTCATCGCTCCGCCGGGGCAGTCCGCGCAGGGCGACGTGTCGATCACCATCTACAATAATGACCTCGCGCTCGTGCAGGACCGGCGCAACCTGAGCTTCGGCCAGGGTCGCGTCCGCCAGGAATTTCCCGACGTCTCGGCCCAGATCCGCCCCCAGACGGTCTCGATGACCGGCGATGGCCTGTCGATCGTCGAACAGAATTTCGATTTCGATCTTTTGTCGCCGCAGGCCCTGATCCAGGCCGCGGTCGGCGAGACGATTACTTTGGTGCGCACCAATCCCGCCACCGGCGCGGAGACGCGCGAGCGGGCCTTGGTGCTCGCCGCGAATGGCGGCGTCGTGCTGCAGATCGGCAACCGGATCGAGGTGCTGCGCGACGACGGTCTGCCGGTCCGCGTGATCTTCGACCAGGCGCCACCCAATCTGCGCGCCCGGCCGACGCTTTCCGTCACGGTCGACAGCGCCAGGGCGGGCCAGCGGCCCGTTACCCTCACCTATCTGACCGGCGGTCTCGCCTGGAGCGCGGATTATGTCGCTTTGTTCGATGAGCGCGCCGGGCGGATGGACGTGCAGGGCTGGATCACGCTCGTGAACAACAGTGGCACCGAATATCGCGCCGCCAACACCTTGCTGGTCGCGGGCGATGTGAGTGGACAACAGCAGGCGCAATATGGCCGCCGCACGCCGACCGGGCCGATCCGCCAGCCGGGCACGGAAACCTCCGACCGCGAACGGCTGGGCGATTTCTATCTCTATCCGCTGCCGGAGCGGACGACGATCGCCAACCGCCAGACCAAGCAGGTCAGCTTCCTCGACGTCGCCGGGGCGCAGGCGCAGCGCGCTTATGAATATACCAATGGCTGGCTCGGCACCGCCGACGAAGCGCAGAGCGCCGCCACCGTGCTGCGCTTCTCCAGCTCGCGCGACCAGGGCCTGGGCGACGCGCTTCCCGCCGGAACGGTCCGAGTCTATCAGCGCGACGCCCGCGGCAATCCGCAATTCGTCGGCGAAAGCGCGATCGGCCACACGCCGATGGGCTCCCAGCTCGGCCTCACCACCGGCACCGCCTTCGACGTGAAGGTGCAGCCGGTCGTCGCCAACCGCCGGCAGATCACGGCGCAGGAGTGGGAAGGGACCGAGCGCTACCGGATCATCGAGAATGGCCGCGAGCGCGTGGTGATCACGCAGCGCCAGCAGACCTTCTGGGAAACGCGGATGCGCTATACGCTCACCAACGCGCGGCCGGAGGCGGTGACCGTGACGGTGACCCAGCAGATGAATCCTTATTGGTGGGATGGCCGGCTGATCTCCGAGACGATCCAGAGCGAGCGGCCGGGCGCTGACCGGGTCGTCTGGCAGGTGCCGGTGCCGGCCAATGGCAGCACCACGCTCGAAGCCGTCTTCCAGACCCGCTACTGAGCCGCGCAATGCGCCTCCGCGCGCCTTTGCTGCTTCTCGCCGGCTTGTGTTCGGCCGGCACCGCCTCGGCCCAGCCGATCGTGACCTCGCCGGCGCCGGATCGGGTGGAGGTGACCGTCTATCGCGATCCCAATCGCGGCGAGCGGGCGATGAATCTGCGCTGGCTGAATGGCTTCGCGCTGATCAGCGAACGTCGCCGGGTGACCCTTGCGCCCGGCGAAAGCGTCGTCCGCTTCGAAGGCGTGGCGGGCGGGATCGTGCCGCAATCGGCGATCGTCACCGGCTTTCCGGACGGCGTGGTGGAACGCAACCGCGACGCCTATCTGCTCTCGCCTGGCACCTTGCTCGACCGCTCGCTCGGCAGCCGCGTCACCCTGCGGCGAACCAATCTCGCCACCGGGGCGGTCCGCGAGCAGGAGGCGGTGGTGCGCAGCGGCGCGCAGGGCGCGATCGTCGTCGAGACCGACGGCGGGATCGAATCGCTGCGCTGCAGCGGCCTTCGAGAGGCCCTGGTCTATGACGGTGTCCCGGCCGGCCTCTCTGCCAAGCCGACCCTGTCGGTCGTCACCCGCACGAGCCAGCCGGTCGTTGCCGAGGTGACCCTCTCCTACCTCGCCAGCGGCTTCGACTGGCAGGCGGATTACATCGCCGAACTGTCGGACGACGGCACGAGCATGAAATTGTTCGCCTGGCTCACCCTGGCCAGCACCGACGAGACCAGCTTCCCGAATGCCGACACGCAGGCGGTGGCCGGGCAGCTCAATTATACCCGTGCGCAAGTGCCTCCGGCCGAAGGCGGGCCGCTCCAGCTGCGTTGCTGGCCGAGTGCCACGACCAGCGACCTCCCGCTGGAGGAGTTCGAGCGGATGGCGGCAGCCTCCGTCGCCCCGCCGCTGATGATGGTGTCGCCCGCTTCCCCGCCGGGCGAGCAAATCGTGGTGACCGGCAGCCGGATCGGTCGCGCCGCTCAGGTCGCGGTGCAGGAGGATCTTGGCGACCTGAAGCTCTATCGCATTCCTGAACCCGTCACCGTCGCCGCCAATGCGCAGAAGCAGGTCGCATTGCTGGTCCGCGACGACGTCCCGGTGCGGACCGTCTACCGGATCCGCACGAACGCCAATTTCGGCGGTGAGTTTGCCCAGGCGCAGCGCGTGCTGGTGACCCGCAACCGCCCGCAAGAACGGCTCGGTGTGCCATTGCCGGCCGGTCCGATCGCCGCCTTTGTCTCGCGGGCTGGCGCGCCCTTCCTGATCGGGCAGGGCAATGTCGGCGATTATGCGGTGGGCGAGGATGTCGAGATCGAAATCGGCGCCTCACCGGGCGTGCGCGTGCGTCAGGAGCAACTGGCGAGCAATCCGGCCCAAGGCTGGTCTGACCATCAGATTGTCGTCACCAGCGATCAGGCCGGCCCGATCGACTTCGAGCTCGAGATTTCGCTGCCGCCCAGCACGCGCATCGAGCGGGCGAACCTGCCGGAACGCGACGGCATGCGCCTGTGGGCGGCGCGCGTGCCTGCCAACGGCACGATGACACTGCGTTACAGGCTGCGGTCGCTCGGGCCGCGTCGCTGAGCCGCGAGATGCGCGCCGGGCTACTTCTGATCGCTCTGCTCTCGGCCGGCGCGGCGCACGCACAGCCCATCACGACGTCGCCAGCGCCGGACCGGCTGGAAGTGACCATCTATCGCGATCCGGATCGCGGCGGCGAGGAGGCGATGAACCTCGACTGG
Source organism: Pseudomonadota bacterium (assembly GCA_023424095.1). Taxonomy (GTDB): domain Bacteria; phylum Pseudomonadota; class Alphaproteobacteria; order Sphingomonadales; family Sphingomonadaceae; genus Allosphingosinicella. Next base: position 12,122 of record JAFAEG010000091.1, on the reverse strand, counting down.
TTGGATGGCTTTGCCCTGATCAGCGAGCGGCGGCGTGTCACTCTGCAGCCGGGGGAGAACATCGTTCGCTTCGAGGGCGTGGCGGGCGGCATCGTGCCGCAATCGGCGATCGTCACCGGCTTTCCGGACGGCGTGGTCGAGCGCAATCGCGACGCCTATCTGCTCTCGCCGGCGACCCTGCTCGACCGCTCGCTCGGCCGCCGCGTCCACCTTCGCCGGACGTCACGGGCAACAGGCCAGGTGCGCGAGCAGGAGGCGGTGGTGTGCAGCGGCGCCGGTGGCGCGGTCGTGCTCGAGACGAGCGACGGGATCGAGGCGCTGCGCTGCACCGGCCTGCCCGAGGCGATCGTCTATGACGAGATTCCGCCGGACCTGTCGGCCAAGCCGACCTTGTCGATACGCGTGCGGGCGGCCGCGCCGGTGGAGGCTGAAATCAGCTTGTCCTATCTTGCCACGGGCTTCGACTGGCAAGCCGACTATATCGCCGAACTGTCCGACGACGGGCGAAGCATGCGCCTGTTCGCCTGGCTGACCCTGGCCAGCACCGACGAGACCAGCTTTCCCAATGCCAGCACGCAGGCGGTGGCGGGACAGGTCAATTATACGCGAGCCGAGGTGCCAGAGGCGGAAGGCGGGCCGCTCACGCTGAATTGCTGGCCGAGCCTGACCACCAGCCAAATCGCTGAGGTCGTGCCGGATGAGGAGTTCACACTCTCAGGCACTGTGGCCGTCGAAGATGCGATCAACAACCTGCCCCAAGTAGAGTCCGAGGAAGGATCGATGATCGTCACCGCCAGCCGCATCGGCCGCGCGGCGCAGGTCGCGGTTCAGGAGGATCTCGGCGATCTGAAGCTCTACCGCATCCCCGAGCCGGTCACCGTCGCCGCCAACGGACAGAAACAGGTCGCCTTGCTGATCCGCGACGAGGTGCCGGTTCAGCTGGTGTATCGGGTTCGGACCAGCGCCGATGGATTCGGCGAGATCGGTTCGGCACAGCGCGTCCTCGTCACCCGCAATCGCGAGCAGGAAAGGCTGGGGGTGCCGCTGCCCGCCGGTTCGGTCGCCGCCTTCGTCGGGCGGGCCGGCGCGCCATTCCTGATCGGCCAGGGGGAGATGCGCGATTATGCGGTGGGCGAGGAGGTCGAGATCGACATCGGCGCCTCTCCGGGCGTGCGCGTCCAGCAGGAGGTCGTCGATGACAATCGGACGCAGGGCTGGACGGAAATTGCCCTGACCGTCACCAACGACCATGCCGACCCGATCGCGTTCGAGGCAGAGCTCGACCTTTCGGAGGATTCGCGGATCCTTCGTCCGCAGCTTGCCGAGCGTGACGGCATGCGGCTGTGGGCGGTCACGGTGCCGGCCAACGGCTCCCGCACCCTGCGCTACCGCATTGCCGAGGACTTCTGACCCTTATCGTTTCACCGGCCGCGGGCGGTGATTCTCGTCCAGTGCGACGAAGGTGAACAAGGCTTCGGTGACCTTCACTTCGCTCCGCCCGCGGTCGCGGCTGGCGACGACCTCGATCCGGATCGCGATCGAGGTGCGGCCGATCCGTTCGACCCAGGCATAGACCGAAATCACGTCGTGAAGCAGGATCGGCTGGATGAATTCCATCGCCTGGATGGCGACGGTGGCGACCGATCCTTCCGCCTCGCGGGAGGCGACGATGCCGGCCGCGATGTCCATCTGGCTTAGCACCCAGCCGCCGAAAATGTGGCCATTGGCGTTGATGTCACCGGGGCGCGGCACGACCCGCAGGATCGCCTCGCCGCGGTCGGGCGTTGTCTGGGGGGCTTGATCGCTCATGGCGGCCCCATTGAACGCGCGTCCTTGAACGATCAAGCGCCCAGTCCTAAGCTTCGGCCAAATAAGGAGAAGGCCATGACGATCGCCGCGATCCTGGAGACGAGGAAGGGGGTCGAACCCGTCACCGTCGAGCGCGGACGGCCGGTGCGCGAGGTGATCGCCTTGCTCTCAGAGCGCAAGATCGGCGCGACTCCGGTGATGGATGGCGGGGCGGTGGCCGGGATCATGTCGGAGCGCGACGTGATCCTCTGCCTGAATCGTGACGGTGCCGCGGTGCTCGACTGGCCGGTCGACAAGATCATGACCGCGCCGGCGATCACGGTGGAGCCCGATTGCACCGCGCTCGCGGCATTGTCGTTGATGACCAGCCGCCGCATCCGGCACCTGCCGGTGTTGCACAATGGCCGGCTGATCAACATCGTCTCGATCGGCGATCTGGTGAAATACCGGCTCGACAAGATCGAGGCGGAAGCCGAGGCGATGCTGAGTTACATCCAGACCGCCTGAGGCCGGCGGCGCGCGAGGGGAAGCGCCGATGAAGATCCTCGACCGCTTTCCCGATGCCGAGACAGAGCGTGCCTTCGTGCGCGCCGAGCGGTCGGAACGCGGCTTCGCCATCCGCGCCCTGATCGCGATCGCGGTCGCCACCCTGCTCAGCTACATCTTCCTCAACCCGCATCATTTCCCGCCCGAAGGGGTGATCGCTTATTCGCAGGCGGCGGGGCTGCTGATCGTGCTGATGGCGGGGCTGTTCCTGTTCACCCGCACGCGGCTGTACCTGGAGCGGCCGTGGGTCGATCTGCCGATCTTCATTGCGCTCGCCGCCGCGTTCAAGTGGCTGAGCCTGGTGCTCGCCGATCTCGCCCCCGTCACCGGCATCCCGCCGCACGCCATGGCCGCGATCCAGATGGCGATCCTGGTGGTGTTCGCCAGCGTCGCCTTCGCCGCGACCTTCAAGCTGTTCGTCATCTGGGCGGTGACGGTGCTCGGCCTGTTCGCCCTGTGGCTGATGACCCTGCCCGGCGTGCCCGACATTACCCGCATGTACACGCTGACGAACTTCACGACCTTCTTCGTCTTCGCGCTCTACTTCAACTGGGACATCGAACGGCGTGCGCGCAAGGTGTTCGCGGTCAACATGGCGCTTGAGCAGGAACGGGCGAAGACCGAGGAACTGCTCTACAATGTGCTTCCGCAGGAGGTCGCGGCGCGGCTGCGCGAGGGCCAGGCGGTCGCTGATTCCTTCTCCGATCTGACCGTCGTCTTTGTCGATCTGGCCGGCTTTTCCGGTCTCGCCCGGCGACTGTCGCCCGGCCACTTGGTGCAGGTGCTGAACCGCTTCTTCTCCGCCGCCGATACCTGCGTCGAGCGGCACGGGCTGGAGAAAGTGAAGACGATCGGCGACGCCTATCTGGCGGTGTCGGGGGGCATGGCCTCGTTCGGCGGCGACAGCCAGGCGGCGGTGCGCTTCGCCCGCGATCTGATCGGCGAACTGGCGGCGATCGAACGGGACAGCGGCCTCGTCTTGCAGGTCCGGATCGGCATCCACACCGGCCCGGCGGTCGGCGGGGTGATCGGCACCAACCGCATGGCCTATGATTATTGGGGCGACACGATGAACATCGCCGCGCGGCTGCAAAGCGTCGCGCCGCTGAACGGCATCGCCGTCTAGGAATCGACCTATTTCCAGACCCGCGCGATGCAGACTTACGAGCCGCAGGCGGTGGTGTTGAAAGGGATCGGGGAATCGACGGCCTATGCCGCTCACTTGGGCGGCGGCGGCGTGGCGCAAGGAGAAGCATGATGGCGCGCGTGACGGGGCTTGGCGGGATTTTCTACAAGGTGGCCGATCCGGCCGCGACCAGCGCCTGGTACAAGGAAAATCTCGGTATCGGCGGCGAATGGGGGGCGATCTTCCCCTGGTCGGCGGAGGCGGGCGGCGACGCCTACAGTTTACTCAGCCCGTTCAAGCAGAGCACCGATTATATGGAGCCCTCGACGGCCGGCTTCATGATCAACCTGCGCGTCGACGATCTGGACGGGATGATCGCCGACCTGGAAGCCAAGGGCATCGCGATCCTCGGCCGGCAGGACGAGGATTACGGCAATTTCGCGTGGATCCTGGACCCGGACGGCATCAAGGTGGAGCTGTGGCAGCAAAAGGGCCCGGCGCCGGTTTGAGACGACCGCGCCGTCAGTGAAAATCGCGTGATTTGACCTTGATGCGTGGTGCGTCCGCGTCCGGCCGAGCGAGCGGGCCGTGCTTGAATGGAGGGTTGAACAGGTCGCGCGGTTTGACCGGCGGCTTGATCCGCTCGCGCGGGTCGTAGCCGCCATTCTTGGCGCCGTCGCCGGGGCCGGTGCGGTGGACGAATTCCATCTGGCCGACCGAATGCAGCAAGGCGCTCTGGTCTTCCAATCGCTCGCCGATGACGTGAATGACCTCGCCCTCGCGCTGGACGATGCCGCGCACGCCGATCATCGGGGCGCCCATCACGATCGGCCGCTGCGCCTCGAAGCGATCCTTCCACAGGATGATGTTGGCGATGCCGGTTTCATCCTCAATGGTGAGGAAGGTGACATTGGTGCTGCCGGGCCGCTGGCGGATGAGGACGATGCCCGACAGCCGAATTCGCCGACCATCTTTGACCCGCGGAAGATCGCCGCAGCGCACGAAACCGGCCTGATCGAGTGCGGCGCGCAGGAAGGAAAGCGGGTGGGCGCGCAGCGAAAGCTGGGTCGAACGATAATCCTCCACCACCTCGCGTCCGCCGGTCATCGGGGTGAGCATGACCTGCGGTTCGCTGGTCTGGGTTTCGATCGCGGCGAACAGCGGCAATGGCTTTTCGCCAAGCCCGCGCACCCGCCACAAGGCCTGCCGCCGGTCGAGCCCCAGAGCGGCAAAGGCATCTGCCTCGGCCAGCCGCTCCAGGGCCGCCACCGGGACCCCGGAGCGCCGCCAGACTTCCTCGACCGATGCGAACGGCCGTTCGGCCCTTGCCGCAAGGATGCGCGCGGCATGTTCGTTGGCGAGCCCCTTCACCATGCGCAGGCCGAGGCGAAGCGGGAACATCCCGTTCACTCCGACCGGGTCTTCCAGGGTGCAGTCCCAGCGGCTGGCATTGAGGCACACCGCGCGCACCTCGACATCATGGGCGCGCGCATCGCGGACGATCTGGGCGGGAGCGTAGAAGCCCATGGGCTGCGCGTTGAGCAGGGCCGCGCAGAAGATGTCGGGGTGATGGCATTTCACCCAGGCGGAGGCGTAAGCGATCTTGGCGAAGCTCGCCGCATGGCTTTCGGGGAAGCCGTAGGAGCCGAAGCCCTCGATCTGCCGGAAAGTGCGCTCGGCGAAAGTGCGTTCGTAGCCGCGCGCGACCATCCCCTCGATCATCTTGTTGTGGAACTTGCCGACGCCGCCGGTCATCTTGAAGGTCGCCATCGAGCGCCGCAATTCGTCGGCCTCGGCCGGGGTGAAGCCTGCGCCCTCGATCGCGACCTTCATCGCCTGCTCCTGGAACAGCGGCACGCCCAAGGTCTTTTCCAGCACCGCCTTCAGCTCGGGCTTGGGATATTCCGGTACTTCCTTGCCCTCGCGCCGGCGCAGATAGGGGTGGACCATGTCGCCCTGGATCGGCCCGGGACGGACGATCGCGACCTGGATGACGATATCGTAGAAGGTAACGGGCTTGAGGCGCGGCAGCATCGACATCTGCGCCCGGCTCTCGATCTGGAAGGTGCCGAGCGTGTCGGCCTTCTGGATCATCTTGTAGACGATGGGATCGTCTTCCTGGAGTGCGGGCGCCTCGAGTCCCATTTTCACGCCCTTGTGATCGCGCAGCAGATCGAAGGCGCGGCGCATGCAGCTCAGCATGCCGATGCCGAGCACATCGACCTTCATGATACCGAGTTCCTCGATATCGTCCTTTTCCCACTCGATGACGTGGCGATCGACCATCGCCGCCGGCTCGATCGGCATGAGATTGTCCAGCCGGTCACGGGTCAGCACGAAGCCGCCGGGATGCTGGCTCAGATGCCGTGGGGTGCCGATCAACTGCCGGGCCAGATCGATGGTGAGCGCCAGCCGTGGTTCGGTGATGTCGAGACCGACCGCCTCGACATGGCGCTGCTCCACACCGTCGTTCGACCAGCCCCAGGTCTGCTTCGCCAGCGCGCTGGTCACGTCTTCCGGCACGCCCAGCGCCTTGCCGACCTCCCGCACCGCGCCGCGGGTGCGATAGCGCGACACCACGGCGGTCATCGCCGCGTGATCACGGCCATAGGTTTCGTAGATCCACTGGATCACTTCCTCGCGCCGGTCGTGTTCGAAATCGACATCGATGTCGGGCGGCTCGGCGCGGTTTTCGGACAGGAAGCGCTCGAACAACAGGCCGTTCTGCAGCGGGTCGATCGAGGTGATCCCGAGCACGTAGCAGATCATCGAATTGGCCGCCGAGCCGCGGCCCTGGCACAGAATATCCTGGCTGCGCGCGTAACTGACGATCGAATTGACGGTGAGGAAATAGGGCGCATAGCGCCAGTGTGCGACCAGCTTCAGCTCGTGCCGGAGCAGCTTTTCATATTCGGCAAGTGCGTGCTTCGGTGAGAGCTTCGCCTTCGGCAGCGCCTGCCAGCACAGCCGCTCCAGTGCGTCCTGCGGGGTGAGGCCCGACATCAGGATTTCGTCGGGATATTGGTAATCGAGGTCACGAAGGGAAAAGGTGCAGCGCGCGGCGATGTCGCCCGTGGCGCGGATTGCGTCGGGATGATCGGAAAACCGCCGCTCCATTTCCGCAATGCTTTTGAGGTGGCGATCCGCATAAAGCTCGCGCCGGAAGCCAAGCTCGTCGACCGTGCATTTGTGCCGGATGGCGGTCACCACGTCCTGCAGCATCCGCCGGTCAGGCGAATCGTAGAGGATGTCGCCGGTCGCGACGGTGCGCACGCCGAAACGCTTTGCCAGCCCGGACAGCTGGTGAAAGCGCAGCTTGTCGCCGGGCCGCCGGCGGTGGGTGAGGGCGAGATGGGCGCGATCGCCGAAGATGTCGCTCAGCTGCGCCAGCGCGACCGCACTCATCCTGTCCGCTTCATCCGGGAGCAGGGCCGCGACAAGGCCTTGGGACCAGGGTTCGACATCTTCCCAATGCAGGAAGCATTGGCCCTTCTCGCCCTTGCGACGATCGGCCCCGGCTTTGCCTTTGGTGAGCAAGCGGGTCAGCCGCGACCAGGCCGCGCGATCCTCCGGCCACACCAGCAGCGAACTGCCGTCCATCAAATCGAGCCGGCAACCGGCGATGAGCCGGACCTTGGTCGCTTCACTGCCTCTCAGCGCGCGCACCATGCCGGCGACGCTGTTCCGATCCGTGATCCCGAGCGCCTTGTGTCCGAGCAGCTTCGCGGCAGCGAACAATTCCTCGCAGGAGGAAACGCCGCGCAGAAACGAGAAATGCGATGTGACCTGCAGTTCGACGTAGGACGTCACCCCATCATTCCTTGCAGCCACCAGCTGAGGTCGCCGGTGCGCGGATCAACACCGTCGCCTTTGCGGAACAGCCAGAAGCGGTGGCCATCCTCGTCCTCGACCTGGAAATAATCGCGCACCGCCTCGGCTTCGGCCTGACGGCGCCACCATTCGCCGTAAATGCGCTCCGGGCCGTCGGCGCGCGTGACGCGGTAGGGCCGCCCCCGCCAGGTGAACAGGCGCGGCGGCCGGTCGGGCAGCAAGGCCATGACTCCGCCGAGCGGCTCCGGCGGCGACAACAAACGGGCCGGGCGCGGCCAGGCGGGCCAGCTTTCGGGCACAGCAAGCGGCCCGAGGCGGCGCACGCCGCGTTCCGGCACGTCGCTTTCCACCGCCCCGATCCGGTAGAGACGGCGAGCGCCGAGGCGGCCGGCAAGGCGGTCGATCAAGTGCGTGAGGTCCGGCGCGGGCTTGGCGCCCTGCAATTCGCTCGGGATCGGCTCGGCGCCAAGCGGCTCGACGCGGGCGGCGATCAGCTCCAGCCGCTCGATGCCGAAGCCCGGATCGATCGTTTCGATCTTCGGGAGGAGCAGGCGAAGGAGATGCGGTCCGTCGCGGCTGGCACGCGCTGTGCCGATCCCCGCTTCTTCCATTCTGTTGTCGACCCGTAGGCAGAGCAGATGCAGCAGGCGGAGGCCGAGCCCGACCCTGCCGAGTTCATCGACCAGCCTGGCCATCGCATCGCCGATCGCCTGCGCGATCGCTTCGGCACCGCCGATCGGCTCGGCGAAGGTGAGGGTCACTTTGGGTGGGGCTTCAGGAATGATCGGATCCAAGGGTTCGCCGATCCGGCCCAGCGCCTGATCCAGCCGCCGGAGCAGGCTGCTGCCGAAACGGCGCTGGAGCGGGGGACGCGGCATGGCGATCAGTTCGCCGACGCGCTCAATGCCCAGCCGCGACGCAGCCGCCAGCGCATCGTCCTCAAGCCGCAGCGCCGCGAGCGGATATGGCGCCAACATCCCTGCCTCCTGCCCTTCCGGCAGGAGAGTGATCGGCGCACCGCTGAAGCGGGCCAGCGCATGGGCCGCGCCCAGCGTACCGGCGACCGCGATGCGTGCGCTGAGGCCCAGGCGTGCACAGGTGCGAAGGATCGTGCGGCACAACCCGTCCTCGCCACCGAAAAGGTGCGCCACGCCGGCAAGGTCGAGCCACAGGCCGTCCACGCCGGAAACCGCCGCACGCGGCGTCCAGCGCCGGGCCGCGAGCAGCGCCAGCCGCTCAAGCAGAGCCGCGTCCTTTTCCAGTTCCGCCTCGCGAACCTCCAGCGCCGGCACCAGGATCCGGGCCTGAGTCAGCGGCATGCCGGGGGAAATGCCCTGGGCCCTGGCGGCGGGAGAGACGGCGGCCAGCAGCATGCGATTGCCGACTTTGTGCGCGGTGACCAGCAATTGCGCCTCACCCGGCGGTGCCAAAAGCGCGGCAGCTTGCTGTCGTGCGTGCGAGGATCCGGAGAAGGCCACCGGCGCGGGCTCCTCCCGTCGTCCAAGTTCATGCTTGGCAGGTTGCGCCCAACGCGCGCCCGGCCGCCAGCCGCCCTCGCGCGGACATGAGCAGGAGCCGATGCGGTCGCCTGGCTTCAGTCCGGAAGAGGCAAGAGGCAGCGACGCCGCTTGCCGGGACGGCGGGTCCTGCACGCGATCTCCCGGACGCGCCTCAGGCTGCTTGCCGCTCCACTGCATCCGCTCGATCGCGAGATCCGGGAAATAGAGCGAAGCGAGCCTCGGCATCGGGGGCCTCCAACAGCCATTCAGCAGGATTGCCGCCGCGCTGGCGGGTGAGGGTGACGGCAAAGCAGGCGCGACCGATGCCTTCGACCGGCAAGGGGGCGGAAGGGGCCGAGCCGATCCGCCAGCGCGTGACCGCCGGCGAGGGCTCGGCAAGCGGATCGCGGCCCGCTTTCTTCCAGCGGCGCAGCAGCAGCGCCATCGTTCCCCCTTCCTCGGCCGCGAGCTGCAGCCTCCGGGCGGGCGCCATCGCGCAGCGCCCGACCTCGCCGATCACCGCGGCGAGGCCGCCGTGGCGCAGCCCTTCCTCCAGCACTGCCAACACTTCCGCATCGTCGCGGCATTCGGCGTAGAGCAAACGATCGGGCGGTAGCCCGGCCTGCGCCAGGCCCGGGGCGAACAGGTCGCGCCGGCTGAACGCCCACAGCACCTGCCCGCGCGGATCGACCGCCGCCTTGCGCGCTGCCAGCCCCGCCAGGAACAGGGTGGCGGAGGCATCGTCGGACCATTCGGGGCTGGCCGCTGCGACGTCGTGAAGTGCCGCCGCGGCCAGTCCGCCACCCGCCAGCCGCGCGTCCACCGCCTCGATGCCGAACGGCAGCACGCCGCCCTCGCCGGGCGAAGCGAAACCTTCGATCGTGCGTATCTCGGCGCGCAGGGCGGCAAGACGCGCGCTCGGGATGGACGGCGGCGACATAAGCGACTCGACTCGGTTGTTCGCTTTATGTTCCGCTTCTCCCGCAAATGAGTCAATCGCTTCCGGCCACTCGACATTCAGAAAAGCCGCTTCATACAGGCGGGATGCTTTTCCGCGCGCTGGCGCTTGCCGCCCTCCTCGCTTCCTCCCCCGCCACCGCTTTCGCCCAGCAGCCGGCCCCGGCCGCCGCCACCGAACCCGGCTGGCTCTATCGGGGCAGCGACCTGCCGCCCGATCCGGCCTGGCGCTTCGGCACTTTGCCCAACGGCGTCCATTATGCCGTCCGGCGGAACGCGCGGCCGGAGCGGCAGGTATCGATTCGGGTGCGCATCGCCGCCGGGTCGCTGCACGAGCAGCCGCACGAACTGGGCTGGGCGCATCTGGTCGAGCATCTCGCCTTCCGTGGCTCAGCCAGTTTCGCCGATCGCGAGGCGCGCCACATCTGGCAGCAATTGGGCGCGAGCTTCGGCAGCGACACGAATGCCTTCACCGGCGCAACCCAGACCTTCTACCAGCTCGACCTGCCCAATGCGGACCGGGAGAAGCTGGACCGAAGCCTGCACGTCATGGCCGACATGCTGTCCGCGGCCACTTTCGATCCGGCCGCGGTCGAGGCGGAACGCGGCATCGTCAAGGCGGAGAAGGAGCGCCGGGCGGAGCTGGGCGTGCGCGTCGGCGAGGCGGGGCGGCGCTTGTTCGGCCACGGCCTGACCTTTGCCACGCGCGAGACGATCGGCACGGACGAGACGCTGAACGGTGCGACCGCCGACGGGCTGCGGGCCTTCTATCGCCGCTGGTACCGGCCGGAGCGGGCGACGGTGATCATCGCCGGCGATATGGATCCGGCGGTGATGGTGCAGTTGATCGAGGCGCGCTTCGGCGGCTGGCGCGGGCAGGGCGCCGCCCCGGCCGAGCCGGATTACGGCCGGCTTTCGCCGCCGCCGTCGCCGGTCGCCGAGGTGGATTATCCCGGCGCGCCGCTGTCCGCGACGATCGCCTGGACCCGGCCCTATGTCGCCACGCCGCCGACCCGCGCCGCGCAGCAGCTTGCGCTGGAGGAGATGCTCGCCACCACGATCATCAACCGCCGGCTGGAGCGCCGCGCCCGGGCGGAGGCGTCCTTCATCGGCGCGGGGCTGAGCCGCAACGAGCATCCCGGCACTGCCGACATCACCCAATTGTCGATCACCGTGCGTGGCGATGCCTGGCGCGAGGCACTGGACCAGGCCTTCGCGGTGATCGCCGACGCCCGCCGCGCCCCGCCCAGCGCGGCCGAGATTGCGCGTGAAATGGCCAATCTGCAGACCGCCGCCCGCGCCGCGGTCGAGGCCGAGCCGACCTTGTCGTCGCAATTGCACGCGACCCGTCTGGTCAATGCCATCGACCAGCGCGAAGTCGTGCTCGCCGCGCCGGCCGGACTCGCCCTGCTCGACGCGATCGCCCCGGCGATGACGCCCGAGCGCGTAGCCGCGGCCACTGAACGCCTGTTCGCCAATGCGACGCCGCGCCTGCTCTTGCTGTCGCCGACGCCGGTCGAGGGTGGCCAGGCGCGCCTGGCCGAGGCGCTGGCCGCGGCGGAGCGGGCGCTGCCCTCCGAACGCGGCGACGAGCGGACGGTCAGCTTCGATGCCTTGCCCTCGCCGGGGGCGCCGGGCCGCGAGACCGGACGCGAGCGGATCGAGGATCTGGACGTCACCATTGTCCGCTTCGCCAATGGCTCGACCCTGACCTTCAAGCCGACCCGCTTCGACGAGGGGCGGGTGTTCGTGCGGCTGCGTTTCGGCAACGGCGTGTCGGGGCTCGATCCGGCGCAGCCGTCGCTGAGCTGGGCGGCCGGCTTCGTCGGGCCGTCGGGTGTCGGCGACTTCGATCTCGATGCCATGGAGCGGCTGCTGACCGGGCGGCGGATCAGCATGTCGTTCGGGCTGGACGAGAATGCCTATCAATTGTCCGGCGCCACCAGCGCCGCGGATCTGCGCGACCAGTTGCGGCTGCTGACCGCCAAGCTCACCCATCCGCGCTGGGACCCGGCCTTGTTCCGCCGCTACCAGACCAATGCGCTGCAAGGGTATGAGCTGCAATTCTCCACCGCCGCCGGGCGCGGCCAGCGCGAATTGTCGGCGCTGGTGCGGCCGGGCGATGCGCGCTTCGCGCCCTTGTCGCGCGAGGCGCTGACCGCCGCGACGCCCGAGGGCCTGCAGGCCTTCTTCACGCCGCGCTTAAACGAAGGGCCGGTCCATGTGGTGATGGTCGGCGATGTCTCGCTCGAGCAGGCGGTTGCGGCGACGCGCGAGACGATCGGCGCGCTGCCGGCGCGCTCGACGCCGCCGGTCGAGGCCGATCCGGCCGCGGCCCCCCCCCCCCCCCCCCC
>JAFAEG010000042.1 GCA_023424095.1 Pseudomonadota bacterium | reverse complement strand
ACCCGACCCCGCAGAAGGAATACAACCCGACTCCGGCCGACCAGGCCGACGGCTTCACGCCCGGAACCCAGAATCCGGACGACGAGAAGAAGGACGACTGACCTTCACGCCCGGGGCGCCGCCAGCGCTCCGGGCGTTCTCATTTCCGCGAGTGCCGGCTCGGATCATCAGGCTCCCAGCATCCAGCGATGCTCGACGGCGATACTGCCGTCCGCGCCGATACTGATCTCGTTGAAGGACGGCGCCGAATCCCGCACCCGTTCCGACAGGGTACCCGCCCCGATCTTGCGCACCGTCCGCCCGCCCGCCGAAACGTCGAAGTCGAACGGGTCATGGACATGCCCCGACAGCACCGCATCGGCGCCCGCAGCGGCCAGCGCCCGCAGAGCCTCGCGGCCGCGGATCGTCTTTCCTGACGAATGCAGGCCGCCCTTGTCGACCAGGGGATGGTGGCAGGCGACCAATTTGATCTGGCCGGGACTCGACCCTTCCAGCAGGGCGAGAGTCTTGGCCAGCGCCCGCCGGGTCACCACCCCCCACGACCAATTGTAGCGGAACTGGAAGCGCGCCGTCGTCTTCAGCGGGATGATCACGACATTGTTCACGTCGAGCGGCCGCTCGATCAGCCGCTCCAGCCGGCCGTAGCGCCGATAGGGCCGTACGAAGCGCTCATAGGGATTGAAGTAAGGCAGATCGTGATTGCCCGGCTCGACCGTGACCGGCACCGGCAGCGCTTCCAGCCACGCCGTCGCGGCGGCGAATTCGTGACTGCGCGCCTGCTGGGTCAGATCACCGGTGCAGATCACCGCGTCCGGCCGCTCCTCCTCCACTGCCTTTGCGAACCAGTCGAGCGCGGCTTTGTCCTCGCGCCCGAAATGCAGGTCCGAGACGTGGAAGAGCCGGGTCATGACCCATCAACGGTCGTGACGAACCTCAGGTTGCTCGTGCCGGAGCTGATCGCCGCCGGGCTCTGCAGCATCGCCTCCTCGCCATCGAACAAGGCGTGCAGCGCCTTGCGGCCGGTGACGGTGGCGTGGGCGGCGCGGGTGTCGTCGACGCTCGGCGCGTTGCTGACATTGCCCAACAGCCATTCCCAGCCCATGCGCGCCACATCGGCAAAGCCCGCCATCGAGAAAGCGGTGATCTTCAGCCAGCCGTCTTCCGGCGCGATCAGCAGGGCCTTGTAATTGCCGCGCTTGCGGGTGCCGTCGAACAGGCTGACGCCGCGTGACCAGGTCCGCGCCCAGGCGACACGCACGGCCCGGAAAAAGCGCTTGAAGCGGCGGTAGCGCACCGCCTCGCGCGCGCCGGCCCAGGCTGCCGGCGGACCGACGATCAGCGCACAAAAGGCGCGGTGCGGTCCGGATTCGACGAAGGGAAGCTGGCGCAGGATCGGCTTCTCATGCGCGGCATGGACGATGTCGGCAGGCTCGGCATCGCCATGCAGCCTCTTGGCGAGCACGTTCATCGTCCCGCCCGGCAGGATCAGCGCCTTTCCCTTCCAGCCGTCATATTTGCAGGCCGCCGCATTGACTGTGCCGTCGCCAGCGAACAGCACGACGGTATCCGCGCCCACCGCGTCCAGCTCCGCGATCTCGGGCAGGTCATCGTCGGGAAAGCGGGTCCTGCCGGCCAGCGCCATGCCACGCTCGGCAAAGATCGCCTCCAGCGCCTCGCACTTGGCGTCGGTGGCCGAGCCGGAGGCGGTGTTACTGATGAACCAGAGCTTTTCCATGGACGCGGGCGCTTTCCTCACGATGAGCGAAGGCTAACGTGCATTATTCGAAGCGGTTGCATCGCTGGCGCGGCGCTAGGGCGCGGCCGGTCTGGAAGCTGGAGCGGGCGAAGGGAATCGAACCCTCGTCGTAAGCTTGGGAAGCTTCTGCTCTACCATTGAGCTACGCCCGCCTGAGCCCCGACCTAGTGGCCGAGGCCCGCGCGGGCAAGCCCGCAGGCGCGGCCTATTGCTGCGGCGGGGTGCCTGGCGCGGCCGGCGGCGCGCCTTCGGGCGGATAGCCGGGCTGGCCCTGCGTCTGCGGCGGGTAGGGCTGGGCGGGCGGGTAGACCGGCTGCGAATAGCCCGGCTGCTGCGAATAATCCTGCGGCGGATAGCCGGGCTGCCCGGGCTGGCCGGGATATTGCGTGTGCGGCGGCGCGCCGTAGCCGGGATAAGGCGGCTGCGCGACCGGGCGCGGCGCGGGCTGGATCGGCCCCAATGCGAACCAGGCCTGCGAGTCCGGCTGCAGCAGGAAGATGGTCGCCCCCATGAGCGCGGCCAAAGCCGCCATGTCGAGCACCAGATAGAGCAGGGCCATGCCCTCGCCGCCGCTGCCGAGGCCGTTGATCCGGCCGACGAGCAGCACCGCAATCACCGCGGCGCAGACCACGAAGCCCCAGCGGCCCAGTTCGTGCCGCCGCCGCGAGCCGTAATAAGTGACCAGCGCCAGCGCGCCGAAGAGCAGCAGCACGAAAAGCATCAGGAAATAAGGCGCGGCGCCGGTGACGACCCGCTGGGTGAGAGCCTGAATGAACATGACGAATACCGTCACGCCGCCGAGCGCCGATGCGCCCCAGCCCAATTTCTCGAACAGGTTGATGGAATTCGGCCGCATGCTCGCCCCCTTGTCTGGCGCGACTCAGGCGCGCGGACGACAGACTAGAGCATGCGCGAAGCGGCTCAAGGCGCGTTGACGGGACTCAAAAGCCCAGGCGGATGGTCCCGACGATGGTGCCGTCCGCATTCACCCCGCCCGCGTCGGTATCGACATATTCCAGCAGGAAGGTCGCCGGCCCGGTCTTGCGCTCGATGCCGATCCGCCAGTCCATATAGTCGGTCAGACCGGTGAAGCGCGCCGCCCCGCTGGTGTAGCCCACCCGCGCGTTGACCGTCACCGGCAGGATGATCAGTCCGGCGCTGAGATCGCCATAGACATAGAGGCTGTCATTGCCGCCCAGCGCATCCTGTTCGGGCGCGTAAGCGGCGCCGGCCTCGGCCGTGACCGGGCCCAATGTATGGCGCAGCGCCACGTAGGGCTCGACATAATCCGCGCCGGTCACGCCCTCATTGTTGGGGAAGGCATAATATTGGATGCCGACGTCCAGCTCGGTCGCCGTCGCGATCTCGCGCGAATAGCCGGCATAGGCGCTGAGCTCGAAATCCCCCGGCCGCACATTGCCGGTCAGGGTCGAGGCGAAGACGCCGGCATAGAAGCCGCTATTGTGACTCAGCGAGAAACTGCCCTGCAAAGCCGGGTCGCCGTCGGACTGGGAAACGCCGCGATAGCGATAATCGGTCGTCGCCGTCGCCCGGCCGCTGACGGTGAGGCCACCGACCGACACCTGCGCCGCCGCCGGAATTGCCGCGGTCGCCGCCCCGGCCAGCAAGGCCGTCCGCCAGATCAAACGCACCATCGTCAGTCTCCACGCAATAACAGCGCCCCCCGCTAGCCCAACCGCCCCGCCTTCACCAGCGTCGGGAAAATGTCGTTTCGGCGTCGGTTTTTCGTCATGGTTAGGGCCGCGTTAACTATTTGCCGCCATTTCTTGCCTCCGACACTTGGGGGGAATGTTCAGGACATGACCGGTTCTCAATCCGGCGAGCTCGCCGACATCGCGGCGACTGGCCTTCTGATCGGCGACAGCAACGCCATGATCGAGGTCCGCCGCCAGGTCGCCCAGGTCGGCCCGTCCGACGCCTCCGTAATCGTCACCGGCCCCTCCGGCTCCGGCAAGGAAATGGTCGCCCGCGCGATCCACGCCGCCAGCAGCCGCGCCGCGTCCGCGCAGATTTCCGTGAATTGCGGCGCGATCCCGCGCGACCTGATCGAATCCGAATTGTTCGGGCATGAGAAAGGCAGCTTCACCGGCGCCCACGCCCAGCATCGCGGCCGGTTCGAGGAAGCCGATGGCGGCACGCTTTTCCTCGACGAGATTGGCGACATGCCGCACGACATGCAGGTGAAGCTGCTGCGCGTGCTTGAGGACCGCCGGGTCACCCGCGTCGGCGGCCGCGGCGCGATGCCGGTGGATGTGCGCGTCGTTTCCGCCACCCATCGCTGCCTCGACACCGCGATCGACGAGCAGAAATTCCGCGAGGACCTCTATTACCGCCTCGCCGTCTTCCCGATCGAGCTGCCCAGCCTGGCCGAGCGCCGCGAGGACGTTCCGCAGCTGGTCCACCATTTCCTCAAAAGCCCGGGCGCCAAGCGCACCCGCGTGCTGTTCAATTCAAAGGCGCTTGACCGGATGGCCATGCACGACTGGCCGGGCAATGTCCGCGAGCTGAAGAACCTCGTCGAGCGCGCCTGCATCCTGCATCCGGGCGAGACGATCGGCGCCGAGCAGGTCGATCGCCTGCTGATGCGCCGCGGCAAGGTCGCCGCCGCAGAACGCGCCGCATTGTGGGCCGCGACCGAGACGGTTGCCGAGCCGATGCCGGTGATGGTGGACGCACCGGAGGCGCCGCGCCTCAGCCGCGACAAGCCGGTCGCGCTGAAGGCGATGATGGCCGAGATGGAGCGCCAGTGGATCGAGGACGCGCTGGCTCTGTCCGGCGGCGTGGTCGCCGAGGCTGCGCGCCTGCTGACCCTGCAGCGCACGACCCTGATCGAGAAGATGCGCAAATACGGCATCGAGGCGGCCTGACTTGCCGAAACGTATGTTGCTTTTCCGCTGAGGGTGGAGAGCGGATATTGACGCGCGTCGCTGACATGCGGTGTAACGGGACATGGCATATCGGCCCGGAACGCCCCGACTTGCTGCGTTGGCCGTTGCTGCCTTGGTGGCCGTGGCACTGACGGCGGAAATCGCAACGCTCTCTGCCGCGCTGGATGACCTGACGCAGGTCATCAGGGCGGGATCAGACATATCGGGATTTCTCGGCAGCGTCTTGGCTGACCTGCTCATTGCGCCGCTGATGGCTGTCGCTCTCGGTTATCTCGGCGCGTTTTTATTCCTAGGTGCTGCGTTTCTCCTTTTCCGTCAGCACAGCAACAAAGGCTACGCGATTGCAGGTGCGGGCGCTGGCTTGGCGCATTCGTGCTGCGGCCTAGCGATCAGGTACGTGGACGCTCGACCGGGTATCGCGAGCGGCTGGGATGAGACCTTGGTCCAACTTTCATGGGTCGGCGGCTTCTTTCTCACAAGTTCGCCCCGCTTGATTGTGGTGGTCGCTACTGTCGTGGGATCAGTGTTTGCTGGCGCGATAGCTGGCCGCGTGTATGCTCGCATGATCCGCGCTGCTGACGCCCCAGCCTGAGGCTAGTGTCCGCAATGGGTCGAACGCGGACCCTCGAATCTATCCCCTGATTTGCGCCCAAGCCTCGGCGATCCCCGCCAGCATCTCCCGCGCCTGCGTGATCTTCGCCACGTCATTCTCGCGGGCGGCGGCGACGACGAGGCGGCGGCCTTCGCGGTAGATGCGGGCGAGGCCGATGGCGATCTCGCCGCCGCTCTCGAAATCGAGGCTGGTCTCCAGGCCGCTGAGCAGGCGGAGCGCCCGAGCCTGCTTGTCGCCGCGCTGGCCGAAATCCTTGCGCGCCGCCGCCGCGGCCATCGCGTCGAGCGCCTTCAGCAGCTCGTCATAGAGGATGCCGACCAGGGCATGCGGATCGGCGCCCTCGACGCGGCTGACCACATCGACCGCCTGATAGCGTGCCTTTGCCGCTCCGAACTGACCCCGTGCTACGTACATACTCATTTCCCCGCCTAAGCCTTACAGAACCGCCAGCGATCAGCTGCGGTCGTTGGTCCACATCTTCACTTGCTGCTCGAGATAGCTCTGCGTCGCCTTGAACGACGAGACCTGCCGCTCCATCGCGGTGAAGGTCTTGAGCAGCTGATTGTAATAAGCGCTCGAACGCTCCTCGACGTCGGCGCGATCGTCCTCGATCTGGGTCTTTTCCTTCTGCAGCCGGTCCGAGGCCGCAGCGAACGGGCCGTTGCGGTCGCGCAGCATGTCGCGGATCGCGTTCAATGCGCCGCCCAGGCCCGCCTCGATCGTGATCGTGGCGCTGGTGGCGGCGCCTTCGACGCGCAGGATCAGGCCCAAAGCGGCCGAACCGGCCGGGGCGACGAGATTGGTGTCGACGCCGGTCATCGCGACGCCGTTGACCATGCCCGAGGCCGGATTGCCGCCAGCGGCCGGAACGATGTCGGTGATCGTATAGGTGCCCGGCTTCACCCGGCCCATCGCGCTCTGGATGCTGACCGCGGCGCTGCTGCTCCACTGGCTCGGGTTGAACAGGGCCTCGACCGCGTCCGGATGGCTGGTCAGCGCTTCCTGCAGGCGGAAGGTGTCCAGGTGCAGCGTGCCGTCGCGATTGGTGCGGACGCCGACTTCGGCCAGCGAGTGCGGCCCGTCGCCGGCGGCGGTGAGCATGGTGGTGCTGAGCGCGCCCAGCTGGCGCTGCATCGCGCGCATGCCGACATCGCCCTGCAGCGGCCCGCCGTCACCAGCGACGCCGGCCTTGGTCGCTTCCTTCACGAGCGTCATCAGCTCGTTATAGGCGGCGACGAAATCGCCCAGGCCCTGCTCGATCTCGGCCTTGGGACGGCTGGCGCCCAATGAGACGATCGCGCCGGGCAGCGCCTTCTTCAGATCGATCTGCACGCCGGGGACCAGGTCGGTGAAGCTGTTATTGCCGCGCGTCACGGTGACGCCGTCAAGCTTCACTTCGGCGTCCTGCGCAGCCTGCGCCTCGGTCATGCCGCCGGTGACGCCGGGGCCGAAGGCGAAGCGCTCGAGGCCGCTGCTGGTGCCGCCCGGGACGGAGAGGCTGAAGGCGTTGGCGGTGCCGGTCTGGCCCTTCAGCACCAGGCGCGAGCCGTTGCTGTCGGTGACGATGCTGGCGGTGACGCCGCGATTGGCGGCGTTGATCGCGCGGGCCATGCCGTCGAGGCTGTCATTGCTGCTGTCGATCACGATGTCGACCGGGCCGGCGGCGGTGGTCAGCGTCAGCGTCCCCTGCCCGACCGGATCGGCGCGATTGGCCAGGGCCACGGATTCCAGCGTCTGCGCCTTGGCCAGCCGGATCACTTCCAGCTCCGCGGCCAGGCCGCCCAGGCGAGCGCCCGGCAGCGCCTTCGCGCTCACCAGATCGGGATCGGAAACGGTCGGCTGGGTGAAGAGCGAGCCGCCCGAGATCAGGCCGGACAGAGCGGTGGCGAAGCTGTTGATGGCGCCGCTCACCTCGGCCAGCTTGGAAATGCGCGCCTCGTTCAGCGTCTGGCGCTGCTCCAGCCGCGCGTCCTTGGGCGCACGCTGCGCCTCCGACAGGCTCTTCACGAGCGCGGCAATGTCGAGGCCGGAGCCAATCCCCAGCTGATAACCGATTGAAGTGGTCATGGTGAGCGTCCCTTCTCAGATGGAAAGAACGGCGCGGACGGCCGAAAATTTAGGGGTTCAGGGCCGCAACGCACGCAAAGTTTCCGCGCGCACCCCGCCCTGCGCGATCAGCGACAGGCGTGGATCGCCGGCGATCCGGCGGGCGATGCGGGCGGCGCCCTCGGCGTCCACGGCGGGAATGCTCGCGCGCAATTCCTCGGCGAGTTCGGAGACCCAGGCATCGAGCTTGACGCCGGTCGCGGCGGCATCGGCGATCAGGCGCTCGATCTCGTCGAGAGCCCGGCGCGCCTGCTGTTCATTTTGAATGCCGTGGATGCGCGCGCTCATCCGGACAATAACGGCGCGTGAAAGCCCTTGTTAAGAGGTTCGCCGCCCGTCCTTGTCGAACCGCGCCTCGACCGGGACCTCGACCGGCGGCTGGGCGTGGCCGTTGGCGCGCGCAGCGTCGAGGTTGAAGACGAAGGCGAGCACGGTCGCCACCGCGCGATACAGATCCTCCCGCACGAACTGGCCGGCGCGGGTGGTGTAATAGATGGCGCGGGTTAGCTCCGGATAGCTCAGCATCGGCACGTTCAGCTCGGCCGCCAGCTCGCGGATCGCCTCGGCGGTCGCGCCGCGGCCGCGGGCGACGACGATCGGCGCCGCGTCCTTGTCGGTGTCGTAGCGCAGCGCCACCGCGAAATGGGTCGGGTTGGTCAGCACCACCGTCGCCTCGCCCATCGCCTTGCGCACGCCGGCGCGGGCCATTTCGCGCTGCTTCATGCGGATATGGCCCTTCAACTCGGGCGAGCCTTCCGACTGCTTGTGCTCGTCCTTGATCTCCTGCTTGCTCATGCGGAGCTTGCGGGTGCGCTGGATCTTCTGCACCGGCACGTCGATCAGCGCGATGACAGCGAGCGCGCCGGCCATCATCAGCACCGTGTACAGGAAGGTCGCGCCCAGTTCGTGAATGCCAGCCCGCGTGTCGCGCGCGCCCAGCCCGATCAGCCGGGGCAGTTCGGAATTGATGATCGCGATGCCGATCGAACCGATCAGCAGCACCTTGGCGAGCGACTTGGTCAGCTCGATCAGGCCGTTAATGCCGAAGATGCGCTTGAGGCCGGAGAGCGGATTGAGCTTGCTCGCCTTGAAGCCGAGCGCCTGGCCCCGGAAGCCGAGCGAGCCGAGCATGGCGGGGCCGGCGATCGCGGCCAGCATGGTGATACCGAACAGAGCGGCCAGCGGCAAAGCGATGGTCGCGAGCAGCCGCAGGACATGGCCGCCCGGATCGAATTCCTTCACGTCGGTGGCGCTGACCGACAGGCCGTCGGTCATCATCAATTGCAGCGACTGGACCATGCCCGGCCCCGCCAGCGCCAGCCAGGCCGCGCCGGCGATGACGACCAAAGCGGTGCCGAGTTCGCGGGACTGAAGGACGTCGCCTTTCTTGGCCGCCTGCTCCAGTTTCTTGGGAGTCGGGGCTTCGGTTTTCTGGCTTTTATCCTGTTCCGACATGTCAGCTGCCCAGCGCGATCATGCGCGCCTGCTCGAGCCCGGCGGTCATCGCGGCGATCAACCCCTCGCCGATCACCGGCGCGGCGATGGCCAGCAGGACGAGGCCGGCGAGGATGGCGGCGGGGAAGCCGACCGCGAACAGATTCAACGCCGGGGCGGTGCGCGACAGCACGCCCATCATGATCTGCACGAGCACGATCGAGAAAGCGACCGGCAGCGCCACGGAGACTCCGGCGGCGAACAGCACTGTGCCGAAATAAGCGAGCTGGCGCAGCGCGTCGGCGCCGAGCCAGGCATCGCCGGGCGGCAAGGCGCGGTAGCTTTCCACGGTGATCACCGCGAGCATCAGATGCCCGCCGATCGCCAAAAACAGGAAGGTGCCGAGGATCGACAGGAACTGCCCGATCACCGGATTGGTGTTGCCGGTCGCCGGATCGACCATCGCCGAGAAGCCGAGCCCCATCGCATTGCCGATCAATTCGCCCGCGATCGTCGCGGCGGCGAAACCGATCTGCACCGCGAAGCCGATCGCGAGCCCGGCAAGCACTTCGCCGGCGACCAGTGCAAAGCCCTCAAGGCTGACGAGGCCGTCGGCCGGCAGCACGAAGCCGGTGGTCTGCAGGCCCGGAATGCCGACCGCCAGCGCGATGACGAGGCGGAGCTGCACCGGCACGTTGGAAGCGCCGAACACGGGCGCGGCAAGAAAAGCCGCGCCGGGGCGGATCAACGCGACCATCCAAACCCAAAGCTGGGCTTCGACATTTTCGAAGCCGGCGGGGATCATGAGTTGGTTGTCCCGCTCACGCGGGAACGGCACCGGCCCGCACCCCCACCCGGCCGCCCATTCCAGGATACGCTGTTGGGTGGCCGGGTGGGGGCGCGGGCCGGTGCCGCCTTCAACGAGGGCGCGATCATCGCGTCAGCTCGGGGATATGCGAGAACATTTCCTGGGTGAAATCGACCAGCAGCATCAGGATCGTGCTGCCGAAAATGGCGAGCGCGATGCCGACCACGATCAGCTTCGGCACGAAGGTCAAAGTCTGCTCGTTGATCGAGGTCGCGGCCTGCACCATGCCGAGGATCAGGCCCGCGACCAGCGCCGGGATCAGGATCGGCGCGGCGGCGAGGCTGACAACCCACAGGGCCTGCTGGGCGATACCGATGAAATAATCGGGATTGTCGGCGATCATTTCCGGCCGCCCTTTCGGCCTTGCGCCACCGGGCGAACCGGAGCTTTGGCGTTCATGTGCGCCGGAAGCCTAGTGTAGAACAGCATCAGCCTGTCCCGAAGCTCTGGGCCAGCGAGCCCATGGTGAGCGCCCAGCCATCGACCA
Organism: Pseudomonadota bacterium; assembly: GCA_023424095.1. GTDB lineage: Bacteria > Pseudomonadota > Alphaproteobacteria > Sphingomonadales > Sphingomonadaceae > Allosphingosinicella. The sequence continues at coordinate 2,327 of JAFAEG010000042.1, read as the reverse complement.
GCACGAACAGCAGCAGCTTGAACGGCATGGAGACGATCGGTGGCGACAGCATCATCATGCCGAGCGCCATCAGCGTCGAGGACACGACGATGTCGATGATCAGGAAGGGCAAGAAGATCAGGAAGCCGATCTGGAAGGCGGTCTTCAGCTCCGAAGTGACGAAGGCCGGCAGCAGGATCGAGAACGGAATGTCCTGCGGACTGGCGAATTCCGGCTGGTTGGCGAGATCGGCGAACAGGCGCAGATCGGTCTGGCGCGTCTGGGTCAGCATGAAGCCGTGCAACGCGGTGCCGGAGCGGCTGATCGCTTCCTCGATGTTGATCTGGCCCTCGCTATAGGGCGTGTAGGCGGTCGTGCCGATCTGCTCGAGCACCGGCCGCATGATGAACAGGGACAGGAAGAGCGCGAGGCCGATCAGCACCTGGTTGGGCGGGCTGTTCTGCAGGCCGATGGCCTGGCGCAGGATCGCGAGCACGATGATGATCCGGGTGAAGCTGGTCATCATCAGGATGATCGACGGCAGCACCGTCAGCAGGCTCATCAGGAGCAGGATCTGCAGGCTCAGCGAAAGCGGGCGGCCTTCGCCCGCGACCGTCTCGAGCGCCTTGTCGAGCGCGCCGGGCTGGCCGCCGCCGACGGCGGGCGGATTGGTCTGCGGCGCTGCCGGAGCGGGCGCCTGCGCGACCGGGGCCGCTTGCTGCGGCTGATTTTGTGCGAAGGCCATGTCGCCGGCCGCGCCGAGCAGCAGAGCGAAGGCGAAGAAGCCGAGGCCGATCGCCATCGCCTTCAGGCAAAGGCGGCGCAACTTCACCAGATCGATATTGGCCCGCGCGAGCATCTCGTCACGGAGCGACAGCGGCTCAGCCATCGATCAGGCCGAGATTGACCGGGCTTTCGTCCACCCGGGTCACGCCGTTGCGTGAGACGGCCAGCAGCAGGCGCTTGCCGTCAAATTCCACCACCGCAAGCCGGCCGGAGGCGCCCAGCGGCACCGCGTCGACGACCTTGACCAGCCGCTCGCGGCCGGCGCCGCCGGCCATTCCGGGCTGCGCCTTGCGCCACAGCCACAGCGCGCCGAAGGCCATCCCGCCGACGAGCGGGACGAGGAACAGCAAGCGGAGGAAATATTCGGTCATGTCAGCAGCTTATTTGCGGCGCTCGAGGCCCGCGAGCCTCGCATCGGCGGCAACGACTTCCAGCACGCGGATGCCGAAACGGCCGTTCACCGTCACCACCTCGCCCTTGGCGATCAGGGTGCCGTTGGCCATGATGTCCAGCAATTCGTGGCTCTGCCGATCCAGCTCGACGATGCCGCCTTCCGACAGGTCCATCAGGTCGCTGAGCTTGATCGCCGTCGAGCCGACCTCGACCGACAGCCGCACCGGAATGTCGGCGAGCAATGAGAAATTGCGCCCGCCGAGCGCCATCTCGTCGGCTGCCGCTGCGGGCAGCACTTCCCCCATCTCGCTCACGCTGCATTCCTCCGTGTTTCGATTCGTTCGATCTTGAGCGCGGCCTTGCCGTCCTGCTCGCCAATGCTGCCGGTCGCGACCGTGCGCCCTTCGACGAGCAAGGGCACGGAGGCCGGGATGCTGACCGGGATCACGTCGCCGACCTTGAGTTGGACCAATTCGCTGATGCTGAGCTCGGGCCGGGCGAGCACGGTGCGCGCCTCGATCCGGACGTCGCCAAGCGCGCTGGACAGTTCGGCGCGCCACTCGGCGCCCTTGATCGAGCCCTCGTCGCTGCGCGCGGCCAAGGCGACCTCGACGGCGCGCAAGGCGGCGGCGGGAAACAGGATGTCGATGGAGGCCGGTCCGCCCGACGGCGGCGTCACGGTGAAGCGGCAAACGACGACCGCTTCCTCGCCGCCGGCCACGCGCGCCAAAGCGACATTGGTCTCGCGGCTGCGCAATTGCGGCTGGATCGGCGAGACATCGCGCCAGAATTCCGCGAGCTGGGCGACGAAAGTGTCGGACAGGCGCGCGAACAGGCTTTCCTCGGTCGGCGTGAATTCCTTGGCCTCGACCGCCGAGCCGGCCCCGCTGCCGCCGTAAAAGGCGTCGACCAGGCGGCTGACAAAGGCGCTCGGCACGGAAACGCCGAGCGTGCCCTTCAGCGGCGCGAAGGAATAGAGGCTGATGCCCTGGAACACCGGCTGCTCGGCCTGCCAGTCCCGATAGGTGCGCAGCACCGCCGGTTCGGCATCGACCTTGGGCTTGGCCCGGATCATCGGCTCGAACGTGTCGCGCAGCCGCCGGGCGAGCCGGTCGTGAATGCGGTCGAGCGCGGGGCAGGCCCCCCGCCGCGGGCCCATTGCCCGGGCG
>JAFAEG010000040.1 GCA_023424095.1 Pseudomonadota bacterium | reverse complement strand
CGAACCCAAGGGCAGATTCCCACGCGTTACGCACCCGTGCGCCACTAGACCCGAAGGTCTCGTTCGACTTGCATGTGTTAGGCATGCCGCCAGCGTTCGTTCTGAGCCAGAATCAAACTCTCAAGTTGACGTCCGACCATTGGCGCCCGCGAACCGAAGTTCGCGACCATCCAGGGCCGGTGTTCAAGGAGCCGTTCCTGCACTTCACATATACTGTGGATATGTAACGAGACATGAGTCTTCAACGATCGGGCAAGCCCGTTCGAGAAGACCATTGGAACGACATAGCTTTAACCGATCCTCCGAGGCCTTGAAGTCCTCGGTGACCGGAGCCGCCGCCCACATGTCCCTTCATCTGCATCAACAATGTCAAAGAGCCAGCTCACCGAAATGAGCAAGCGCGTCTCTGGTCCCTGTTGTTAAGCAGGGCACCGGGGTTACCGATGGAAGAGACGCAACGAGGTTGGCCAGAAGGCCGGTCCCCGTCGGGTGAAGCGCCATATATGAAGCACTCATTCGTGCGTCAACAGCTTTTTTCGCTCTTTTCCGCCAGTTTCACGCATGAAGCGCAAAACCATTGGAGGGGAGCGAAACTGGCCAACATCGCTGCCGGCCGCCTCACTGGAGAGGTCTATATGGCCCGGAAGGTCCGGTCCGCAAGTCCTCTTTTCAACTTTTTTTCAAAGAACTCAGCAGCTTAGAGGCAAATGCCCACAGCTTTCCCGCTTCGCGCTGGCACAAGGAATTCTATTCCCCGAACCGAGGCGTCTGCCGTCCGACTGTCTGCTGTCCTGGCGGTCATTGCCTTCCGAAGAAGACCGGCGACCACCGGGACGGCGCATATGGCGGGGGTGTTTTGAGTCGTCAACCCGTTGCGTTTCGAAATCTTGATGGAATCGCATTTACCGGGGAAATTCACGGCTAACCGCTTCTTCACGGCTCTGGCGTACCCCCTTCTCCTATGGCCTCCGAGCCCCCCACCGCCGCGCTCCATGACGCGCCGACCCCGTCGGTGCGCGGTGCCGCGCTGTGGGCGATGGCGGCGCAATATGTGACCTTCGGCGTGACCTTCGTCACCGGCGTCATCATCTCGCGCTTCTTCCTGGGGCCAGAGGAAGTCGGCCTGTTCTCGATCGCCCTCGCGGCGGCGATGATCGTCTCGGTCTTCCAGGATTTCGGCATTACCCGTTACGTCGCCGGCGAACCGGAACTGGACGAAGCGAAGCTGCGCACCTGTTTCTCGGTCAGCCTGGTGGTGGCGATCGCCATAGGCCTGGTGATTCTCGGCCTCGCCTGGCCGGTCGCCGCTTTCTATGGCGACGAGCGGCTGGTCCCGATCGTGGTGGTGATCGCCGCTTCCTATCTGCTCGCCCCCTTCGGCATCGTCCCCTCGGCGGTGCTGCAGCGAAACATGGATTTCCGGCGGCTGTTCGTCGTCAACTCAGGCGCGATTCTCGCCATGGGCGGCACCGCGGTGGCGATGGCCGCGACCGGCTGGTCGGCTTTGTCCCTCTCCTTTGCCGTCGTCGCGCAGATGGGCGTGAAGGCGATTCTCGGCATCGCGCTCGCGGGGATTCGCCCGCCCTGGCCGCTGAGCTTCGCCGGCGCCCGGCCGATCTTCGGCTTCGGCTCGAAGATGATGACCCTCTATGCGGTCGCCGCCGTCGGCCTGCGCTCGCCGGATCTGGTCGTCGGGCGAGTCGTCTCGATCACCGCCACCGGCCTGTTCAGCCGCGCCACCAGCCTCGCCGCCCAGCTCGTCACCTTGCTCACCGGCGCGGTCGGGGCCGTCTTCTATCCCGCCTTCGCGCGCCTGCGCGATCGGGGCGAGGATCTGGCCGGTCCCTATCTGCGAGTCGCGGCCGGCTTCACCGCCGTCACCTGGCCCGGCATGGCCTTCCTCGCCGCCGCCGCTTTGCCGGTCGTACTCCTTCTCTATGGCGAGGGCTGGGCCGAGGTCGCGCCTCTGCTGGCGCTGATCGCCATCTCCGAATTCTTCTTCTGCGCTTTGCCGCTGCAAGGCGAATTGCCGATCCTGCTCGGGCGGATGAAGCTGCTGCTGATCGTCAACATCTTCGAGACCTTCGTCTCCATCCTGCTGCTGGTGATCGCCGGCATGGTCAGCCTGGAGGCGGCCGCCGCCTCGCGAATCGTCTACGGCGCAATCTGGTGGGTCGCCTATGCGGTGATGCTGCGCTCGCTCGTGGGCCTGAAATGGCGCGACCTGTTCGACGTCTATGCCCGCGGCCTGATCATCTCGCTGGCGACGATCGTGCCGCTGCTGCTCGTCTATCACTATGTCGACGGCCCGGCGACGATCTCCTTCCTCTGGCTCGCCGCCGCCGCGATCGCCGGCTGCCTGTGCTGGCTCGCCGCTCTGTTCCTGATTCGCCACCCGGCCCGGCACGAGGTGAACGGCTTCCTGGAGATCATCCTGAAGGGCGTGCCGCTCAAGCGCTTCCGGATGCAGCCGGCGGAATGAAGCGCGGATTCGGCTAGGCCGAGGTCTCCCACTGGAACACCTCGTCCAGCGGCTTGCCCAACACCTCGGCGATTCGGAACGCCGTCTCCAGCGTCGGCGAATATTTGCCCTGCTCGATCGCCGCGACGGTCTGCCGGGTGACCCCGATCGCGGCGCCAAGATCGGCCTGAGTCATCTCGTCCGCCATGAACCGAAGCATCCGGATGCGATTGGTCAGCCGCCGCTCAGCCACGCCAGCCCCAATGATAGCCGGCGATGGTGACGGCCGTGCGGACGACGTCCGCCCCGACCAGACCGGCCAGACCGGCCGTTGCCACGCTGATTCCATTATGATCGAAGGCCATGAAGACGATCACGATAATGCTGAGCAGCAGCACGTAATAAGCGGCCTGACCGGCGCGTCGTGACACCGCCCGGTCGCGCTCGTCCGGCCGCCCGCGCAACTCGCCGCGCCCTTCCGCGGAGAGGGTGAGATAGGCGCCGGCCAGGATCGCGAGCCGAACCGCGGTCGCGATCGCGAACAGGATGACGAGCGTCAAAGGCGTACGCTCGTCCCGCAGGAAAGCAGTGAAGAAGAAGCCATAGGCCAGGAGCATCCCGACCAGATCGATCCAGGCGATTCGTTCACGCGCGACCATTTAGGGCTCCCACTCCGTTCGTGAGGATAAGGCGCTTGCCGGTCACGACAATGGCCGCCCGGCCCGAATCGCATCCAGCATCCGCCGGACCGCCGCGGCAACCACCTGCGGCTCGTCGAGCGGGATGGTGTGGCCGCTATGCTCCGCAACGATCATCGCGCTGTTAGACGACAAAGCGAGCAAAGCCTCCTGCCCTTCGCGATGATTGCGGTCCTCGTCGCTCGGCGGCTGCGCCGTCTTGCCGCGCCGGACCACCAGCAAGGGCACGGCGCCAAGCCGCCCCCGCGCCATCTCCGCCGACAGATTCGGCAGCGCGCTGTCGAGCGCCAGAAACTCCACCTTCACACCGCGCAGGATTTCCGGCGTGAACGCCATCATCGTTTCCGCGGGGGTGCCAGCGGGGAAGCCGATCACCGGCGTGCCCGGCCGCGACGCGGCGATCGCGGCGTCCAGCTGCGCGACCACGCTGATTCGCGCCTGCGCCAGTTCGGCCGCGTGCCGGTCCGTTGTCGTATCGACCAGGACCAGCCCGGCGACCTCGGCCGGATGCGCCCGCGCATAGGCCCGGGCCAGCGGCCCACCGAGGGAATGAGCGACCAATATATAGGGCCCGCGCACGCCAGCCGCCGCGAGCAGCCGGTGCAGGTCGGCGATCATGCCTTGCTGAGTCCAATGCTCAGGCGCCGGATCGCTCCAGCCCAGCCCGGCGCGATCATAAGCGCAGACCCGCGCGAACGGCGCGATCGCGTCCTGGGCGAGGCTGAGTGTGGTGTTGGCGGTGAACTGCGACAGCCCGGCCTCGAAGATCACCGCCGGTCCGTCCGAATCGCCTTTGCACAGGATGTGCAGGCGGCGCGCGCCATCGACCGCGATCAGCCGCCCGGGCGCCTCGGGCCGGACATAGGTCGAAGGCGTGGCGGCTGGCTGGGCCGATGCCGCCTGCGCCGCCGCACCGGCCGGTGCCGCCGCTCCCGCCAGCAGGGCGATCTTCGCCAACAGGTGAAACCAGCGCATTCCCTATTCCCCTGACGCATCCAGCAGCCCGCCCAATCGCGAGCGCCCTCCCTGCGTTCAAGGTCAATGTTATGTCTACTTAACATGAGGTCAAGTTTGGATTGCATTGAGAGCGGAAGGATCAGCCTCCCGAGGCCTGGCTCCGGTCGAACAGCCAGGCCCGAATCGCGCTGGCCAGGTTCGCCGGGGTCGGCGATTCGATCCGCGCCGCGTCGATTCGCGCCACCAGCGCCGAAAGCGGGACCCCTTGCTCGACGGCCGCGGCCTTCAGCGCATCCCAGAAGATCGGCTCCAGGCTGATCGAGGTCGCGTGCCCGGCGATCATCACGGAGCGTTTCTTCGGCGGATGATAGAGGTTGGCCATCGCGCCTGCTGATACACGAATTTTTGGGGGTGGAGCGAGCAGCGCGCCCTTCCTAGACCGGCGCCATGCCGGACGCGCTGCAGGTCCTCACCGAAAAAGAGAAGCAGACGCTTCGGCTGATGGGCCGCGGCCATGATGCGAAGTCGATGGCCCGCGACCTCGGCCTGTCGGTCCACACCGTCAACGAACGGCTGCGCGCGGCACGGCGCAAATTGTCGGTGTCGAGCAGCCGTGCCGCCGCGCGCCTGCTGCTCGAGAGCGAAGGCGCGACCCCCGAATCGCTTGGATACAAGGAATTGGGGGAAGCCGGCGCGGCCGACGCTGCGGCAGACAAGGCCGCGACGATCGGAGGGCGGACGCGACGTGCGCCCTGGATCCTCGCAGGAGTCCTTGTCATGTCAGCCATGCTCGGCATCGCTCTGCTCGCGATGCAGCCCCAATCCCCCGCCGCCTCGAATCAGCCGCCCGCCCAAGTGCAGACTCACGCCGAGGCCACCCGAGCGGCGCGCGACTGGCTCGCCTTGGTCGAGGCCGGCCGCATGGAGGAAAGCTGGCGCGGTACGGCCCAATCGTTCCGCGAGCTGAACAGTGTGGAGGCCTGGACGCGGGCCACCGAAGCCGTCCGCGCCCGCTTCGGCTCCGTAATCTCGCGCGCGGACCTGTCGGTGGAAAGCATCCCGGTGCCGCCCGCCGGTGCGGAGATGGTTAAGTTCCGCACCCGCTTCGCAAACCGCGAAGCGACCGAGACCGTCACCCTGGCGCGGGAAGGTGGCGCCTGGAAGGTGCTCGGAATCTGGGTCGAATGACCTCAGCGGCCAAAGGCCGCCAATAGAATTTGGCTTCGCAAGCAGCAAAGGCAGGAAGCCGCGAAGGAGTGTTCCATTTCGCGGCTTCCCTTCTTCGCGGCTTGCGAAGCCAGAACCTTATTCCCGCAGCGCGGGCTCAATACATGTGCTGGCCGCCGTTGATCGACAGCGTCGAGCCGGTGACGAAGCCGCCTTCTTCCGCCGTCAGGAACGCCACGCCGCGTGCAATCTCGCTGGCCTGGCCAAGCCGGCCGACCGGGATTTTCGCGACGATCTTCTCCAGCACTTCCGGCGGCACCGCCGCGACCATGTCGGTATCGATATAGCCCGGCGCGATTGCGTTGACGGTGATCCCGGCGCGCGCGCCTTCCTGCGCCAGCGCCTTGGTGAAGCCGTGAATGCCGCTCTTCGCCGCAGCATAATTGACCTGGCCGTACTGGCCGGCCTGGCCGTTGATCGAGCCGATGTTGACGATGCGGCCATATTTGCGGCCGTTCATCCCGTCCCACACCGCCTTGGCCATATTGTAGCAACCGCCGAGGTTGGTATCGATCACATCTTCCCAGGCCTTGCGGTCCATGCGCTTCATAGTGCCGTCGCGGGTGATGCCGGCATTGTTGACCAGCACATCGACCGGGCCGAGCTCGGCCTCAACCTGCTGCGTCCCAGCGACGCACGCATCATAATCGGCGACGTCCCATTTGAACGCCTTGATCCCGGTCCGCTCGGTGAACTCGCGGGCGCGTTCGTCATTACCGGCATAATTCGCCGCGACGGTCATGCCCGCATCCCTCAGCGCCAGGCTGATCGCCTCGCCGATCCCACGCGTGCCGCCCGTCACGATTGCCACTCGACCCATAGACCCTCTCCTTATGTTTATATGCTCTGCTCTATGGGGGAGACACCCAACCTTCAAGTTCGGTTCCCAGGACGGCGCGGAGCATCGCCAGCCCGCCGGGGGAATCGTTGAGGCAGGGCAAATAGGCGAAGCGCTCGCCGCCCGCGGCCATGAAGCTGTCCCGCCCGCGCAGCGCCAGTTCCTCCAGCGTCTCCAGGCAATCGGCCGAAAAGCCCGGGGCGAGGATCGCGACCTTCTTCGCCCCCTGCCCCGGCAAGGCCGCGAGCGTCGCGTCGGTATAAGGCTCCAGCCACTTCGCTTTGCCAAAGCGGGACTGGAAGGTGACCGTCACCTCCCGGCCCAGCGCCTCGGAGAGGAGCCGTCCGGTCTTGCGGCAATGGCAATGATAGGGATCGCCGAGATGGAGTGTACGCTCCGGCATGCCGTGGAAGCTGGCGAGCAGCGCGTCCGGCGCGAAATCGAGCGCCGCCAATTGCGCCGCGACCGCCTCCGCCAGCGCGGCGATGTAACGCGGATCGTCATGATAAGGCGGCAAAGTCCGCACCGCCGGCTGCCAGCGCATCCCGGCCAGCGCCCGGAACGCATCGTCATTCGCGGTCGCGGTCGTGGCGGCGCAATATTGCGGATAGAGCGGCGCGAGCAGCACCCGCTCGCAGCCCTGGTCCTTCAGCGCCGCGAGCCGCGCCCCGATCGCCGGATTGCCGTAGCGCATGGCGTGATCGACGATCACCTCCGGTCCGAATGCGCCCTGCAGCGCCTCCGCCTGCGCCCGCGTGATCGCGGCGAGCGGCGAGCCCTCTTCTGTCCACACCTGCTGGTAGGCATGGGCGGATTTCTTCGGCCGGGTGTTCAGGATGATCCCGCGCAGGATCGGCTGCCAGACCAGTTGCGGGATTTCCACCACGCGGCGGTCCGAGAGGAATTGCTTCAGATAGCGCTTCACCGCGCGCGGATTCGCTTCGTCGGGCGTGCCGAGATTGATCAGCAGCACGCCGATCTTGCGCGACGGCGGGATGGACGGGTGGTCGGAAGGCAGCACTGACATCGACCTCAATCTCGTCATTCCAGCGGAAGCTGGAATCTCCCTTCTTTTTCTGGGCGCAGTGTCAAGGCAATGAGATTCCAGCTTTCGCTGGAATGACGGCGCCTCGGATCACCGCCCGCTCCCGACGCGCAGCGGCAACCGCCGCACCCGCTCGCCGGTCAGCGCATGCAGCGCGTTGGCGATCGCGGGCGCGGCGGTCGGCACCGCCAGTTCGGTCACGCCGCCCGGCTCGGCCTCGCTCGTCACCAGTTCGACCGTGATCGTCGGCGTGTCCGCCAAGGTCGGCAGGCCGAGCGCGCCCAGATTTTGCGCCAGCGGCGCTCCGGCCTCGATCGTCAACTCCGGCCCGATCGCGGCGGCGATGCCGTGGATCAGACCGCCCTCGATCTGCTGGCGCACCAGCTCCGGATTCACCACCCGCCCGCAATCCACCGCGCAGACCGCGCGCAGTACGCGGATCTTCTGGTCGGGCCCGATCTCCACCTCGACCAGGGTGGCGATATAGGAGCCATAAGCTGCGAGCGCGGCGATCCCCATGCCGCTGCCGGCCGGCCCGCCGTCCCAGCCGCCCAAAGCCGTCGCCATCGTCAGCACATTGGCCAATCGCGGATTCTGACCCAGCATCGAGATTCGGTAGGAGAAAGGCTCGATCCCGGTCTGCCGCGCCAGTTCGTCGACGAAGCTTTCGGTGAAGAAGGTGGTGTAGCTGAGCGCGTTCGAGCGCCACAGGCCGGTCGCCAGGCCGATCTCGGCCGGCGCATGCCCGGCCGCGACATTGGCGATCCCGTAAGGCGGCACCGCGCCTGCCGCCGGCGCCCGCCCGCCGCCGAACAAGGAAGCGCCGAGCCCCGTCCGC
>JAFAEG010000003.1 GCA_023424095.1 Pseudomonadota bacterium | reverse complement strand
CCCCCCCCCCCAACCCACACAGATTCCAGCTTTCGATGTAATTACGCGGAGAACCCTATTCCTTCACGTCCATGCACGGCTGGCCCGCCGCGCGCAGGCGCCGGCACGCATCCGGCGCCGCCTGGCCCGCCGCGCGCAGGCGGTAGAAGGTCGTGCCGCCGCGCTGGTGCACCTGCACCGCATGGTTCAGCCCGCGCAGGAAGGCATGACGCTGCGACAGCCTGGTCCATTCCGAATTGGCCACCGCCTCGCTCGGGAAGGCGCCGAGCTGGATGGTCGGGCCGGTGAGCCGCGCCTGCTGGCTGCCGCCGCCGCCGCCCTGGGCGGGCCGCGCCGCCGGCGCCATGGGCGGAGGCGCAGGCCGCGCCGCCATCGTATTCTGCCCCACCGACGAATCCGGCCGCCCGTCCTTGTTGACGCTCGACACCTGATCGCGGCCATCGGAGGTCGCGACCTGGGTGCTGCCCTTGTCGTCGACCTGCATGCCGCCTTCCTTGTCGGGGCGCTGCTTGTAGGGCGCGTCGGGCGCCGCGATCACTTCCGGATCGCCGCTCTGCGCGGCGCGATTGCCGTACCAGAACAGGCCGCCGACGATCAGGCCGATCACCAGCAGGCCGAGCAGCACCGCGCCGATCAGCTTGCCCGCCGACGGCCCCTGCTCCTCATCATCGTCGATCGGCTCGAGCCAGGGCAGCCGGTCCTCGTCGGCCGCATAATCCGCTTCGGCCTCCGCCTCCGCGGCCTCGATCTCGGCCTCGATCTCGTCCTGCCCGTCTTCGGGCGGTCGGCTGCTCATCACGCCATCTCCTCAGCCGCGGCCACCCCCATGATGCCCAGGCCATTGCGGACAATCTGCCCGATTGCCGCCGCCAGTTCCAGCCGCGCGCGTGTCAGATCGGGACGATGTGCCACAAGGAAACGCTTCTCGGGGTCATCATTGCCCTTGTTATACTGGGCATGGAACGCCGCCGCGACGTCGCCGAGGTAGAATGCGACCCGGTGCGGCTCCCGCGCCGCCGCCGCCGCCTCCACGATCCGCGGGAATTGCGCCGCCAGCTGGATCAGCTCCAATTCCTCCGCGTCGAGCAGGTCGAGGTCCGCCGCCTCGGGCAGCCCGGCCACCTCCGCCTTCGCCTTGCGCTCCATCGAACGGATCCGCGCGTGGGCGTATTGCACATAGAAAACCGGATTGTCCTTTGACGCCTCGACCACCTTGGCGAAGTCGAAATCCATCTGCGCCTCGGCCTTGCGGGTCAGCATGGTGAAGCGGACCACGTCCTTGCCCACTTCCTCGACCACGTCGGCCAGCGTGACGAAATTCCCCGACCGCTTGGACATCTTCACCGGCTCGCCGCCGCGCAGCAGCTGCACCATCTGCACCAGTTTCACGTCGAACGGCGTCGCGCCGTCCGTGAGCGCCGCCACCGCCGCCTTGATCCGCTTCACCGTCCCGGCATGGTCCGCGCCCCAGATGTCGATCAACTGATCGGCACTCTGCGCCTTCTGGTAATGATAGGCCATGTCCGCGCCGAAATAGGTCCAGCTGCCGTCGGACTTCTTCACCGGCCGGTCCTGGTCGTCGCCAAATTCGGTGCTCTTGAAGAGCGTCAGCGTCACCGGCTCCCACTCGTCATGCGGGTCCAGGCTCTTCGGCCGCTCAAGCTCGCCGTCGTAAATGAGCCCCTTGGCCCGCAGCGCCTCGACCGCCGCCTCCGGCTTGCCCGCCGCCTGCACCTCGGCCTCCGACGAGAAGACGTCGTGATGGATTCCGAGCAGCCCCAGGTCGGTGCGGATCATCTTCATCATCGCCGCCACCGCCGTCTTGCGGAACGGCACCAGCCACTCGCTCTCCGGCGCATCGACGAACCGGTCGCCATGCTCAGCCGCGAGGGCCGCGCCGACCGGCTTCAGATACTCGCCCGGATAAAGCCCCTCGGGAATCTCGACCGCGTCCCCGGTCAGCGCCTCGACGTACCGAAGGTGCGCCGAGCGGGCGAGCACGTCCACCTGGCCGCCCGCATCGTTGACATAATATTCGCGCGTGACCTCGTGCCCGGCATATTCCAGCAGGCTCGCCAGCGCATCGCCGACCACCGCGCCGCGGCAATGGCCCATATGCATCGGACCCGTCGGATTGGCCGAGACATATTCGACATTCACCCGCACCCCATGTCCGACCCGCGAGCGCCCGTAATCGGACCCGGCGGCAAGGATCGCCGCCAGCTCCTCGCGCCAGACGTGGCTCGCGAGCCGAAGATTGATGAACCCCGGCCCGGCGATCTCGACGGCCTCGACCTCGGCAATCGCCTCCAGCTTCGGCCCGATCAGCGCGGCAAGCGCGCGCGGATTGGTCCCCGCTTTCTTCGCCAGCACCATCGCCGCATTCGTGGCGAGATCGCCATGGCTCGGATCCCGCGGCGGCTCCACCGCCACCCCCGAACGCTCCACCCCGGCCGGCAGCGAGCCCTCCAGCACAAGGGCATCAAGCACCGCGTCCAAGTGCGCGGCAAAACGGGTGTAGAGGGTCACTGTGGGGGTCCGGACTATGGGAAGAGGCGGGGCTTTAGCGGAGTGGGGGGGGGATTTGAAGCCAGGTGCGGACGCCCAACCCCGTTGATGGAACATGCAACGAACGAAAGATGTTTTAAATGTTCCGCAAATGTTCTACTGTTGTGCTTGTAGCGTTACGCCGTGGCTCGTATCAGACAATTAGGGAGGGGCAAATGGTGCTAGATAGCTGTTTTGTATCACTCTTTTCCGGCGCTGGCGGCCTTGACCTCGGCTTGGAAAACGCTGGGTGGCGCGGTCTTTATGGCGCGGACATCGATCTTGCAGCTGTCGAGACGTTGAAGCGGAATCAGAATCGAGACTCTCTCGGGGTGCGCTTCTTGGAGCATGGCCTCATCGAGCATGCGGACGTTCGTGAACTCACCGGCAAAAAGATTCTTAGTAAAATTGGCGCGTCTCGAGGCTCAGTGCCCCTGCTAGTGGGCGGGCCGCCGTGTCAGTCTTGGAGCAGTGCCGGAAGGCAGAAGGGCTTTGATGACCCGAGAGGGCAATTGTTCGCCGATTTTGTCCGCCTAGCTGGCGAACTGGATGTTCGGTGGCTGATGTTTGAGAATGTCCGTGGCCTGCTGACCGCGCGAGGCCCTGACGGCCGACCAGGTTCTGCATTGGAGCTAATTCGGCGCCAATTGCTGATGGCTGGTTTTCAGACCAGCGTATCGTTGGTCAACGCTGCAGACTACGGTGTCGCTCAGCGGCGGGTCCGCCTAATCGTGTTCGGATATAGGTCCGGTGACCCCTTCGTTCTACCGCAGCAAACACATTCGAAAGAAGCGGTGAAGGGAGACTCACCCAAACCGTGGGTCACGTTGCAGACAGTCTTATCGTCAATCAATCCGCCCGATGAAGACGAAATAATTCGCCCGTCTGGCCTCCTCGCTTCGCAGATGAAAGACCTTCCGCCTGGGAGTGGTGTGAAAAGTCCTGGCAAAAGAGAAACGACTAGGCCGGGCGGTCACTGGGGCTACAAGCAGGGCGCGTTTATCGCTGACCCGGCCAAGCCGGCTCGGACCGTTACAGCCAATGCGCAGCAGGATTGGGTTCGTGACGCAAAGCTCGGTTTGCGTCGCCTTTCGCCGCGAGAGTGCGCAGCAATCCAGTCTTTCCCGCCCAGCTGGGAATTTGTCGGCAAGCGCGTGGATCAATATCGACTGATCGGCAACGCCGTTCCGCCGGCTTTAGCTTCCGTGATCGGAACGGCTCTCAAAGAGCAGGCATCAACGCAATCAGACTCCCTGGAAACGCATGCCGAGTTGCTCCCTCTTTCGCCGCGTCTCGCTTCGGCGATCCGCTACACTGAGCGTGAGGAGCATCGAAATGGAGCGTCACGACGCGCTGCTCCCGACCGGCGTGCGCGAGCGGCATAGCGGAGCAACGAGTTGCTGTCCGCGATCGACCACGCGCAGTGTTGCAAGGAGGCTCGTGAGAAGTATCTCCAAGACCGAGATGCCGCGAGCGATGCACAGGACTGGAAGATCGCGCTATGGGAAGCACGTCGCCTCATAGTCGCGTTTCTGCGAGCCTCGAACTTTCTGACGGATGTTGCTGGCGCCCTTCAAACGAACGGCACGCATGCGACCGCGCTGCGGCATTTCCTCGCACCACCCATTAGCCAAGATCAGTTTAAGCTGATCTGCCCCGATTGGCCTAAGTCTAGCGAAAAGTCGGGAAATCAGGTTTCCGCCGATCGAGCGGCATCGATTGCCGCAGTCTTCGAGCAACGCCGATCTCGCCGGCTGTCCCCTTGGGTGAGTACAGGACGCGCTCCAACACTGTCAGAAATTTCAGCGGCGATCAGCGCCGTCGCCCCACTCATCGCCAGCCAGCGTGTTGCAACGGCTCGACGCGTTCGCCTTTCAATGGCCCAAGAACAATCCGTGGTCGCGCTACTGGAATCGCGTCAGTGGCAGCGCTTGCAAAGCAACCTTGTATCGACTGGTGGAGAGCTGCCGGCCAAGGCATTCATGTACAAGACCCGCTTCGCGAGTGGAGACAACGAGAATCAGGAGGTCGATGTCGCCTGCGGCTTAGGTGGGACCGTCGTGTTGGCGATGGAATGTAAGGTCACGAATGATGAGACAAACTCCGTCAAAAGGATCAACGACGTCCTGAAAAAAGCGTCGGCGTGGAAAGAGCATTGGGGAAAGTTCATAAAGTCAGCTGCATTGCTCCAAGGCGTTATAAAGTTTGGAGATGTTCAACGCCTCCTTGACGCCGGAATCGAAGTGTTTTGGGCTCACCGGCTGGATGATTTCGATGCCTGGCTTCAGGCGAACACAAAAGACCAATAGCCTCGCGCACACGCAGGATCACGGTGACAGTGGGATTACGGTGACAGTGCGCTAATTGGATTTCGCGCCAAGGCGCCAAGGCGCAAAGAGGAGCCCGGAGTCTGTCTGCGCGCTGCCGCGAGATAGACCGTTGGCTTGAAGGCGCTTCGCGCGTGAGCTTAAACATCCCTTGGCGCCTTCGCGCTTTGGCGTGAAACCCTGCCTCCCTTCCCCCATCCAACCCTTGCACGATAGGAATACGGCTGATTTACCCTGGTCGATGCGCCCGACGCCCGCCTTCCCTCCCGACCTCGCCACCCCGTGGCCGCCGCACCGGGGAAGAACACCCCCCGCGATTCCGTGTGAAAGTCGTGAAGTTCACCTCCGTCCGCTTGCGCGCATCCGGGCCGCGATCAGGGCCTTCGCGAGCCTCCTGCGCATCGCCGCCCCGACGCTAAGTCGTTCAAAAACCACCGGCCATAGTGTCAACTTTGTCAGCTTCCGCGCCCGCGCCGCGCAGTTGGATTTAGGTGAGACTTTAGTGAGACCTTTCGCCG
This sequence comes from Pseudomonadota bacterium, assembly GCA_023424095.1. Lineage (GTDB taxonomy): Bacteria > Pseudomonadota > Alphaproteobacteria > Sphingomonadales > Sphingomonadaceae > Allosphingosinicella. The sequence continues at coordinate 1,535 of JAFAEG010000003.1, read as the reverse complement.
TGGCGGCGAGGCTCAGAACCCCTCCGGCATCTCCGCCGGGCCGATCAGCGCCTCGTGGGTGCGGATCGCGAAGCGGTCGGTCATGCCCGCCACATAGTCGCCGATCGCCCGCAAAATCGCCGTCTCGCCGCCATCCCGGGGCCGCCACCCCTCCGGCAGCAGCCCCGGATCGGCGCGATAGGCCGCGAACAGATTGGCGATCAATTGCTGCGCCCGGCGCTTCACCGGCAGCACCGCCGGCGCGTCATACATGTGCCGGTAGAGGAAGGCCTTCAGCGCCCGTTCCTCCGCCGCCATCGCGGCCGAGAAGCCGGCCAGCGCCCGCCCCGCCGCGCGCACATCGTCCGGGCTGTGCGGGTCGACTTCCGCCAGCCGCCGCCGCGTCTCGGCCAGCAGGTCGCCGACCATCACCCCGATCTGGTGCCGCACCAGTTCCGGCGCGAGCCGCGTCTCGTCCACGTCCGGAAAGGCCGCCCGCACCGCCTCCCAGCCCCGCCGGACCAAAGGCACTTCAAGCACCTCGTCCAGCGAGAACAAACCGGCCCGCAGCCCATCGTCGATATCGTGATTGTCATAGGCGATGTCGTCCGCCAGCGCCGCGACCTGCGCCTCCAGGCTCGGCCAGGTCGTCAGTTCCAGGTCGAATGCCGCATTCGCCTCGGCCAGCGCCCAGCTTGGGTTCTCCACCGGGCCATTATGCTTGGCCAGCCCCTCCAGCGTCTCCCAGCTCAGATTATAGCCATCGAAGCGCGGGTAAGGCCGCTCGAGCTTCGTCAGCAGCCGCAAAGTATGGGCATTGTGGTCGAAGCCGCCGCTTGTCGCCATCGCCGCGGTCAGCGCATCTTCTCCCGCATGCCCAAACGGCGGGTGCCCGATGTCGTGCGCCAGCGCTAGCGCCTCGGTCAGATCCTCGTTCAGCCCCAGGGTGCGGGCCACCACGCGGGCGATCTGCGCGACCTCCAGGCTGTGCGTCAGCCGCACCCGGAAATGGTCGCCGTCGGGGATGACGAAGACCTGCGTCTTGCTCTTCAGCCGCCGGAAGGGCGCGGAGTGGATGATCCGGTCGCGGTCGCGCTGGAAGGCGTCGCGGGGGCCGCGCGCGCTGGCGTCGCTCTCATGGTGGAGCCGCCCGCGGCTGTCCGCCGGCCGGGAAGCATAAGGTGCGGAACTCATCGCCCGGCGGGCAGCCGCTCGACCTCGGTCCCGGCGCTGCTGGTCCAGGCCATGGACTGGATGTTCTTTTCCCGCAGCGTGGTGATGAACGTCCGCGCCGCCGCGTCGTTCGGGAACGGCCCGACCAGCAGGCGATGGCTGCTGCCGATCGGCGCGGTGTGGGCGGTCTGGCGGGCCAGTTCCGGGGCGAGGCGGCGCATGCGGGTCATCTCATACCCAAAGCCGGCGCGGTTGTTCGACACGCCCAGCTGCACCCAGATGCGCGACGGATGCGCAGTGCGGGGGTTCGCGGCGCGCGCTGCGGTGGTCCGGGTCGCGGCACTGCCGGTGCGGGTCGCGGCGTTGGTGGCGCGGGCCGGCGC
>JAFAEG010000065.1 GCA_023424095.1 Pseudomonadota bacterium | reverse complement strand
ATGGGAGGCCGGGTGGGGGTGCGGGCCGGTGCCGACTTCTAACGCGCAAGAAACGCCGTGATCGGCACCGGACGCCCCTGATAGCGCAGTTCCACCGTCAGCCGGTCGCTGCCACCGCGGGCCCGGCCGACCGCTGCGCCCTGGCCGACTTGCGCGTCGACTCGATGATCGATCGCCTCCAGGCCGGTGACGACCGAGGTCCAGCCGCTGCCATGATCGAGGATCAGCACCAGCCCGTAGCTGCGGAACGGCCCGGCATAAGCGACGCGTCCCGCCGCGGGGGCGCGGACCGGCGCGTCGCTGTCCACCGCCAGCACGACACCGCGCGCATGGACGCCGGCGTCGTTCAGTTCGCCCACGCCTTCGATCACGCGGCCATACGCGGGCATCAGGAAGGAGGGGCCCGCCGGCGCGGCGTCGCCGCCCGTCACCGGCCGCTGGGTCGGGCCGGGCAGGGTGGCCAAGCGGGCGGACAGGCGCTCGCGAAAGGCGCTGTCATTGGTCAATGTCTCGACTCGCCGCGCTTCCTCGCCGAGCGCCAAAGCGCGGTCCGACTCGCGCAGCGCCAGCTGGGCAAAGCCCGCCGAGCGCGCGCGTTGCTGCGCCTCCATCCCCGCCAGCGCCTCGCGCCGTCCGGCCAGTTCGGCCCGGCTCGCGACCAGAGCCTCGCGCGCCGTGCCCTGCTGGTCGCGCAAAATGCGGGTGCGGTCCAAATCGGCGCGGACGGCGGCGGTGCGCTCGCGAATGCGGGGCAAGGTGGCGGCGAGGATGGCGCGGACCCGGACGGCATTTTCCAGGCTGCCCGGTTGCACCAAAGCGAGCGCCGGCGGCCGGCGGCTCAGCGACTGCAAGGCGGCGGTGATGCGGATCAACGGCCCCTGCCGCTCGGCCAGCCGCGCGCGCTGGTCGCGCAATTGCGCGTCGACGATTGCGGCGCGGGTTTCGGCGGCGGTGATATCGGCTTCGGCCGCCTGGATTCGCGCGGCGAGCGCCTCGGTCTCGGCGCGGGCGCGGTCGGCATCGTTGGTCGCCTTGGCCGCTGCCGCCTCGAACGCTTGCGAGCGGGCGAGCGATTCCCGCGCATCCTCCTGCGCGGCCTTCAGCGCCGCCGGGGTCGCGTCCTGCGCGCTGGCGACCGCGAAACCGCCCGCGCCCAGGGCCGCGAAGCAGGACAGGAGGTGCCAGGCCTTCATGCCCCTATCCTTCCCGATGATAAGGGTGGTTCGCAAGCACGCTGGTGGCGCGATAGAGTTGCTCGGCCAGCATCGCGCGGGCCAGCAAATGCGGCCATGTCGCCCGGCCGAAGGAGAGCAAGAGGTCCGCCTCGCTCCGCTGCGCGTCGTCGAAGCCGTCCGCGCCGCCGATCCGGAACTGCGCCTCGCGCATCCCCCGGTCGCGCCAGGTCTCCAGCTTGCGAGCCAGCTCGACCGACGAGAGCGTCTCGCCTTTCTCGTCGAGCAGGATCAAGGCGCCGCCGGCCGGCCGCTCCGGCACCCGCCCGCCGCTCTCGGGCAATTCGCTGACCTTGGTCGGCCAGCCGATCCGGCCGAGATAGCGCTGCACGAGCTCAGCCTCGGGCGAGCGCCCGATCTTGCCCCGCGCGACGATATGGAGGAGGATTTACGCCCCCGCCGCGGCGGGTTTGGCATCGTCCTCGAACGCCCACATCCGTTCCAGATTGTAGAAGCTGCGCACTTCCGGGCGGAACAGGTGGACGATCACGTCGTCGGCGTCGATCAGCACCCAGTCGGCCACGGGCAGGCCTTCCACGCGAACGTGGCGGCCAAGCTGCTGCTTGATCCGCTCGGACAATTTCTGCGCCATGGACGCGACCTGACGGGTCGAGCGGCCGCTGGCGATCACCATATAATCGGCGATGTTGGATTTTCCGGCGAGCGAGATCGACACCAGCTCCACAGCCTGATCGTCGTCGAGCGACTGCAGGATAAGATCGTGCAGGGCTTCGGCACTGCTGGCTCCGTTGTCGCCCGGAGCGGGCGGGGATTTGGGCAAAAAGTCTCCTTTCAGGTCACCGGCTTGCGCGTCACACCATCGCGCAAGCGGTTCGCATATAACACATATTCGCTGGATTCGTACCAATCGGGATCGGCGGCGCGGATGGCGGTGGAAGAGGTCGGATCGGGCGGCACGGAAAGCAGCACGAGGGCCGGTACGCTCCACTCATTCCGTCCCTTCGCCTGGTCCGCGGTGAGGACGTGATCCCGCAGCCAGCCCATGGCGGGTGCCGCCTGGGCCTGCGCCTCATAGCCCGGCCGGGTCGCGACGGCAATCGGCACCAGCGCAGCGATCGTCTGCCAGTCCTTCCACAGATGGAATTGCGACAGATTGTCCGCCCCCATCAGCCAGACGAACTGCCGCTTCGGGAAGCGGCGGATCAGGGCGCGCAGCGTATCGACCGTGTAACGCGTGCCCAGCTCCCGCTCGATCCCCGTCACCTTGATCGCCGCACCCTTCGCCGTCTTCACACCCGAGGCGAAGCGGGCGGGGAAGGGCGCCATGCCCGCGGCGGGCTTCAGCGGATTGCCGGGCGAGACCAGCCACCAGAAATCGTCCAGCCCCAACGCCTCGATCGCCGCCAGGCTGATCGCGCGATGGCCCCGATGCGCCGGATTGAACGAGCCGCCGAGCAGGCCGGTGAGGATCAAGCGACCGCCCCCGCCCGCCAAAGGTGCCGAAGGTTCACACCCCTGGACGACAAATCCGACCGCCGTTCACGCCCCCTGCGGCGCCGCCGGGCCGAGGCCGCCGGGGCCGCGCGGCTTGCGGGTGCTGGGGATGCTCGTGCCCGAAGCCGGGATCAGGGACGGCTTGGTCATCGGGTCCTCGCGGCCGATATCCTCGCCCCTGATCGCCTTCTTCGATTCCTCGCCGTTCAGCGTCTCATATTCGAGCAAGGCCTCGGCCAGCTTGTGCAGCTCGTCGATATTTTCGGTCAGGACCCTGCGGGCGGTTGCCTCGCCTTCCTCGACGAAGCGGCGCACTTCCTGGTCGATGAGCCGGGCGGTGTCTTCCGACACGCTCGCATTCTGCACGCTCTGGCCCAGATAGCCCTGGTGGTTGTCGCGATAGCGCAGCCAGCCGAGCTTCTCGCTCATGCCATATTCCATCACCATCGCGCGGGCCATGTCCGTGGCCTGCTCGATGTCGTTGGAAGCGCCGGTGTTCAGGCTGTCATTGCCATAGATGAGCTGCTCGGCGATGCGGCCGCCGAAGCAGAGCGCGAGCCGCGCCTTCATCTGCTTCATGCTCATCGAATAACGGTCGCGCTCCGGCAGGTTCCAGGTGACGCCAAGCGCGCGGCCGCGCGGGATGATCGTAACCTTGTGCAGCGGATCGCAGCCATCGACGTGGAGCGAGACCAGAGCATGGCCGGCCTCGTGATAGGCGGTGGCCTTCTTGTCCTCGTCGGTCATCACCATGGACTTGCGCTCGGCGCCCATCATGACCTTGTCCTTGGCCTCCTCGAACTCCTTCATCGCGACCAGGCGCTTGCCCTTCTTGGCGGCAAGCAAAGCGGCCTCGTTGACGAGGTTGGCGAGGTCGGCGCCGGAGAAGCCCGGCGTGCCGCGCGCGATCGTGCGGCTGTCGACGTCGGGGGCCAGCGGCACCTTCTTCATGTGCACGGCCAGGATCTTCTCACGGCCCTCGATGTCGGGGCGCGGGACGACGACCTGACGGTCGAAGCGGCCCGGACGGAGCAAAGCGGGATCGAGCACGTCGGGGCGGTTGGTCGCCGCGACGATGATGATGCCCTCATTCGCCTCGAAACCGTCCATCTCGACCAGCAGCTGGTTCAACGTCTGCTCGCGCTCGTCATTCTGGTTGCCGATGCCGTGACCACGGCTGCGCCCGACGGCGTCGATTTCGTCGATGAAGACGATGCAGGGCGCGTTCTTCTTCGCCTGCTCGAACATGTCGCGCACGCGGCTCGCGCCGACGCCGACGAACATCTCGACGAAGTCGGAGCC
>JAFAEG010000012.1 GCA_023424095.1 Pseudomonadota bacterium | reverse complement strand
AAATTACCGCTCGCCCCCCGCGCTCCGCCGGGGAACGGGTGGTGATGCATGGCTGATTATCTCCAAGAACTGAGCGGTCAGACCGACGAGGCCGATCCCACCGTCGGCGACGTGGAAATCCAGAATTACACGATCAATTTCGGCCCGCAGCACCCGGCCGCGCACGGCGTGTTGCGCCTGGTCATGGAGCTGGATGGCGAGATCGTCGAACGCGTCGATCCGCACGTGGGCCTGCTCCACCGCGGCACCGAGAAATTGTGCGAATACAAGACCTACATGCAGGCTTTGCCCTATTTCGACCGGCTGGATTATTGCTCGCCGCTCGCGATGGAGCACAGCTTCGTGCTGGGCGTCGAGAAACTGCTCGACCTCGAAGTGCCGCTGCGCGCGCAATATCTGCGCGTCTTCTTCGCCGAGCTGACCCGCATCTCGAACCACATGCTGAATCTCGGGTCGCACGTCATGGACGTCGGGGCGATGACGCCGAACCTGTGGATGTTCGAGATCCGCGAGGATTGCCTCAATTTCTTCGAGCGCATGTCCGGTGCGCGCATGCACCACAATTATCTGCGCCCCGGCGGCGTCCATCAGGACGTGCCGCTGAAGCTGCTGACTGACATTGCCGACTGGCTCGACACCCGTCTGCCGCGTCTGTTCGAGGATGCGATCAGCCTGGTCGCCGACAACCGCATCTTCAAGCAGCGCAACGTCGACATCGCCGTGGTGAGCAAGGAAGACGCGCTGAAATGGGGCTTCTCCGGCCCGATGATCCGCGGCTCCGGCATCCCCTGGGACATCCGCAAGAGCCAGCCCTACGACGTCTATGCGCGCATGGACTTCGACGTTCCGGTCGGCACCAAGTTCGACTGCTATGACCGCTTCATGGTCCGCGTCGAGGAAGTGCGGCAATCGGCACGGATCATGCGCCAGTGCCTGAACGAGATGCCCGACGGGCCGATCGCGTCGCTCGACCGCAAGGTGGTGCCGCCCAAGCGCGCCGAGATGAAGCAGTCGATGGAAGCGCTCATCCACCACTTCAAGCTGTACACCGAAGGCTTCCACGTCCCCGCCGGCGAAGTCTATGTCGCCACCGAAAGCCCCAAGGGCGAGTTCGGCGTCTACATCGTCAGCGACGGCAGCAATAAGCCCTACCGCGTGAAGATCCGCCCGACCGCGTTCAGCCATCTGCAGGCCTTCGACATGCAGGCCAAGGGCCACATGCTCGCCGACACCACCGCCATCCTGGGCGCGATGGACATCGTGTTCGGGGAGTGCGACCGGTGAATTCCGGCGAAAAGAAATGGGTGCTGTTCGCGATCGTCGTGATCATCGCGGGCGTCATCGTCGGCATCCTGCACCAGCTTGGCTATGTGCCGCTGTGGGTGAGCACCACCAGCACCGTGCTGATGGGCATTGCGGCGATCAGCGCCGCGATCGTCGCCACGCGGGCCAGCAACCGGAACGAGAATAATGGCTGAAGCGAAGCGGCTCCCCGCTACCCCCGAAATCCGCGAGCGCTGGGGCAAATTCGCCTGGACGGCGGAGAATGCAAAGCAGGCGGAGGTCGTGATCGGCCGCTACCCGCCCGGGCGGCAGCAGAGCGCGATCATCCCCTTGCTCGATCTCGCCCAGCGCCAGATCGGCGCGGAGACGAACACCCAGGGCTGGTTGCCCATCCCGGTGATCGAGATCCTCGCGCACCAGCTCGGCATGCCGCCGATCCGCGCCTATGAGGTCGCGACCTTCTACACGATGTTCAATCTGGCCCCGGTCGGCCGCTTCCACGTCCAGGTTTGCGGCACCACGCCGTGCATGCTGCGCGGCTCCGACGATGTGCTCGCCGCTTGCTACAAGAAGGGCCTGAAGAAGGGCTCGACCACCGAGGACGGGCTGTTCACTTTGACCGAGGTCGAATGCCTCGGCGCCTGCGCCAACGCGCCGATGGTGCAGATCAACGACGATAATTTCGAGGATTTGACCTTCGACAGCATGACCGCCGTGCTCGACGCGCTGGCCAAGGGCGAGAGCCCGAAGCCGGGACCGCAGATCGACCGACAGACCAGCTGTCCCGAGGCCGGCCCGACCTGCCTGCCGGAAATGGTCGCGGAGAATCACGATTATCGGGGGAGTTGGTCCTAATGGCTGCTGTCATCGCGCTCGTCGTCCTCGTCCTGTTGGTCATCGTGGTGCTGAAGGTGCTCGGCGCACTGATCGGCCTCGCGATCAAGATCGTGCTGTTGGTCGTCGCGGCCGGCATCGCTTATGCCGTCTACACGGCAGTCCAGAAGAAGCTCGGTGGACCGCGTGGCTGAACTCGCGCTCAGCGTCCGCGCCGCGCCGCTCTTCGCGGTGATGCTCGCCGGCTGCGGCGGGCAGGAGGCGGTGCAGGCGGTCAACAATATCGCCGCGCCGCCGAAGGCCGAGCCGACGCCGACCGAGCGGGCCGAGCGGCTGGTCCGCGAGCGGCTGAACGCGCAGGCCGTCAGCTTCGAGGACGCACAGACTTTCACCAGCCAGGGCGCGACCGTGGTCTGCGGCCGCTATCGCATCGCCGACCGTCCCGCCCAGCGCTTCATCGCGGTGGGCGAGGAAGACGTGTTCGTCGAAGGCGATTGGAATGGCGACATGGACCAGGCGGTCCGCGAAATTTGCAGGAACGCTTAAGCCATGGCGCTTCAGGATAAGGATCGTATCTTCACCAACGTTTACGGCTTTCAGCCGTGGAACCTGAAGGCGGCGCAGCAACGCGGCGACTGGGACGATACGAAGGCGCTGATGGCGCTCGGCCAGGACGCGATCATCGACATCGTGAAGGAATCGGGCCTGCGCGGCCGCGGCGGCGCCGGCTTCCCGACCGGCATGAAGTGGAGCTTCATGCCCAAGGAGCCGACTCCGGGCCGGCCGAATTTCCTGGTGATCAACGCGGACGAATCCGAGCCCGGTTCGTGCAAGGACCGCGAGATCATCCGCCATGATCCGCACAAGTTGGTCGAAGGCGCCTTGCTGGCCGGCTTCGCGATGCGCGCGCGGGCCGCTTACATCTACATTCGCGGCGAGTTCATCCGTGAGGCGGAGACGCTCTTCGCGGCGGTGCAGGAGGCCTATGATGCCGGCCTGCTCGGCAAGAACGCCGCCAAATCCGGTTACGATTTCGATCTGTTCGTCCACCGCGGCGCCGGCGCCTACATCTGCGGCGAAGAAACCGCGATGCTGGAGAGCCTGGAGGGCAAGAAGGGCCAGCCGCGCCTGAAGCCGCCATTCCCGGCCGGTGCAGGCCTCTATGGCTGCCCGACCACGGTGAACAATGTGGAGTCCATCGCGGTCGTCCCGACGATCCTTCGCCGCGGCGCCCCCTGGTTCAAGAGCTTCGGCCGCGAGAAGAATGAGGGCACCAAGCTCTTCCAGATCAGCGGCCATGTGAACAAGCCGTGCGTGGTCGAGGAGGAGATGAGCATCCCCTTCCGCGAGCTGATCGACCGCCATGCCGGCGGCATTCGCGGCGGCTGGGACAATCTGCTCGCGGTGATCCCGGGCGGCTCGTCCGTACCTTTGGTGCCGGCGGCGCAGATTATGGACGCGCCGATGGATTTTGACGGCCTGAAGGCGCTGGGCTCCGGCCTCGGCACCGCCGCGATCATCGTCATGGACAAGTCCACCGACATCGTCCGCGCGATCAGCCGCATCTCCTATTTCTACAAGCATGAGAGCTGCGGCCAGTGCACGCCGTGCCGCGAAGGCACTGGCTGGATGTGGCGGGTGATGGAGCGGCTGCGCGAGGGCAATGCCGAGATTCACGAGATCGATACGCTTCTGGATGTCACCAAGCAGGTCGAAGGCCACACCATCTGCGCCCTCGGCGACGCCGCCGCCTGGCCGATCCAGGGCCTGATCCGCCACTTCCGGCCCGAGATCGAACGGCGGATCATCGAGCGCCAGGGTCAGCTCGAGGCGGCGGAGTAAGCTCGCCCCAGCGGCGTCGTGCTCGCGGCGCAACTCGCGCTCAAGCCTGGCAGGCTTCGGGGCCAGAAAATTCACGCTGCATTCAGGCTTTGAAGGCGTGTATTGTCGGCATAAACCGGCGAGAATAAACGCTGCCGCCAAATGGGCTTCTGCGTGGAGGAGGATGATCGATGAGCGTGATCCTGATCTCGATGGCTTTGGCCGCCCAGCCCGCCCCCTCCGCCCCGCAACGGCCCTTGCCGTCCGAGCCGCCCCGCGCCGCGGAGGCGACTCCCGCGCATGAGATTTTCTACCAGGACGAGCGCGCCCCGCTTGGCGCCGAAGCGCGTGGGAAGTTGCAGGAATTCGGTCGCTGCGCCGCCCAGCGCAGCCCGGAGATGGCGGCACGTACGCTCAGCATGAATTTCACCACCAGTGCCTATCGGACCGGCATCAGCCAATTGTCGCGCAACAATGAGGGCTGCCTGCAGGGCGCTCGCCGGATGCGTGGCGCTGGGTTGTTGTTCGCCGGGGCATTGGCCGAGGGGCTGCTGGACCGGAGCGAGGCACCGCTGAACGTACGGCTCGCGCGGGCCGCGACCGGGGCCGCGACGCCGGCTTATTCGCCGTCCGACCGGGTGGCGATCTGTGTGGTGCGTTCGGTGCCGGACCAGGTTGCCGCTCTGCTCGACACCGCGCCGGCCAGCGACGGCGAGGAAGCCGCGATCCAGCAATTGCTGCCCGCCTTCCAGCTGTGCGCCCAGTCTGGTCCGCGGATCAGCAGCAACGAGGCGGGCCTTCGCGCCATGCTCGCCACCGCCGCCTTCCGCAGCGTGGGGTCTTCGGCCGGCAACTGATGCCCGCCCGCCGACTCTGAGGGCCGACGACTCATCGCAAACCGCCGTTACCGGCTGAGCGTCGCTGATTCCGCCGGCTGGTGCCCGTTCGGCCCGAATTGCTGAGGCCACAAGGCGCTCAGGACCTTGACTTTCCACCGCCCAGAGGCTCAGCAGCCCCGGAAAATCATGGCTCTTTGAGCCAAACCAACTTACTCGGGCCGCGACGACGGTCTGGCGGGAATTTGCGCCAGGCGGGGCTCTCGGGACAGAGGATCAAATGCCCACACTCAAGGTTGACGGAATTGAAGTGGAGGTGCCGGCTGGCGCCACCGTGCTGCAGGCCTGCGAGGCCGCGGGGAAAGAGATTCCGCGTTTCTGTTACCATGAGCGGCTGGCGATCGCCGGCAATTGCCGGATGTGCCTGGTCGAGGTGAAGCCCGGACCGCCCAAGCCGCAGGCGAGCTGCGCTCTGCCGGCGGCGGACAATCAGGAAATCTTCACCAACACGCCGGTGGTCAAGAAGGCGCGGGAAGGGGTGATGGAGTTCCTCCTGATCAACCACCCGCTCGACTGCCCAATCTGCGACCAGGGCGGCGAGTGCGACCTCCAGGACCAGGCGATCGCCTACGGGCGCGGCCACGACCGCTATGACGAGAACAAGCGGGCGGTGACCGAGAAATATATGGGTCCCGTCGTCAAGACGGTGATGACCCGCTGTATCCATTGCACCCGCTGCGTGCGCTTCATGGAGCAGGTCGCGGGCGTCGAGGATATCGGCGCGGTCGGCCGCGGCGAGGATATGGAGATCACCTCCTATCTCGAGCAGGCGCTGTCGAGCGAGCTTTCCGGCAATGTCGTCGATCTCTGCCCGGTCGGCGCCTTGACCTCCAAGCCTTACGCCTTCGAGGCGCGGCCGTGGGAGCTCCGCAAGACGCCGGCGATTGACGTGATGGACGCGGTCGGCACCAACATCCGCCTCGATTCCCGCTCGCGCGGGGTGATGCGCGCCGTGCCGCGGATCAACGAGGACGTGAATGAGGAGTGGGCGAGCGACAAGACCCGCCACGCCGTCGACGGCCTGCTGCTGCGCCGGCTGGACCGGCCGTGGGTGCGCGAAGGCGGCGCGCTGAAGGAAGCGACCTGGGCCGAGGCGTTCGCCGCCATCGCCAAGGTCGCCAAGAGCGCCAAGTCGAGTGTCGCTGCGGTCGCGGGCGATCTGGTCGACGTCGAGACGCTTTATGCCACGCAGAAGCTGCTGGCCTCGCTGGGGTCGGAGCTGATCGAGGGCCGTCAGACCGGCCTGGCCTATGATGCGAGCAACATCGCCGCGGTGAATTTCAACACGACGATCGGCGCGCTGGAGACGGCGGACGCGATCCTTCTGGTCGGGACCAACCCGCGCTGGGAAGCGAGCCTGGTCAACACCCGCATCCGCAAGGCGGTGCTCGCCGGTGCCAAGGTCTTCGCGATCGGGCCGGAGGTTGACCTGACCTATCCGGTCACCTGGCTCGGCAACGATCTGTCCCTGCTCGCCAAGCTGCCGAAGGAGGTCGCCGACCTGCTCAAGGGCGCGGAGCGGCCGGCGGTGATCGTCGGCGGCGCGGCGCTGAAGGTGCCGGGCGGGCAGGCGGCGGCGCTGGCGCTCGCTTCTACCTTCAACCTCATTCGCGACGGCTGGAACGGTTTCAACGTCCTGCACACGGCGGCCGCGCGGACCGGCGGGCTGATGCTCGGCTGGGCGCGACCCGGCGGCATGGCCGAGCTGGCGGAAGCCGCGCCGAAACTGCTCTTCCTGCTGGGCGCGGACGAAGCGAACCTCGGCCCGTTCGCGGGCAGCTTCAAGGTCTATATCGGCCATCATGGCGACAAGGGCGCCGCGGCTGCGGACGTGATCCTGCCCGGTGCCGCCTATAGCGAGAAGCACTTCATCAGCGTGAACCTCGAAGGCCGCGTGCAATATTCCGAGAAGGCGGTCGACGCACCCGGCGATGCACGCGAGGATTGGTCGATCCTTCGGGCGCTGTCCGAAGCGCTCGGCAAGACCTTGCCGTTCGACAGCTTCGGCGAGCTTCGCCAGCGCCTGTTCGCCGACTATCCGGCCTTCGCGACGCCCGGCCTCGCCAGCTTCGACTGGTCGCCGCCGAGCCTTGAGAAGGTCGCGATCGCGAAGGAGACTGAGCTCGCTTACCCGATTCAGGATTTCTACCTGACCAACCCGATCGCGCGTTCGTCGCCCACCATGCAGCGCTGCTCGGCGGAAATCCTGCACGGCCAGGACATGCTGGAGGCCGCGGAATGACCGCCTGGTTCCAATCCTGGCTCGGCGAAGGCTTCGGCTATTTCGTTTCGACCATCATCCTGATCCTGATGATCGCGCTGCCGCTCATGCTGGCGGTGGCGATGGTGATTTATGCCGATCGCAAGATCTGGGCGGCGATGGCGCTGCGCAAGGGACCGAACGTGGTCGGGCCGTGGGGCCTGCTGCAGTCGTTTGCCGACGGTCTGAAGGTCTTCCTCCAGGAAACGATCATCCCGGCCAGCGCCAATCGCGGCCTGTTCCTGCTGGCGCCGATCATCACCTTTACCGTGGCCCTGCTCGCCTGGGCGGTGATCCCGTTCCAGGAGGGCTGGGTGCTCGCCGACATCAATGTCGGGCTCCTGTACCTGCTCGCGGTGTCGTCGCTCGGCGTCTACGGGGTGATCATCGCCGGCTGGGCGTCGAACTCGAAATACCCGTTTTACAGCGCCTTGCGCGCCGCGGCTCAGATGGTTTCCTATGAAGTCTCGATCGGCTTCATCCTGATCCCGGTGATCCTGTTCGCGGGCACGTTCAGCCTGTCGGGCATCGTGATGGGCCAGGAAGGGCACATTTTCGGCGCCATCAACGCTTATGGCCTGAACCCTCTGCTCTTCCCGATCGCGGTGATCTTCCTGATCGCCTCGCTGGCGGAAACGGCGCGCGCACCGTTCGACCTGACCGAGGCGGAGAGCGAGCTCGTAGCCGGCTACCAGACCGAATATAGCTCGATGAGCTTCGCGCTCTTCTGGCTTGGCGAATATGCCAACGTCATCCTGATGTGCGCGATGAACGCGATCCTGTTCTGGGGCGGCTGGCTGCCCCCGATCGATTGGGCGCCGCTTTACTACGTGCCGGGCATCTTCTGGTTCTTCGGCAAGATCCTGCTGTTCTTCTTCATCTTCAGCTGGGTGAAGGCGACCGTGCCGCGGTTCCGCTACGATCAGCTGATGCGGCTGGGCTGGAAGGTGTTCCTGCCGATCTCGCTCTTCTGGGTGTTCCTGGTCAGCCTCTACATCATGCTGCGCAATGACGGGCTGCTGCCGTGGTGATTGCGCTGCTTCTTGCGGCCTCGGTGCAGCCTGGTTCCACCGGGCCGGTTAGCTGTGCCATGGTTCTGCCGAGCGCTGAGGCTATCGATTTCGTGATTGAGCCGGCAGCGGGGCAGACGGTCTCCGTTCGTCCGTTGGCCAATTCGGTTTGGCCAGGTGGCGCGCTGAGCGGGGTCCGGGAACGCGATCGCGTCGTGCTCGGTGGGGGTGACGGCGTCGCGATCGAAGTGGAGCGGCCTGAAGCCGGGCGGGAAGATTCCAACGCATATCTCTACCGGTTGGACAGGCGTCGGATGGCCTTTCCGCTGGCGGTCGGCGTGTGCCGTGCGACTGCGGTTGTCCCGGCCTCAGCACCAGCCCCAGCGCCGGCCGCGACGTCCGGCGGCGACATTTCCGGCTTCGATCCGGCGAATTGGCCACGGCATTGCGGCCTTATCCTGAGCGACGGCAGGAGAATCCGCTTTCGCTACCAGACCGGCGGCCCGCGTGGCCCTGCACAAATGGTTGGGGAGGGCCTCTGGAGTGGGCAGCCCGTGACGACCCGATTTGCAGGCGTCCCGTCGGGAACGAGTCATTTCGGTGACCGGACCGGGCCAGCAGGCACCGAGCGCATGCTGGGCGGCGGGGACATCCGAGCGAAGGTCATCAAGTTCACCCGCATTGGCGATCCGTCGGTAACCGCGCAAACCGGCATCGGGATCTGCGGTTACAACAACATTGTTCGAAGGCCGAACCAATGAGCCTCTCTCAAACCATCAAGACGTTCACGCTCTGGGAGTTCGTGAAGGCGCATGCCCTCACGCTGAAATATTTCTTCAAGCCCAAGGCGACGATCAACTATCCGTACGAGAAGAACCCGATCTCGCCGCGGTTCCGGGGCGAGCATGCGCTGCGTCGCTATCCCAATGGTGAAGAGCGCTGCATCGCGTGCAAGCTGTGCGAAGCGGTCTGCCCCGCGCTGGCGATCACGATCGAGGCCGAGCCGCGCGAGGACGGCAGCCGCCGCACCACGCGCTACGATATCGACATGGTGAAGTGCATCTATTGCGGCCTGTGCCAGGAAGCGTGCCCGGTGGATGCCATCGTCGAGGGGCCGAACATGGATTTCGCCACCGAAACCCGCGAAGAATTGCTCTACGACAAGGCGAAATTGCTGGCCAATGGCGATCGTTGGGAGCGCGCCATCGCCGCGAACCTTGCCGCCGATGCACCCTACCGCTAACGCCCCCGCAACCCTTCACAGGTCCGATCGAAAACCGTGATTCAAGTCGCCGTATTTTACCTGTTCGCCACGCTCGTCATCGTCTCCGCGGTGATGACGATCTGTGCGCGCAACCCGGTGCACAGCGTGCTGTGGCTGATCCTCGCCTTCTTCAACGCGGCGGGCCTTTTCCTGCTGATCGGGGCCGAGTTCCTCGCCTTCCTTTTGGTCATCGTCTACGTCGGCGCCGTTGCGGTGCTCTTCCTGTTCGTGGTGATGATGCTCGACGTGGATTTCGCCGAGTTGCGCTCGGGCTTCTCCCGTTACTGGTTCCCGGTGACGATGCTGGCGGGGCTGCTGCTGTTCGAAATCATCGTCGCTCTGGTCGCCTGGGACGCGGGCGGCATCACCATCGCGCGGCGTTCGCCGACGCCTGAAAATGTCAGCAATATCGAGGCGATGGGGCGTGTCCTTTACACCCGTTACATCTTCATCTTCGAGGCGGCGGGAATCGTCCTGCTGGTGGCGATGATCGGCGCGATCGTGCTGACCCACCGCAAGCGCGGCGGCGTCCGCCCGCAGAACATTCGCCAGCAGGTCCGCCGCAACCCGAAGGATGCGGTGGTCAATATGCAGCCGGAAGTCGGGCAGGGGGTTGAGCTGTGAGCATCGGCCTGGAGCATTTCCTGACCGTCGGCGCGATCCTGTTCGTGATCGGCGTGTTCGGCATCTTCCTCAATCGCAAGAACGTCATCGTCATCCTGATGGCGATCGAGCTGATCCTGCTGGCGGTGAACATCAACCTGATCGCCTTCTCCGTCTATCTCGGCGACATGACCGGCCAGGTGTTCGCGATGTTCGTGCTGACCGTCGCGGCGGCAGAGGCCGCGATCGGCCTCGCCATTCTCGTCATTTATTTCCGTGGCCGCGGCACCATCGCGGTCGACGATATCAATCAGATGAAGGGCTGACGTGGCCTCCGAAGTCCATAGTGCCGCAGAGGCCGCTGCAACGGTCGCGCCGAACAGCGCGATGATGCTGGCGATCGTCTTCCTGCCCTTGCTCGCGGCGATCGTTGCCGGGCTGGGCGGGCGGGTCATCGGCAAACTGCCGGCGAAGCTCATCACCACCGGCGCCCTGTTCATTTCCGCCGCGCTCTCCTGGCCGATCTTCCTCGGCTATCTGGGCGGCAGCTACGGCGCGTCCGTGGTTCCGGTGCTGGACTGGATCCAGTCCGGCGCGCTGCAGGTCGGCTGGGAGCTTCGGGTCGACAGCCTGACCGCGGTGATGCTGGTCGTCGTGACCAGCGTCTCCGCGCTCGTTCACCTCTACTCCTGGGGTTACATGGCGGAGGATCCGTCCCAGCCCCGCTTCTTCGCTTATTTGAGCCTGTTCACCTTCGCGATGCTGATGCTCGTGACCGCGAACAATCTCGTGCAGATGTTCTTCGGCTGGGAAGGCGTCGGCCTGGCCTCCTATCTGCTGATCGGCTTCTGGTACCATAAGCCCAGCGCCAACGCCGCGGCGCTGAAGGCGTTCGTCGTCAACCGCGTCGGCGATTTCGGCTTCATGCTCGGCATCTTCGGCACCTTCCTGGTGTTCGGCACGATCTCCATTCCGGAAATCCTCGCCGCCGCACCGGACATGGCCGGTTCGACCTTCAACTTCCTCGGCATGCGCCTCGACATCATGACGACGCTCTGCATCCTGCTGTTCGTCGGCGCGATGGGGAAGTCGGCGCAGCTCGGCCTGCACACCTGGCTGCCGGACGCGATGGAAGGCCCGACCCCGGTGTCGGCGCTGATCCATGCCGCCACGATGGTCACCGCCGGCGTGTTCATGGTCTGCCGCATGTCGCCGATGTTCGAAACGAGCGAGACCGCTTTGGCCCTGGTCACCGTCGTCGGCGCCGCGACCGCGCTGTTCGCGGCCACCGTCGGCACGGTGCAGAACGACATCAAGCGGGTGATCGCTTATTCGACCTGTTCGCAGCTCGGCTACATGTTCTTCGCGGCGGGCGTCGGCGCCTATGGCGCGGCGATGTTCCACCTGTTCACGCACGCTTTCTTCAAGGCGTTGCTGTTCCTGGGCGCCGGCTCGGTCATCCATGCGATGCACCATGAGCAGGACATGCGCTTCTACGGGGGCCTCAGGAAATCCATTCCGCTGACCTTCGCGGCGATGCTGATCGGCACGCTGGCGATCACCGGCGTGGGCGTGCTCGGCGTGTTCGGCTTTGCGGGCTTCTATTCCAAGGATGCGATCATCGAGAGCACCTTCGCGAGCGGCGCGCTGGGCTGGCAATTCGCCTTCGGCGTCGGCGTGTTCGCGGCCTTGCTGACCAGCTTCTACAGCTGGCGGCTGATGTTCCTCACCTTCTGGGGCCAGCCGCGCTGGGCGGGCAGCGAGCATATCCAGCATGCGGTCCACGGCGATCATCACGATCATCCGGACGAGGAGCATGCCGGCGACACGCATGACGCGCCCGCCAAGGATGCGGCGCATGTCGCGACCGGCACGGCGGGCTATCACCCGCACGAAAGCCCGTGGTCGATGCTGGTGCCGTTGGTCCTGCTGTCACTGGGCGCGGTCTTCGCCGGTTATCTCTTCCACCACGCCTTCATCGATTATCATGAGGGCGAGGCGTTCTGGGCCGGCGCTTTGTCGTTCGACACGCACCTGATGCACGAAATGCATGAGGTCCCCTATTGGGTGAAGCTCGCACCGGCGGTGGTGATGCTGCTCGGCCTGCTGATCGCCTTCTACGCCTACATCGTGCGGCCCGGCTTCCCGGCCAAGTTCGCCGAGCATTTCCGCGTGCTGCACACCTTCCTGTGGCACAAATGGTATTTCGACGAGCTCTACAACGTCATCTTCGTCCGCCCGGCGCTCTGGTTCGGTCGCCTGTTCTGGAAGAAGGGCGATGAGGGCACGATCGACCGCTTCGGCCCGGACGGCGTCGCCGCCCTGGTCGCGACCGGGACCAAGGTCACGGCGCGGCTGCAGTCGGGCTATCTCTATACCTACGCCTTCGTCATGCTGATCGGCATTACCGCGGCGGTCACCTGGATCATGTCGCGGTGAACGAACTGGGCTTCCCTATCCTGACCTTGATGCTCGCGATCCCGACGATCGCGGCGGCGCTCTGCCTGTTCGTCGATGCCAAGACGGCGCGGACGGTGGCGCTTGGCGCGACCCTGCTCGATCTGGCGCTCGGCATCCTGCTGTGGGCCAGCTACACGGTCGGCGGCGACCAGTGGCAGTTCCAGGAATATGCCGAGATTTTCGGCCGCTTCGCCTGGGCGCTCGGCATCGACGGCATCGCCCTGATGCTGATCATGCTCAGCGTCTTCCTGATGCCGATCTGCATCCTGGCTTCGTGGAGCATCGACAAGCGCGTTCAGGAGTACATGGCCTCGTTCCTGGTGGTCGAGGTGCTGATGCTCGGCGTCTTCATGGCGCAGGACATCTTCCTGTTTTACATCTTCTTCGAAGCTGGCCTGATCCCGATGTACCTGATCATCGGCATCTGGGGCGGCGCGAACCGCATTTACGCGGCCTACAAATTCTTCCTCTACACCCTGCTCGGCTCGGTGCTGATGCTGATCGCCATCCTGTGGATGGTGCAGAAAGCGGGCACGACCTTCGTCCCCGACCTGATGGTGTTCGATTTCGACCCGCAGGCGCAGATCTGGCTGTTCCTCGCCTTCTTCGCCAGCTTCGCAGTGAAGCTGCCGATGTGGCCGGTGCACACCTGGCTGCCCGACGCGCACGTGCAGGCGCCGACCGCAGGCTCGGTGATCCTGGCGGGCGTGCTGCTGAAGCTCGGCGGCTATGGCTTCGTCCGCTACTCGCTGCCGATGTTCCCGGAAGCCTCGGCCGAACTCTTCTGGCTGGTGATGGGGCTGAGCCTGGTCGCGGTGGTCTACACCTCTTTGGTCGCCCTGGTGCAGCAGGACATGAAGAAGCTGATCGCTTATTCGTCGGTCGCGCACATGGCGTTCGTGACGATCGGCCTGTTCGCGATGAACCAGCAGGGCATCGAAGGCGGCCTGATCGTCATGCTGAGCCACGGTTTGGTGTCGGGCGCGCTCTTCCTGTGCGTCGGCGTCGTCTACGACCGGATGCACACCCGCGAGATTGCGCAATATGGCGGCGTGGCGAACAACATGCCGGCCTACGCCTTGTTCTTCCTGCTCTTCACCATGGCCTCGATCGGCCTGCCGGGCACCAGCGGCTTCGTCGGCGAGTTCCTGTCGCTGATCGGCGTCTATCAGGCGAACAGCTGGGTCGCGTTCGTCGCCACCACCGGCATCATCCTGGGCGCCAGCTACATGCTGCTGCTCTACTGGCGGATCGCCTATGGCACCGCCCGGACCGAGGAAGCGGCCAAGATGCCCGACCTCACCAAGCGCGAATGGGTGCTGCTCGCCCCGATCGCGGCGGCGGTGCTCTGGATGGGCGTCTATCCCGAAAGCTTCATGGCGCCGATGCGCAAGGACGTTGAGACTTTGATGGCACGAATCGAGCGCGCCGCCCCCGCCGGCGATGCCCAGATCGAACGCGGCGCGGGCACGCCCCACGCCGCCCCGCACGGCGCTGGGCATGGCGCGGCGCCGGAGCCGGACATGCACGTCGCGCCGCCCGCCAGCGAGGCGGAGGCGCACTGATGGGCAATTACCTCTATCTCGTCCTGCCCGAGCTGATCCTGACGGGTGCGGGCCTGCTGCTGCTGATGGTCGGCGCCTGGGCCGGGGACAAGGCAGCGACGGCCATCACCTGGACCGCTGCGGCCGTCCTGCTGACCGCCGCCATCTTCATTCCCTATGGGAACGGCGCGGAGGCTTTGGCCTTTGACGGGCTGGTCACCAGCGACGCTTTCGCGCGCTTCGGCCGTATCCTGGTCTATGGCGCGGCGATCGTCGCGCTGATCGCGGCGCCGGGCTGGTTCAAGCGCGCGAACGACTATCGGGCCGAATATCCGGTTCTGATCCTCTTCTCCGCCGTCGGCATGGGGATGATGGTCTCGGCGAGTGACCTGCTGACCCTCTATGTCGGCCTCGAACTGCAGAGCCTGTCGGCCTATGTGCTCGCCTCCTTCGCGCGCAAGGACACGCGTTCGTCGGAAGCCGGCCTCAAATATTTCGTGCTTGGCGCGCTCTCGTCGGGCCTGCTGCTCTACGGCATCTCTTTGCTCTACGGCTTCACCGGTTCGACGATGTTCACCGACATCGCGGCGGCTTTGGCCGCGCCGGCGGATGAGGGCATCCAGCTCGGCCGTCTGTTCGGCATCGTCTTCGTCCTCGCCGGTCTCGCCTTCAAGGTTTCGGCCGTGCCGTTCCACATGTGGACTCCGGACGTCTATGAAGGCGCGCCGACCCCGGTCACCGCCTTCTTCGCCTCGGCGCCCAAGGTCGCGGCGATGGTGATGCTGACCCGCGTGGTGATCGATGCGATGGCCCCGGCCTTCGACGCCTGGCAGCAGATCATCATCTTCATGGCGCTCGCCTCGACCGTGCTCGGCGCAGTCGGCGCGATCGGGCAGAAGAACATCAAGCGGCTGCTCGCCTACAGCTCGATCAACAATGTCGGCTTCGCCCTGGTCGGCCTCGCCGCCGCGGGGCAGGCGGGCGTGTCGTCGGTGCTGGTCTACATGACCGTCTATATCATCATGACGCTGGGCTCGTTCCTGGTCGTGATGATGTTGCGCGACGAGAATGGCGAGCCGCTCGAATCGATCTACAGCCTCGCCGGCCTCGGCCGCACGCGGCCCGGTCTGGCGCTGGCGATGGCGGTGTTCATGCTGAGCCTCGCTGGCATCCCGCCCTTGTTCGGCTTCTATCCCAAGCTCGTCGTGTTCGACGCGGCGGTGCAGGCGGACCTTGCCTGGCTCGCGGCGGTGGCGATCGCGGTCAGCGTGATCGGCGCTTTCTACTACATCAAGATCGTCAAGATCATGTATTTCGATGAAGGCGGGCCGGAGCTGAACAAGCAGAAGGATCCGGTGGCCGGGGCGCTGATCGCCCTGACGGCGCTGGCCGTGTCGCCGCTCGGCTATCTCGCCATCGCCCCGCTCGAGACCGTGACCAACGCGGCGGCGGCGTCGATCGCGGAGCCGGCCCCGGCCGTTCCGCAGGCGCCGGCCATCATGGCGGGCGGCCACTGACCGGGATCGAAACGGTCGCCGAAACCGGCTCGACCAATGACGACCTGATCGCGCGCGCCGCGGCCGGAGCGCCCGAGGGTCTCTGGCTGCGCGCCGAGCGGCAAAGCGGCGGCAAGGGGCGCCAGGGCCGGATCTGGTCGTCCCCGCCGGGCAATCTGTACATCAGCACGCTCGTGCGGGTCCGGCCCGCCGATCCGCCGGCGCCGACCCTTGCCTTGGTCGCCGCCGTAGCGCTCCATGAGGCGCTTGGCGGTCGGGGCGGGCATCTTTCGATCAAATGGCCGAACGATATCATGGCCGGCCAAGCCAAGCTGGCGGGCATATTGCTCGAGCGCGCCGGCGATGCGGTGGTGATCGGCTTCGGCGCCAATCTGGCCCACCATCCCGAGGACCTAGGCCGGCCCGCGACCGATATGGCCGCGTTGACGGGCACCATTCTTCCGGCTGCGTCGGCCGCCGAACGGCTGGGGGAGAGCTTCGCAACCTGGCTTGGCCGTTGGCGTGGGGAGGGTCTTTCGCCGATCCGCGAGGCCTGGCTGGCGGCGGCGCATCCGCCCGGCACTCGGCTCGCGACGGCGCAGGGCGAAGGCCGTTTCGCCGGACTCGACGAGAGCGGCGCGCTTCGCCTCGAACGACCGGGCGGGGAAATCTCACTTGTTCATGTTGGGGACGTGTTTCTTTTGTAAGGTGTGTGAACCGGCCGCGTGAAGTGCCGGATTCAACGGGGGAATATCATGAAGAAATACGCCATCCTGTCCGCTGCTTTCCTCGCCGCGGCGCTGCCGACCACGGCCTCCGCGCAGGCGGGCGAGACCGTGTTCCGGTGCACGCTGACGAACGGCAAGACGGTCAGCGTGACGACGCTCGGGGATCGGCTCACCTATCGCTACGGCACGCCGCAACGGGCGGAGCTGACGATCAACGGCACGCCGCGGACCGGCAATGTGCATTATATGCAGCAGCGTTATGCCAGCATCCAGTCGCAGATGCGCTTCAGCAATGGCGATTATCACTACATCGTCCACTCGATGGGGGCGAGCCAGGTGGCGCAGAGCAATGCGATCTCCGGCCTGGTGGTGATGCGCGGCAACCGGCGGATCGCTGATCATAGCTGCCGCAGCTTCCGCGAGTTCGACGGCGGCTTCGATATCCGTCAGGAATTGCCGGAAGACAGCGAGCGCTGGTCCGTCATGTGAGCGGGCGCGGCAGCGTAAGATAGACGCTGTCGGCCCATTCCTCGCCAATCTGCCAGGTGCGCTCGGCTTTGCCGGTGACGGTGAAGCCGAGCTTTTCCAGCAGGCGGAGCGAGGCGGGGTTGCGCGGATCGACGTCGGCCGTGATCGCCTCCAGCGGGAAGCGCGCGAAGATGGTCGGAATGATCGCGCCGAGCGCCTCCGTTGCGAGGCCGCGGCCCCAATGATCCGGGTGCAGGATGTAGCCGATGTCGGGGAGCTGGTAGCTGCCCGCTTTGCCGATCACGCGCCCTTCGAATTCCACGATATAGTCGGCATTGCCGGCGGGATCGGCCGCGATCATCCGTCCCAGCCACTCGCGTGTCTGTTCGATGTCGTCGTGCGGCAGCGACGACCAATAGCGCATCGCGACCGGATGGCTCAGCACCGCATGCACGCCGCCCAGATCGTCCTCCCGCGCGCGGCGCAGGATCAGGCGATTGGTGACGATGCGGTCCATGCCACCTGTGCTAGGCAAGGCGGAGAGACGTGGCTAGTCTGCGGCATGGACAGTCGTCACCCGGCACCGTTTGCGATCCTCATTATTGCACTTGGGTGGTCCGCGCCGGCGATGGCGGAAGTCAGTGACAAGGTGCCCACCTTGGGGGACCTTTGGATATGGGTCGCGGCGCTGACCATCCTGGCCTTTTTCGCGGGCGTTTGGCGCTGGTGGGCAGCAGTTCTGGTAGCTTTGTTCTCCGTGCTCTCTGCTCGGGGCATGGCAAGCGAGCTGCAATCGTTCGACGTGGGCCCGGCCATCGTCAAGGAACTGGGCCCAGCCTACGTCAATGCCGCCTGGGTTGCGGTTGGCGCGCAAGTCGCCTTACCGGCCGTGGCCGGACTGGTAGGATGGCTGCTTCATAGAGCTCTTCAGAAGAGGCGTCGGGGATCGGCACTCGCAATTAACGCGTCGCGCGGCTAGTCAGCGCCATGCTTCTCGCCATCGACGCCGGCAACACCAACCTCGTCTTCGCGCTCGTGGAAGGGCGGGAGATCCGCGCCCGCTGGCGGATCGCCACCGATCCGCGCCGCACCGCCGACGAATATGCCGTCTGGCTGCATCAATTGCTGGAGCTTGAGGGCTTTTCGCGGTCGGATGTGAGCGCGGTCATTATCGGCACCGTCGTCCCCCGCGCGCTCCACAATCTGCAGGTGCTCGCCTCCAAATATTTCGGTGTGGATGCTCTGGTGGCGGGCCAGGGTGCCGCCGAATGGGGCATCGAACTCGATGTGGTCGAGCCCGGATCGGTCGGCGCGGATCGGGTGCTGAACGCCATCGCCGCCCATGCCGCCCACGCTTGCGATCTGATTGCGATCGATTTCGGCACGGCGACGACCTTCGACGTGGTCGATTATACCGGCGCCTACAAAGGGGGCATCATCGCGCCCGGCATCAACCTCTCGCTCGACGCGTTGGTCGCGGCGGCCGCCAAGCTTCCCCGCATCGCGATCGAGGCGCCCGAAAGCCGCTCGGTGATCGGCCGGACGACCGAGGAGCAGATGCATATCGGCATCTTCTGGGGCTATATCGCGATGATGGAGGGGCTGACGGAGCGGATGAAGGCGCAGATCGGCCGGCCCACCAAAGTGATCGCCACAGGGGGCCTTGCCATCCTGTTCGACGAGCAAACCGACATGTTCGACGCGATCGAGCCAGACCTGACGATCCAGGGGCTGGCGATGCTGCATGCGCGGACGAAGCCGGACTGACGGTGCCTCAACCACAGAGCAAGCGTATCGAGCGTTCCGAAGCGGAAGTCCTCCGGCTGGCACGAGAGATTGTGCCCTTGGCTGAGGCCCAGAGCCTGTCTGTGCGCGACGCTTACACGTTCGTGATTGTTGTTGAGACGGATGCTGAGAAGAAGCTTATCAATGATGATCCCGAGTTTTTGGAGCGTATGAAGGATGCAGCGGGCGCGGTCGGGCGCCGACCTGACTATTTGAGAGCTGAATCAAGAGAGTATGTTCAGAGACGGTACCAAGGGAATTGGGGTAGGGTTTGGCGCTGATCAAACGCGTCGCGTGCGTTTCCGGCTGCTCGGCTAAGGCTAGCTGAAACAAGCCCGGGACCCGATTTTCCTACACGCCGCCACTCTGATACACCGCCGCCAACATCGATCGGATTCGCCCGGCCATGCGTCGGAACGTCCGATTTCTGGCTTGGATGGCCGTGAATGCCCGTACTGAAAGATAAGGGTTTTCCGACCGTTCATGGGCAATTTTGGCTAGTTTGAACTTTCCGGGAAGCGGGCGACGACCCGGCCTTCACCGAGATTTTGGAGACGTATGAAACCCGGCGACGAACTTCTTTTCCTGGCCCTTGGCGGTTCGGGCGAGATTGGCATGAACGTCAATCTCTACGGCTGTCGCGGCAAATGGATCATGGTCGATCTCGGCATGACCTTTTCCGATCCGGCCTATCCCGGCATCGACCTGATCCTGCCGGACCTGAGCTTCATCGAGGAACGGCGCGACGATCTGCTCGGCGTCGTGCTGACGCACGGTCATGAGGATCATATCGGCGCGATCCCCTATCTCGCCGCCGATCTGGGCGTGCCGCTCTACGCAACGCCATTCACCGCCGGGCTGATCGCGGAGAAATTGAAGGAAGAGGGCCTGACCGACGTGGTCGAGGTCCGGATCATCGAGATTGGCGGCGAGATCGATCTCGACCCGTTCCGCCTGCGCTTCGTGCCGCTCGCCCACTCGATCCCGGAGGGCAATGCGCTGCTGATCGATACGCCGCACGGCAAGATCTTCCATACCGGCGACTGGAAGCTCGACGAATTCCCGCAGATCGGCGACCCCGCCGACGCCAATGCCCTGACCAAGGTGGGCGACGAGGGCATCCTCGCTCTGGTCTGCGATTCGACCAACGTCTTCCAGGAGGAAGCGTCGGGTTCCGAAGAGGAAGTGCGCGGCGATCTCGACCGGGTGATCGGCGAGGCCGAGGGGCGCGTGCTCGTCACCACCTTCGCCTCCAACGCCGCCCGCCTGCGCACGCTCGGCAACGTGGCGCGCGACACCGGACGACGGGTCTGCGTCGCCGGCCGCTCGCTCGACCGGATCCTTCGGGTAGCCAAGAGCGTCGGCTATCTCACCGATTTCCCCGAGACGATCGATTTCGAGGAGGCGATGAGCCTGCCGCGGCGCGAGGTGATGATCATCGCCACCGGCGGCCAGGGCGAGGCCCGCGCCGCGCTCGCCCGGGTGGCGTTCTCGCAGCACAAACTCAGCCTGACCGAAGGCGATCTCGTCGTCTTCTCGTCCAAGCAGATCCCGGGCAACGAAATCGCGATCGGCCGTATCCAGAACGAGCTGGCCGCCAACGGCATCCGCATGATCACCGATCGGCAGGCCAACGTCCACGTTTCCGGCCATCCGGGACGCCCCGAGCTGGCCGCCATGTATGGCTGGATCCGGCCGGAAATCATCGTCCCCGTCCATGGCGAGCTTCGCCACATGGCCGAGCATGACCGCTTCGCCCGCTCGCGCGGTGTGCCGAATGGCATCGTTCAGAAGAATGGCGATGTGATCCGGCTGGCCCCGAACGGACCGAAGAAACTGGGCGAGGAGAAGGTCGGCCGGCTGGTGCTGGACGGCGACGTCATCCTGCCGGCCAATGGCAGCACGATGAACGAGCGCCGGCGCATCGCCTTTGGCGGCGTGGTGATGGTCGCCGTGCCGCTCGACGATCGCGGCCGGCTGTCCGGCGACGTCGAGATCGCCACTGAGGGCCTACCGGTCGAAGAGGATCGCGAGACCTTCTTCGCTCAGGCGGCGAGCGCGGCCGAGCAGGCGGTCAAGACCGCGCGCGACGCGGATGCGGTGGCCGAGGCGGTGCGGCTCGCGGTGCGGCGCTGCGCGACCGAATTCACCGGCAAGAAGCCGGTCGTTCGCGTGCTCACGGTGCGGGCATGAAGATCACCTCGATCCTCGCAATCTATGCCTTGTTCTGGGCGCTCAGCCTGTTCGTCGTGCTGCCGTTCGGCGTGCGCACGACCGAGGAGGTCGGTGAGAAGGTGCAGCCCGGCAATGCCGACAGCGCACCGCACCAATTCAGCTTGGGCAAGGTGGCACTGCGCACCACGATCCTCTCGGCGATCCTGTTCGGTCTGTTCTACGCCAATTACGTCTATGGCTGGATCGCCCCGGACGTGCTCGACTGGGTGATGCCGAAGCAGAGCTAGACCCGCAAATGCTGGATCGCCTGGGCGAGCGCCACGTAGAGCTTGCCCATGTCCGATGAGAGCAAAGTGACTGCCAGCGCATTGCCGTCGCCGTCGGCGAGGACGCGGCGAAGCATCGTCTCGAAGTCGTTGATGTAGCGATTGACCTGCTCGCGGAAGTCCAGCTCCTGGTCGTAATGGCGCTGGATGTCCCGCGCCTCGCCGGAATCGAGCAGCCGCACCGCGCGGCGCGTGAACACGCCACGATCGCCCTTCAGATAGGCATTCCAGGCGGTGTCCGTCACATCGTTGGACAAGAGCTTCGTCACGTCGATCGCGGTCGAATTCAGCGATTCGATCAGCAGCGCGACCCGGCGGGGCATCGCTTCCTGTTCACGCTGGTCGCGTTCGGCCTGCTCCTCGGCGATCCGCGCTTCCAGAGCAGCGGCATTCTGGCCGAGCCCGATCATTTGCCGGGTCAGCCGTTCGCCCGCCGTCTGCGCCGCGGCGACCGCGCGGAGCGAGCCCGCTTCCAGCTCGGCCAGCTGATTGCGCACTTCGGCGGTCATCGAATCGCCCAGCGCCTGCCGCACCGATTCGGCGAGGTCCTGGCTCGCCTGCGGGATGACGGCGGTGATCGCTTCGCGCGCGTGGGTGGCGGCGGAGCGTGACGCCTCGCGCACGCGCACGAGCGTCTCGACCAGTTCCGGCGCGGCGTTGCGCACCACCACGCCGATGGCATGGTCGGTCTCGATCGACAAAGTGGTCAGTTCGCCCAGCTTCGCGAGCACGCCGCTGAGGCCCGTATTGAGGCTGGCGATGCCGGCCTGCAGCAATTCGGTCTGCCGCTTGGCGCTCTCCTCGCTCTGGGCGAGGTGCCCGGCGCTTTCGTTCGCCGCGGCCTGCAGGGCCCGGACGGGTTCCGACGCCGCCAGTGCCGCGTCGCGCATCGCGGCGGTGCGCGCTTCCACCTCGGCGAGGGCAGGGGGCAAGTCGTTGCGCAGCTTCTCGCCGACGCCATCCAGCGCCGCCGCCATCTCGCTCGCCCGGCCGATCAAAGCGGAAGCCTCCTGCGTGCTGGCGCCGACCTCCTGCCGCAAGGTGGTGGTCGCGTCGCGCAGTTCGGCAAGCGCGGTGGCCATCTGCGTGGACTGGTTCTCGGAACGCTGGCCGAGCGCTGACAGCTTCTCGTCGAGCGCGGCAATCTGGCTGGCCAGGCCGGCGACGAGCGTCTGGCTGCTCTTCTCCTGCGCGGAGATGCCGGCGCCGATCGCGGTCACCAGCCTTTGTGCCTCGATCAGCTCCGCGGCAACCTGCGCCCCGGCTTCGTTGCCGGCCTCCAGGAAGCGGGCGCGGCTCTGTTCGATCGATGCAAACAGGCCTTCCGCCTGGGTGGCGAGCGCGACGCGGGTCGTTTCCACCGCATCGGTGGTGCGGCCAAGCGCGGCATCGACCAGAGCGTCGAGATGCGATGCGGCGCCTTCCAGCCTTTGCGAGGCGGTTCCCGCGCTCGATTCGATGCGGGCGATGTGGGCGCTCAGGCGTTCCGCCGCGCCGCCCGTGGCGCTATCGGCATCCTGCGCCCGCGCGGTGATGGCGGCGAGCTGCGCCTCCAGCGAGACGGCGCGCTCATGGGCGGAGACGCCGGCTTCGCGCAACGTGTCGCTGAAGCTGCGGGCGGATTGCTCGGCCTGGGGCAGGTCGGCGAGCAGCACGCCCAGGTCGACGCGGGCCTGCGCCGCCGCGGCTTCCATCGCCTGCGAACGGGAATCGAGGCCTTCCGCCTCGCGAGCGAGATAATGGGTGACCCGGCCGAGCCGGTCCGACGCTTCCTCGCCGAGCGTCATCAGGCGGATCGCCTGCTCGCTCAGCCCGGTTTCGCTGTCCTTCAGCCGCTGCGCGACGAGTGCGAGCAGCCGGTCCAGCGATTCGGTTTCGGCCCGCATTGCCACCACCGCATTGGTGAATTGCTCGGTCTCCTTGCGCCCGGTGCGGCCGAACAGGCCCCAGAGCAAGGCGAGCAGGGCCAGCGGCATGCTTGCGGTCGCGACCCAGCCGGCGATCGCGCTAAGGCTGAGGGTCGACCAATCCTGGTAAATGGCCAGACCGCAGACGGTCAGCCAGCCGAGGGCGAGGAGGATGAGGAAGCCGGCCAGGATCGGCCGGCCGCGAGGCGCGACCGTTTCCTCATAAGGTTCTTCCGCCGCGACGGTGTCGAACTCCTGCTCGGCCGGCGCATAGCCCGCCTCCTGCGCTTCGTCCGCCCAATCGTCCTGCTGCCGTGCCACGGCCTGGTCCGCCCCGATCATGCGTGCAATCCTATCAGCAAGTTGGGGCGGAGTAACTATCTGTTAACCGCGTCGATTTAGCGTTCGTCGCATGGCTTATGATCCCGGAGCATTGCACGCCGCGCTTGCCGCTGCCGTCGGCGGCGACGGGGATCTGGTCAAGGAATTGCGCGCCGCCTTTCTCGAAAGCGCCTTTCGCCAGCACGATCTGCTGGGCCGCTCGCGCTGCGACGCGAACTGGGTGGTCGCGGCGTCGCGGCTGAAGAGCGTCGCGGCCAGCTTCAACGTCACCGGCCTGGTCGAACTGGCCGATGAGGCCCTGGACGGGGCCCCGGGCGATCCGGTGATCCTGCGCAAGATCGGGCAGGCGCTGGCCACCTTCCAGGCGGATTAATTTCTCGGGCGGCCGACGCCCCTTTCCTTGGCGGCGGCGGCTGCTTAACCACGCGACATGGCCCTAGCCGCATTGATCAGCGCGACGCGTGAAGCGCGTGAGCCCGGCGTTGCGCTCCGCGCGACCTTCTGGCTCGCCGGGCGCACGCTCGTGGAGCGGCAGGCCCGGCTCGCCGCCAGCGCCGGTGCGGCCGTCGTCATCATCCTCGTCGAAAGCCTGCCTGCCGAATTGGTGCAGGCCGTCGAGCGGCTGCGCGGGGAGGGGCTGCTGGTGGTCACCGCCCGCAATGCGGTCGAGGCGGCGGCGGCGATCAGCCCGGGGATGAAATTGATGCTGATCGCCGATGGCTTCGTCGGCGACCGCAGCCATGTCGATCGCCTGCTCGGTGCCGACCGGCCCGCTTTGCTGGCGGTCAGCGACCGCGGCTTCGATGATCGTTTCGAGCGGATCGACAATGATCTGCGCTGGGCCGGCCTGGCGCTGATCGACGCCGATCTGCTGCGCGATGCGGCGATGATGCCGGCCGATTGGGATGTGCAATCGACCCTGCTGCGCCGCGCGCTGCAGACCGGCGTGAAGCCGGTGCCGCTCACGGATGAGCGCGAGGCGGCCGAGCTCGCCTTGGTCGAGCGGCGGCAGGATTTCGCCGAATTGCAGCGCCGGATCCTCGCCGGCGCCACCGCCGGCCCGCGCAACTGGGCCTCGCGCTTTTTGCTCGCGCCGATCGAGCGGATCGCGACGGGCGCGATGATGACCGGCCCGGTCGGGGTGACCGCGATCGGCATCGGCTCGGTGGTGCTGACGGCGCTCGCGGCCATCGCTTTCTTCTATGACTGGCGCTGGGCTGGGCTCGCCTTGCTGCTGCTCTCCTTGCCGCTCGAAGGCATTGCCGCGCGGCTGGCGAAGCTGCGGCTGTTCCGTTTGCCGGACGCAGTCTGGTGGCGGATCGCGACCTCTGGGTTCGCCGCCACCGCTCTAATCTCCCTCGGCTATTCGCTGTCGGCGAGCCACGGTTGGGGGATGGTCCTGCTCGCCGCTACGGCCATTGCCTTCCTGCTCGCGCTCAGGACGGAAACGCGCAAGCGGCGGCCGCCGGGCGAGCCCTTTCTCGCCAATCTGCCGAGCCTGGTCGTGCTGATGCTGCCCTTTGCCATTTCGGGCTGGTGGGCGGCGGGCGTCGCCTTCCTCACGGCCTATTCGGCGGGGTCCTTCTTCTGGGCGCAGCACCACCTGCACAAGGCTCCAAGTTTAGCCGCGAATTAACCTTAGCGGGTTAGCGTCCAGGCCAAGATGGCGGAGGCAGGTTCCACACGGACCGGCGGGGAGCGTCCCCGCAGCGACGCGGCGCGGCTGTTGCTGGCGGCCGCGCGCGAGCGTTTTGCCGTGGCCGCGACCGATTTGCTGCTGCCGCAGGCGGCCCGCCTGACCGAATGGCAGCGCATTACCGCCGCCACGCTGCTCGCCCGCCTGATCCGCTCGATCGAAGATGCGCTGCGCGGCCCTTTGGCCCAGACCTTCTCCGCGAACGAGGCGCTTGCCGCCGCTCTGTCCTCGGCACGCGTGCAGATCGCTTTGCCGATCCTCGAGCGTGCCGGTGTGCTCAGCGATGCCGAATTGGGCACGGTGCTGGTCCGCCGGGTCGAGGAGCATCGTTACTGGAAGGCGCACGGCGCCGGAGCCGGCTCCGATCTGCTGGTCGAACTGGTGCAGGGCGAGGACGAGGCGCTGGCGGCCGAGGCGATGGAAATGGTCATCGCCCGAAGCCGCCGCTTCGACCGCTTCCAGGAACCGATGCTCGGCCATGTCGATCTGCCCGCCGAACTTCAGCACAAGCTGGTCTGGCTCGTCGCCGCGGCCTTGCGCCATTATGTCACTCAGCAACATGGCCAGCGCGCCGTCGACGGCCCGATCGAAAGCGCCGCTTCCGACCTGATCGCACAATATGACGAAGGCGCCGGGCTCGAAGCGGTGGCGGCGCGGCTGGCGCGTCAGCTGGACGCGGCCGGCCGGCTGACCGGCGAATATCTGACCCGGATGCTGGGGGAGGGCTCGCTGCCCTTGTTCGTCGCCGGCATGGGGGTTCGCGCCGGGCTCGATCATGCCGCGACCTGGGAAATTCTATCCGATCCGCAGGGCCGCGGCCCGGCCTTGCTGTTGCGCGCCGCATCGATCGGGCGCGACGAGGCGGCGGCGATCCTGCTGCTGCTGAACACGCATGGCCGGCTCTTCTCGGGCAGCGAGGGCGACGCCGCGGCCGAGCAGCTCGATCTGTTCGACGGCATGGACGAAGCCTCCGCGTCGGAAATCCTGCGCCTCTGGCGCGCCGATCCGGCCTATCGCGTCAGCGTCGCCCGCATCTCCACGCGCGGCGTGCGCACGGCGGAAGCGGCATGAGCGCGCTGCGCGAAATCGCCGAGCCGGTCAGCGGCCGGCTGGATGGCGAAGGGCGGCTGATCGAGGCCGATCCGCCGCTGGCCGCCTTGCACGAACACGCCGGCGGGCGACCGGGCGGCGCACTTGCCGTGCCGCAGATCGCCACCTTGGCCCGGCTGGCGCGGCGGCTCGGCATCATCGTCGCGCGGCCCGCGATCGCCGCCGACGGCGAACGGGACATCGACCTTTGGGTTCGCGCCGAACCGCAAGGACCGGATGTCGCGCTGGAGATCAGCGGCTGGACCGTGCGTGCGCCCGCGCCCGCCCCGGAGGAAGCGCCCGAACGCGAAGCCGATTTCGAACGGGCCGCGGCGGACTGGACGTTCGAGACGGACGAGATGCTAGGCCTCACCCATCTGTCGGCCGGCGCCGCGTCGCTGGGCCTGGCCGAGGGCGATCTGACCGGCCGCCGGCTGACCAATCTGTTCCGCTTTCGCGAGGGCGCCGATGGCGGCTTGCCCATCCTCGCCGCGCTGGCGGAGCGTGGGCGCTTCGACAATCAGCTCGCCGAGCTTCCCGGCGGGGGTCGCTTCCTGCTCTCTGGTGTGCCGCTGATCGACGGCATGGGGCGCTTCGCTGGCTTTCGCGGCTCGGGCTCGCGCATCGAGGGGATGGCCGCGCCCGAACAGGATCCGCTGGAACTGACCCGCGCCGACGAGGTCGATTCGGCCGCGTTCGGGGAGCGGCTGGACGATGCTTTGCGCACGCCGCTGAATCACATCGTCGCCGCGGCCGAGTTGCTCCGCGCGCAGGACGAGGGGCCGCTTAGGCGGGAATATGCGGCTTATGCCGGCGATATCGCGTCGGCCGGCCGGCATCTGCTGGCGATGGTCGACGATTTGGTCGATCTGCAGGCGATCGAGCGCTCCGATTTTCGACCGGAGACCGACAAGATCGACCTCGCCGACATTGCGCGCCGCGCCGCCGGCTTGCTGTCTGTGCGCGCCGCGGAGCGGGGAGTACGAATCGACAAGCCGGGTGACGGCGACAGCCTTCCCGCGACCGGCGAATTCCGGCGCGTGCTGCAGATCATGATGAACCTGCTGGTCAACGCGATCCGCTATTCGCCCGAGGGCGGGATGGTGTGGATTCGCGCCGATCAGGACGGCAAGGCCGCGTCCATCACCGTCGCGGACCTCGGCAAAGGGATCGCGCCGGAAGACCAGGCGCGCATCTTCGACAAGTTCGAACGGGTGGACCCGACGGAACCGGGCGGCACCGGCCTTGGCCTCTATATCGCCCGGCGGCTGGCACGCGCGATGGGCGGCGATCTGATCGTCGACAGCGCGCCGGGACAGGGCGCGCGTTTCACCCTGACGCTTCCCGCCGCTTGACGCCCGGCGCCGCGCCGCGCCAAGCGCGGGCGATGCTGACACGCTTCCTCGCCGCCGCGCCTTTCTTGTTCCTCGCCGCGTGCAGCGGGGAGAGTGAAGTCAGCGGCCTCGTCCATCAGGAACGCTCGCTCTACCGCAACATCTATGTCGCCGAGCAGAATGGTGAGCGCTGCATGTATTTCCGGCTGCGCGGCAATCCCGGCAAGCAATCCTGCATCGACCTCGCCGATCCGCACCGCCTGGTCTCCGAATATAGCCGGCTGATGATGGCCGGGCTCTATGTCCAGCCGCAGCCGCGGCGGATCCTGATGATCGGGCTGGGCGGCGGCGTCGTGCCGACGGTGCTGCAGGAATTGCTGCCGGATGCGCAGATCGACGCGGTCGAGATTGACGAGGCGGTGATCCGCGTCGCCGGCTCCCACTTCAACTTCCGCGCCGGTCCGCACACGCAGGTCCATGCCGAGGACGGAAGGGTGTTCATCAAGCGCCAGCTCGCGGCCGGGGTGAAATATGATCTGGTCCTGCTCGATGCCTATGACGGCGAATATATTCCCGAGCATCTGCTGACTGTCGAATTCCTTCGCGAGGTCGCAGGGCTGCTGCCGCCGAACGGGGCGGTGGTCGCCAACACCTGGTCGACCAGCGGCCTCTACGATCACGAATCGCGCACTTACGAGGAAGCGTTCGGGCGCTTCCTGAACTTCAAATCGCGCAACCGCATCATCGTCGCGGGCCCGGCGGCGGCGTTGCCGCAGGCGCAGCTGGAGGCGAATGCGCGCGCCTGGGATGCGAGGCTGCGGCCTTATGGTGTGTCGAGCGCCGATGTCCTGCAGACCCTGCGCCGCGACCGCGACTGGAACGGCGAGGCGGCCCTGCTGACCGACCAATATTCGCCGTCGAACCTGCTGAATTCAGGCAGCTGAGCGGGATCGGAAGGCGATCAGGCCAATGAGGCCGATCGCCACAGACAGGCCGATCGCGCCGATCAGGATGGAGTTCACTTCCCACCACAGCACGAAATAGAAGGACGTCAGCAACGTCCCCGCGGCGCTGCCGACGGTCGAGACGAAATAGAGATAGCCGGCATCATTGCCGCTCTGCCGCCGGGTGCGGACGAGCAGGCGGATCGCATAAGGCGAGACCATGCCGCTGAAGATGGTGGGGATCAGGTACAGCGCGGCGCAGGCGGCCAGCGAGCCGGCGCGCGGATCGAGGCCAAGATCGTAAATGGCGTCGAGGATCGGCCCAGGCAGCAGCAGGATCGGCAGCGTCGCGGCGGCGGCGGCCAGCAGGATCAGGCACAATTTGCCGATGCTGGGCGCGCGCATCGAAAGGATGCCGCCGGCGAGATAGCCGATCGCCAGCCCCACCATGAAGATGAAGATGATCGCGCCCCAGACGTAGACCGAGCTGCCGAAATAAGGGGAGATCAGCCGCCCGCCGAGCAGCTCGACCAGCATCACGTAGAAGCCGGACCAGCCCGCGACCAGATAGATGAACAGCCGCGCCCCAAAGGGCGTGGGCGGATGTTCGAAATCGTCTGGAATGGCCGTGTGGTCAGCGCTCAACGCTGGCCCACGGGCACGTAATCACGCTGCGTCGGGCCGACATAAAGCTGGCGCGGACGGCCGATCTTCTGCTCAGGATCGGAGATCATCTCGTTCCACTGCGCGACCCAGCCGACGGTGCGGGCGAGGGCGAACAGGGCGGTGAACATCGAGGTCGGGAAGCCGATCGCGTTCAGGATGACGCCCGAGTAGAAATCGACGTTCGGGTAGAGCTTCTTCTCGATGAAATAATCGTCCCGGAGCGCGACCTGCTCGAGCTCGCGGGCGGTGTCGAGGACGGGATCGGAAATGCCGAGCTCGTTCAGCACTTCCTCGGCGGTCTTCTGCATCACCTTCGCGCGCGGATCGAAATTCTTATAGACCCGGTGGCCGAAGCCCATCAGCCGGAAGGGATCGTCCTTGTCCTTGGCGCGGGCGATATATTCCGGAATGCGCTCGGGCCGGCCGATCTCGCGCAGCATGTTCAGCGCAGCCT
Organism: Pseudomonadota bacterium; assembly: GCA_023424095.1. GTDB lineage: Bacteria > Pseudomonadota > Alphaproteobacteria > Sphingomonadales > Sphingomonadaceae > Allosphingosinicella. The sequence goes on along the minus strand of JAFAEG010000012.1, from coordinate 24,744 downwards.
CGTTGGCGCCGCCATGGGCCGGACCCCACAGGCAGGCGATGCCGGCGGCGATACAGGCGAACGGGTTCGCGCCCGACGAACCGGCCAGGCGGACGGTCGAGGTCGAGGCGTTCTGCTCATGGTCGGCATGGAGAATGAAGATGCGGCGCATCGCATTCTCGATCACCGGATTGACCTCATAGGGCTCGGCCGGGACGCCGAAGGTCATGCGCAGGAAGTTGCCGGTGTAGGTCAGGCTGTTCTGCGGATACATGAACGGCTGGCCGATGCTGTACTTGTACGCCATCGCCGCAATCGTCGGCATCTTGGCGATCAGCCGGTGCGAGGCGATCTTGCGCTGCACCGGATCGGTGATGTCGGTGCTGTCGTGATAGAAAGCGGAGAGCGCGCCGACCACGCCACACATGATCGCCATCGGGTGAGCGTCGCGCCGGAAGCCGCGATAGAAGGTCGCCAGCTGCTCGTGCAGCATGGTGTGGCGCATGATCGTGTGGGTGAAATTGTCGAGCTCGCCCTGGTTGGGAAGTTCGCCTTCCAGCAGCAAATAGCAGACCTCCATGAAGGTCGACTTTTCGGCCAGCTGGTCGATCGGATAGCCGCGGTGCAGCAAGATGCCCGCGTCGCCATCGATGTAAGTGATTTCCGACTGGCAGCTGGCCGTGGAGGTAAAGCCCGGATCGTAGGTAAAGACGTCGGCGTCGTTATAGAGCTTGCGGATATCGACCACTTGCGGGCCGACGCTGCCTGACCTGACCGGGGTAGTGAAGCTCTTGCCGCCAACGCTGAGGGTCGCCGTATCGTCCGCCATACTTAGTCCTTCCTTGCCTGCTCGCCGATCCGGGCAAGACTTTCCTCCCGCCCAAGCAACGCCAGCACATCAAAAATACCCGGGGATGTCGCACGGCCAGTCAAAGCGGCGCGCAAAGGCTGCGCGACCTGGCCAAGCTTCACTCCCTGCGCCTCGGCAACCTCCCGCACCGCCTGCTCGGTCGTTTCCGCGCTCCACGCCTCGAGCTTGGATAGCTCGGCATGGATCGCTGCCAGCAGGTCCGGCGCATCGCCTTGTAGCAAGGCGGCGGCCTTCTCGTCCATCGCCAGCGGACGGGAGGCGAAGAGGAAATGCGCGCCCTCCGTGAGTTCGTGCAGACTCTTCGCGCGCATCTTCAGGCTCGGCATGGCGCGGGCGAGCAGATCGTCAGGCTCGCGGCCCAATTGCGCTGCGACCAGAGCGGCGAGGCGCGTGTCATCGGCCTCTCGCAGATAGTGGCCGTTGAGATTCTCCAGCTTCTTCATGTCGAAGCGGGAGGGCGACTTGCCGACATGGTCCAGGCCGAACCATTCGATCGCCTGTTCGCGGCTGATGATCTCGTCGTCGCCATGGCCCCAGCCGAGGCGGAGCAGATAGTTGAACACCGCTTCGGGCAGCATGCCCAGCTCGTCGCGATAGGCATCGACGCCGACCGCGCCGTGCCGCTTCGACATCTTCGCGCCGTCGGGGCCGTGAATCAGCGGGACGTGGGCGTAGACCGGCACCGGCCAGCCCATTGCGCGGATGATCGCGAGCTGACGGAAGGCGTTGTTGAGGTGATCGTCGCCGCGGATGATGTGAGTCACGCCCATGTCGTGATCGTCCACGACTACGGCGAGCATATAGGTTGGCGAACCGTCCGAGCGGAGGAGGACGAAATCGTCGATCTCCTCGTTTTTGACTGTGACCTTGCCCTGGACCTGATCCTCGATCACGGTCTCGCCGTCGCGCGGGGCCTTCAGGCGGACGACGAACGGCAGGTCCGGCGCGGGATCGCTGGAGTCGCGCCACTTGCTGTCGATCCGGAAGGGACGGCGCTCGCGCTGCGCGGCCTCGCGGGCGGCAGCCAGCTCCTCGGCGGTCAGGTAGCAGCGGTAAGCGTGGCCGGAGTCGAGCATCGCATTGGCGACCTCGGCGTGGCGCGCCCAGAATTGCGACTGATAATATTCGTGCCCGTCCCAATCGAGGCCAAGCCAGCGCATGCCGTCGAGGATCGCGGCGATCGCTTCGTCGGTGGAGCGCGCCTTGTCGGTGTCCTCGATGCGCAGCACGAACCGGCCGCCATGACGGCGGGCATAGAGCCAGTTGAACAGAGCGGTGCGGGCGCCGCCAATGTGCAGGAAGCCCGTGGGCGACGGGGCGAAGCGCGTGACGATTTGCGCCGGATTGGTGGGGTTGCTTGCGCTCACGCGCGACTTCTCCAAAACTGTACGGACCCGCGATGGGGGACGCGGGGCCGTAGCATAGCGCGGAGGGGGCAAGAAAGGGGTGGTCTTGGCACGGCTCCGCGGCGCGTTCGGTGCCGCCTTCGGGCGGCTCGAGCGGCTGCTGGAGATCGAGCGCGAGCAATTGCCTCTGTGGATCCCGGTCGGCCTGCTCGCCGGCATCGCCGCCTGGTTCTGGCTGCCTGAGCCTTGGGGGTGGACGGCGTTCATCGTCGGCTGTGGCGCATTGCTGCTCGGAGCGCTGGCGCTGGGCCGCGGCAGCCGGACGCTGGCAGCGCTGGCCTGGTTCGCCTTGTTCGCGGGGCTCGGCTGCGCCCTGATCTGGGCGCGGGCGGAGAGCGTGGCGGCGCCGCGGCTGGAGCGGCCCGGGGCATCGATCTTCACCGCCGATATCGTGAGGGCCGACCGGCTGGCCGCGCGCGATCAGGTCCGCCTGCTGCTCGCGCCGCGCGATGCGCCGAACCTGCCGCCGCAGCTGCGCGTATCGGTGCCGATCGACGAGGCGCCGGAGGGGCTTGAGCCGGGTGTCGCGGTGCGGCTGCGCGCCTTCCTGCTGCCGCCGCCGCCGATGGCGCTGCCGGGCGCTTATGATTTCGCGCGGACGGCCTGGTTTGCGCGGATCGGGGCGACCGGGCGGGTGCTCGGGCAGGTCGAGATCGTCGAGTGGCCGGCGGAGGGAAGCTGGAGCGCGTGGCTGAACACCGCCCGCCAGCGGACCTCGGCGCATATCCAGGAACAGATGCCGGGCAGCCCCGGCGCGATCGCGGCGGCGCTGGCGACCGGCGATCAGGGCGCGATCAGCAAGGAGGATGCGGAGGCGATGCGCGCCTCGGGCCTCGCGCATCTGCTCTCGGTCAGCGGGCTGCACATCACCGCCGTGGTCGGTGCGGTGATGCTGCTCGCGCTGCGGCTGCTGGCGTTGAGCCCGTTCCTGGCCCTGCGCTTCAACCTCGTGCTGGTCGCGGCGGGCATCGCCGGGCTGGTCGCCATCGCCTACACCTTGTTCACCGGCGCGGAGGTGCCGACGGTGCGCTCCTGCGTCGCCGCGATCCTGGTGCTGATCGGCATCGCGATGGGGCGTGAGGCGATCACCCTGCGGCTGGTCGCGACCGGGGCGGTGATCGTCCTGCTGTTCTGGCCCGAATCGGCGGCCGGGCCGAGTTTTCAGCTCAGCTTCGCGGCGATCACCGCGATCGTCGCCTTGCATGAGCATCCGCGCATCCGGGCCTTGCTGACCCGGCGTGAGGAAAGCTGGGGCAAGAGATTCGGCCGGGGCCTGCTCGGCCTGCTGCTGACCGGGCTCGCGGTCGAGCTTGCCATCTCTCCCATCGCCTTGTTCCACTTCCATCAGGCCGGGCTCTACGGCGCCCTCGCCAATATCATCGCGATCCCGCTGACCACCTTCATCATCATGCCGCTGGAGGCGATCGCCCTGTTGCTCGACCTTGCCGGGTTGGGCGCCCCGTTCTGGTGGCTGTGCGACCAGGCCTTGTGGCTCCTCGTCGGGCTTGCGCACGGTGTCGCGGCGGCGCCCGGCGCCGTCGCCCTGGTGCCCGCAGTGCCGGCGGGCGTCTTCCTGCTGGTGGTCGGCGGCCTGCTGTGGATGGGCCTGTGGCGGCAGCGCTGGCGCTGGCTGGGTGCCGCGCCGCTCGTCCTCGGCATCAGCGCGATCGTCCTCGTCTCACCGCCGGACCTGCTGGTCACCGGCGACGGCAAGCATCTCGCGGTGCGCACGGAGGAGGGGCGGCTGGCCCTGCTGCGTCCGCGCGTCGGCGAATATGTCCGCGACGTGCTGGCTGAATTGTCAGGCGTCGAGCCGGACTTTCTTGAACTCGAAACCGTGCGCAACGCCGCCTGCAGCGACGCTTTGTGCGTTTACGAGACCCGCGGCACGCCCAGCTATCGCATCCTCGCGACGCGCAGCCGCGACTGGGTGCGCTGGGACGAAATGATCGCCGCCTGCGCCGAGGCCGACATCGTCGTCAGCGACCGCCCGCTCCCCGACGCCTGCCGCCCCCGCTGGCTGAAAGCCGACCGCAAATTGCTGAGCGAGACCGGCGGCCTCGCTTTCTCGCTCGGATCGACCCCACGCGTCACCAGCGTCCGCGACCATATCGGCCGTCATCATTGGGCGCAGTGAAGTCTAACTGCGGTGATGGTACTCTGACGAAGTTGCGTCGCCCGAAGCGTGGGCTTGCTTGCGGACGAGCTGATAGACATCGCGCGGATTACCGATCTGGAAGAAGCGCTTCGTGCTGCTCATCGCGGGCGTCCAATATCCGAAGCCGCCGTTGCCCCAGATGGTTTGCTCGTTGCCTTCGAAGTCGATCGTGCCAGTGCCATCTTTGTGCTCGGTCAGATCGAGCTTAGGCAGGCGGCCAATATCGAGCGACGAGAGTTTCCCTGACGTGAGCCCGCGGATCACGAGCACGCGCTGGTCAGTCACACCATAGACGGTGTTCTTGCGAAGGGCCGCGTCGTGGATGAAGCGTCCGATAATTAGATAGATACCGACGATCAGGAACGGCAGCCCCCAAAGGCGGAAGAACCAGTCGGGCTGGCCCGGACCTGTAGCCGGAAAGCTCCAAACCTGCAGGTTCCAAAACAGAGCGAACCCGCCCCACAGGAGGCTGAACGGGATCAGGAATACATCCCTCCCGCTGCACACAAGACCCTGCTTAGGTTGTCCCGCCCAAAAAAGACGTTCGTCGGCGAACAGGTGCGGCTTTAGAAGGTCACGTTCGTGCTGCGTGTACATTAGTCGGTCGTAATGGAGCGATCTGGGTTCTACCAGCGTCAGTGCGCGCCGCGCCTTCCGGCACTATCGGACGAAACTGCATCTCTCAGTAACGCCGCAGCAGCCCCGCCAGCTTGCCCTGAATCCGCACCGAATTTTCCGGATAACGTTGCGGGTCGTACTGCCGGTTGGCGGGGTCGAGGCGGATCATCTGGCCTTCGCGGCGGTAGGTCTTGAGGGTGGCTTCTTCCTCGTTGATCAGGGCGACCACGATCTCGCCGTCGCGGGCGGTGTCGGTCTTGCGGACGAGGGCATAATCGCCGTCCAGGATGCCGACCTCGACCATCGAATCGCCGGCCACTTCCAGCGCATAATGTTCGCCCGGGCCGAGCAAGGCGGCGGGGACGGGGAGGGTGTCGCTGCCCTGCAGCGCCTCGATCGGCGTGCCGGCGGCGATGCGGCCGTGCAGGGGGATGTCGAGCACGTCGTTGGCGGCCTGCGGGGTGCGCAGCTTCGCGCCGCCGTCATTGGCGGCCGTCTGCGCCGCGCCGCCGCGCGTGTCCGGCAGTTTCAGCACTTCGAGGGCGCGAGCGCGGTTGGGCAGGCGGCGAATGAAGCCGCGCTCCTCCAGCGCCGAGATCAGCCGGTGGACGCCGCTCTTCGACTTCAGGTCGAGCGCATCCTTCATCTCCTCGAACGAAGGCGACACGCCGGTCTCGCCGAGATGCTTGTCGATGTAGAGCAAAAGCTCATGTTGCTTGCGCGTCAGCATGCCGGGCCTCCCCAGGAACGTTTGCGGAACGTGTATGGAACGTTCCGGCGGGTGTCAAGCGCCCGCAATGGCCAGGAAATTCCGGAGCACAGCGTGGCCATGCTCGCTGGCGATGCTTTCGGGATGGAATTGCACGCCGTGGATCGGCAGGCCGGCATGACGCAGCCCCTGGATCGTGCCGTCGGGCGCGCGGGCGGTGACGGTGAGCTCGGCCGGGAGGCCCGCTTCGGCGACCACCAGCGAGTGATAGCGCGCGGCCGCGAACGGCGTCGGCAGGCCTTCGAACAGCCCCGTCCCATCATGCGCGACCGGCGAAATCCTGGCGTGCATCACCTGCGGCGCGCGCACCACTTGTGCACCGAAATGCTGGCCGATCGCCTGGTGACCGAGGCAGACGCCGAGCAAGGGCCGCCGAGCCGCCGCGCAGGCCGCGACGAGGGCGAGGCTGATCCCGGCCTGGTCGGGCGTGCCGGGGCCCGGTGAGATCAGGAAGGCCTCGGCCCCGCTCGCCAGCGCCTCGTCGGCGGTGAGTAAGTCATTGCGGACGACGCGCACGTCGGCGCCAAGCTCGGTCAGATAATGAACGAGGTTCCAGGTGAAGCTGTCATAATTGTCGACGACCAGAATCACCGCGCGGGGGCCGAGCGCCGCGCGATTACTGACCGGCGAGCAAGGCGGCGCGCAGAGCGTTCAGCAATTCCTCGTTGCGCTCGACCGGGATGACGCTCTGCACCGCACGGGCGAGCTGCTGCTGGATCTCCGACCCGATCACCTGATTGAGCTGCTGGCGCATGGTGGTGAGCACGTCATTGCCCTGCGGATCGCTGGTGACATTGCCCGCGGTCCGGCGCTGGTGGTGGATGACGATCCAGCCGGCATTGTTGGGGGCGCGGATCGCCTTGGCGCGGCCTTCGGGAATGGCGAACAGGATCGCAAGCGGCGGCGGCACCTGCTGGCCGGCCTGCGCGATCTGGAAGCGGCGCGCGGTCACGGCCTCGCGCGGCGGCAGGCTCAGCCCCGCCTGCGCATAGGCCTGCTCCGGCGCCATGCCGCCGTTGATCCGGCTGACAATCCCCTCGGCGATGCCGCGGCCCCGCTCCATCGCGGTCTGACGGATCAGGCGGGTGCGGACCTCGTCGCGAATCTGGTCGAGCGGCGGCGCGGCCGGGGCGACGACATTGCCGACCTGGAGCAAGGCGAATTGCTGATCCGCGGTGATCGTGGCGACGACCGGATCCTCGTTCGGCTCGAGCTGGAAGGCTTCGGCCAGCAAAGGCGCGAGCGGCTGCGGGAACTGGAAATTCGGTGCGGCGCCGTCGGCGGCGATCGCCGGCGTGGTCTGCATCTGCAGGCCCGCCTGACGTGCGACTTCCTCGAAGCTGGCGCCGTCGGCGACCTGCTGTTCGATCTGCTCGATCTTGGTGGTCAGGGCCTCGACGAGCTTGCGCTGTTCGACCGCGGTGACGATTTCGGCGCGCACCGCGTCCAGCGGGCGGCCTTCGTTGCGGGTGATGCTCTCGACCCGGACGACCTTGAAGCCGGTCGGGGTGCGGGTCGGGCCGACCAGGCCGCCCTGCGCGGCGCCGAACACGGCTTCGGCGACTTCCGGGCTGGTCGCGCTGGCCAGCTGCTCGCGGCGCTGATTCGGGAAATTGATGTCGGCTGCGGCAAAGCCGGCGCCGCTTGCGGCCTCGGCAAAGTTCGTCCCGCCACGCACCGATTCGGCGAAGCGCTGGGCGGCGGCTTCGTCCTGCGCCGTAAAGATCTGCACGCTGCGCGTTTCGGTTGGGCCGTATTGCGCCTGGTTTTCCTGATAATATGCCTGGATCTCGGCATCGGTCGCGCGGGCGGCATCGCCCAATTGCTCGCGCCCGATCAGGGCGAAGCGGAGAACACGGCGCTCCGGCAGCAGGAATTGCCGCTGATTCTGCTGGTAGAAATTGGCGATTTCCTGATCGCTCGGATTGATCCCGGCGGACAGGATCTGCGTCGGGATCGGGCCGAGCTGGCCGGCGCGGGTCTCGAGCAGCAGATTGGCATATTCGCGGGTCACCGAGTCGGGCGTGGCTGCACCGGTGCTGACCGGGCCGGTGACCATGCGGATCAGCAGCGACTGGGCGATCTCGCCGCGGATCTGCGCTTCGGTGACGCCCTGGCCCTGCAAATAGGCGCGGAAGGTGGCGTCGTCATATTGGCCGGCGACGTTCAGGAAGGCCGGGTTGGAGACGATTTCCCGATCGATCAGCGCGTCCGGCGCGACGAAGCCGATGCTTCGCGCGAAGGCGGTCAGCGTGCGGCTTTCGACCAGCTGGTCGAGCATCTGGTCGAAATAATCCTGGTAGAATTGCTCCCGGGTAATGCCCGGATTCTGGCGCGAGGCCTGGCTGAAGGCGAAGTTCATCCGCTGCCGCACTTCGGTGTCGGTCAGTTCGTCATCGCCGACGGAGACGATGGTCTGGCCCTGCTGGGCGCCGCCGATGCTGCCCATGCCGCCCATGCCGTCGGTGCCGAAGCCCGTCACGACCATCGCGATCAGCGCGAGGCCGAGAAAGCCGAAGAGGATGACGGAACGAACTTTGCTCTTCTGGGCCATGGACGAGACTTTTTCCGATTCTGGGGGTTCTGGCTGCGCGGCACGCAGGCCGGCGGGCACCCATAAGGATGCCGGTCGCGCGCGGCAAGTTCGACCGTCCTGAGGCGGGGCGAGTTGGGCCGGGCGAGTTGGGCCGGGCGGCTTGGCGCGCCGCATCCGGCTTGCTACCCGGCGCGGGACTTTACCCGATGGGAGAAACAAGCGTGCACGTGCGCCGAAAGCTGGTTGCCGGAAACTGGAAGATGAATGGCAGCCTCGCGTCGCTGAAGGAATTGCTGCCGATCGCCGAGGCGGCGCGCGGCGCTTCGGGGGTGGATGTGGCGGTCTGCCCGCCTTTCACCTTGCTGTCGGCGGCGGTGACTCGCGGCGCCGGGCTGAAGATCGGCGCCCAGGATTGCCACGCGGCGGCAAGCGGCGCGCACACCGGCAACATCTCCGCCGGCATGATCAAGGAAGCCGGCGGGCGGCTGGCGATCGTCGGCCATTCCGAGCGGCGCGCGGACCAGCATGAAACCAGCGCGGAAGTGCGGGCCAAGGCGGAGGCGGTGCTGGCCGCGGGCCTGACCGCGATCGTCTGCGTCGGCGAGAGCGAGGCCGAGCGCGAGGCTGGCCGGCATATCGAGGTGGTCACGGGCCAGCTGGCGGAATCGCTGCCGCAGGAGGTTGGCGACGGCGAACTGGTCGTCGCTTACGAGCCGATCTGGGCGATCGGCACCGGCAAGACCGCAACGCCGGCCGACGTGGCCGAAATGCACGCCGCGATTCGCAAGGCGCTGACCGATGGTTCGGCCGGGCCGGGCGTCGGCGGCGAGCAGATCCGCATCCTCTATGGCGGTTCGGTGAAGGCCGACAATGCGGCGGAATTGTTCGCGGTGCCGGATGTGGACGGAGCTCTAGTCGGCGGCGCGAGCCTGACCGCCGAGCAGTTCGTGCCGATCATCGAGGCTGCGGCGAAGAGCTAACCAAGCCGCGCCTCTGGCGTGGCGCCAGCAAAAGCGCCCACCGGTTGCACGGCGGGCTGCCATCTACTAAGTCGCCGGGCAACGTGCGCGGTCTCCCGCGCGCATTCCCGACTTCGAAAGCCGCCAATGTTCCTGTTCATTCTGATCGTTCAGACGCTCGTCGCCATTGCCCTGATCTCCGTGATCCTGATGCAGCGTTCAGAAGGCGGCGGCCTCGCCGGCGGCGGCAGCCCGTCGGGGATGATGAGCGCGCGCGGCGCGGCTGACTTCCTGACCCGCGCGACGACGATCCTGGCGTCGATCTTCATCGGCCTCTCGATCGTGCTGGCGGCGCTGGCCGCGCAGCAGGGCGGTCCGCGCGTGATCGACGCCAATGCGGTCCGCCCGGCCCAGCCGACCTCCGGCGGCCAGCTCGGCCCGGCGCAGCCCGCGCCGGCCACCCCGGCCCCCGGCCCGGCCGCGCCCGCCAACCAGCAGGGCGGCGTTCCGATCGCCCAGTAAGCGGTTCGCGCGCAGGATTTTTCGCAAGGGGGCGATTCCCGCCCTTGCCCCGCGCCGTGAACCCCGCTTAAGCCTCAACTCCCATGGCGCGGTTCATTTTCATTACCGGCGGCGTGGTCTCCTCGCTTGGCAAAGGTCTCATGGCGGCATCGCTCGCCGCTTTGTTGCAGGCGCGTGGCTACACCGTGCGGCTTCGCAAGCTCGATCCCTATCTCAACGTCGATCCGGGGACGATGAGCCCCTATCAGCATGGCGAAGTCTATGTGACCGACGATGGCGCGGAGACCGATCTCGATCTCGGCCACTATGAGCGCTTCAGCGGCGTCGCGGCCCGGCAGTCGGACAATATCACCACCGGGCGCATCTACCGCGACATCATCACCAAGGAGCGGCGCGGCGACTATCTGGGCGCGACCGTGCAGGTCGTCCCGCACGTCACCAACGAGATCAAGGATTTCATCGGCGGCGACATTGAAGACGGCCTGGATTTCATGATCTGCGAGGTCGGCGGCACGGTCGGCGACATCGAATCTTTGCCCTTCATCGAGGCGATCCGCCAGTTCCGCAACGAAGCGGGCCGGGGCCAGACCCTGTCCATCCACACCACCTTGGTGCCCTTCATCGCCGCGGCCGGCGAATTGAAGACCAAGCCGACCCAGCACAGCGTGCGCGAACTGACCTCGCTCGGCATCCAGCCGGAAGTGATCGTCTGCCGCTGCGAACATCCGCTCCCCGAGAGCGACCGGGCGAAAATCGCCTTGTTCTGCAACGTCCGCAAGGAAGCGGTGATCCCGGCGCTGGACGCCAAGTCCATCTATGCGGTGCCGGCGCAATATCACGAAGCGGGGCTGGACGCGGAAGTGCTGCGCGCCTTCGACATCGAGGATGCACCCGCGCCCGATCTGGCGCGCTGGAACGACGTGATGGACCGGCTGCTCCACCCGGAGGGCGAGGTGACGATCGGCGTGGTCGGCAAATATGTCGGCCTCGCGGACGCCTATAAGAGCCTGACCGAGGCGCTCGTCCATGGCGGCATCGCCAACCGGGTGAAGGTCAACATCAAGTGGCTCGACGCCGAGATGTTCGAGCATCCCGAGACCGACATCGCCGAGCGGCTTGAGCCGATGCACGCGATCCTGGTGCCGGGCGGCTTCGGCGAGCGCGGCTCGGAAGGCAAGATCGCCTCCGTCGCCTTCGCCCGCGAGCGCAAGGTGCCGTTCTTCGGCATTTGCCTCGGCATGCAGATGGCCTGCATCGAGGGGGCGCGCGCGGAAGGCTTTGCGGACGCCAGCTCAACCGAATTTGGCGAGACCGACGATCCGATCGTCGGCCTGATCACCGAGTGGATGACCGAGGACGGCCTGCAGCAGCGCGCGGCGGGCGGCGATCTGGGTGGCACGATGCGGCTCGGCGCCTATCCGGCGAAGCTTGGCGGCAACAGCCGGGTCGCCAGCATCTATGGCGCGACCGAGATCAGCGAGCGCCACCGCCACCGCTACGAGGTGAACACCCATTATCGCTACGCGCTTGAGAAAGGCGGGCTGGTGTTCAGCGGCACGAGCCCGGACGGCGCGCTGCCGGAGATCGTCGAGCGGCCGGACCATCCCTGGTTCATCGGCGTGCAGTTCCACCCGGAGCTGAAGAGCAAGCCGTTCGATCCGCATCCCTTGTTCGCGAGCTTCATCGAGGCGGCGGTCAAGCAGAGCCGGCTGTTCTGACCCGCAATATTTGGTGAAATCCGCCAAGTTATGGGGTGTATTAGCTGAGTGCCACGGGCTCTGCGGTACGGCAGATTTTTGCCAAGTCGCTGATAAGTCGTAACTTTCCAAAACTGGCACGGCATCTGCTGTGTCCTTTGCATCCGGCCAAGCGGCCACAGTTTGCGAAGGACCTGCACGATGACGACCGAGACCCGCCAGAACCTCTTCACTCGCGACGATACCTTCTTCGGCGTCTGCGAAGCGCTGGGCGAGGATCTGCACATTCCGTCGAATCTGCTGCGTCTCGCGATGGCGCCGCTGCTGATCTGGAACCCGGTCGGCACGGCGGTGGGCTATCTCGCGGTCGGTGTCGTCATCGCCTCCATCCGCTTCGTCTTCCCGAACCGTCGCCGTGGCGCCGCGAAGCAGGCGAAGGTCGAGCTGCTTGCCCAGCCGGCGCCCGCGGTCGCGCCGGTCGAGCAGGTCGAACTCGCCAAGGCCGCCTAGGCCCCGCTGTACGGAAGCGGACACTGTCCGCTTCGTCATTCGTAAACCATGACCCGCAACCTTGCCTTCAACCCCGGCAGTCTATCACCTTCGCCGATTGCCGGGCTTGGGAGAGTTTCGAGTTGGATGGAGCGGGGACAACGGTGGCCAACGCCAGCGAACGCCGCCGTTCGCCGCGCACGCGTCTGGCCGGCGCCGAGCTGTTCCTGTTTCGTGACGACGGCCAGCGGCTTCGCCTGCGGATCCGCGACCTTTCCGACCTCGGCGTCTCCGGCCTGATCGACGCCACTTTGCAGCCGGGCGAGTCGGTGCTGGTTCAGCTCGAAGAAATGCTGATGCCCGAAGCGGTGGTGATCTGGACCCATGAGGGGGTGGCGGGTCTCTCCTTTGTCGGCCCCGTATCGCTCACCCATCTGTCCCGAATCACCGAACGGCATGCGGCCGGGGCGGCCTGGTCGCCGGCGATGCGCGCGGGCTCCGATCTGCACAGCTGGTGGACCGATGCCGAAGCCCATGCCGCGGGCCGGCGCGCGGCGCTCGATTCGAACGGCCACGCCCACCCGCTGCCGCGTTAATCGTCTTTCGGTCTGCGCAGCCGGCGGAACAGGTTGCGCTTGGTCAGCGGCTCGAAGGCGGCGCCCGGCCCGTCGGGGTCCAGCAATTGATTCTCCGCGACGAACTTGCCGCCCAGGGTGAGGGGCGGGGGTTCGTAGACGTGCAGGCTCCGGCCGCCGCCGCGCAGCCGCTCCACCGCCTGGATCAATGAGCCGCTTTCCTGCCACGCCTCAGTCACCGCCGCCGGCTTCACGCCCAGATGTTCGGCCAGCAGATCGTCGCGCAGCGCCAGGATTTGCGGGCGGATGCGGTCATGGCCGGGCAGCGAGGCGTCGAGCGTCACGTCACATTCGGTGTCGAGCCGCATCGAGCGGTTGTTGAGGTTGGACGAGCCCTGCCGGAACAGTTCGTCGTCGACGATCATGATCTTGGCGTGGACGTAGATCGCCTCGCCCTTCGCGGTGAAGGGCATGTAGATCCGGAAGCGGTCGAATTTGTCATATTGCTTGACCGCCTCGAACAGGCGCGAGCGGGCGGTGTCCATCGCCACCTGCTCCAGCCAGCCATGCGCCCATTGCGGCGTGACCAGCACGAATTCGGGGCCATCCGGCTCCTGCAGCCGCTTGGCGATCGCCTCGGCGATCAGGCCGGAGGCGAAATATTGGCCCTCGACGTAAACGGTGCGCTTCGCCCGCGCGATCATGTCGAGATAGAGCGTCTCGATCTCATGCGCTTCCTCGGCATCGCCATAAGCCGGCTGGGTGCGCGAGATGGCGACGTCGACATCGGTGAAATGCGGCTCCAGCCCGTCCGGCCAATGGGCCACGCGCTCTCCAAGGTCCGGCAGCTCGGCGCCACCGGCGCGGTGCCAGCGGGTGCGGGCGAGCTCGTCCAGCGCGCTCGCGGCGGGGCCGCAGAGCGCCATCGTCGTGTCGTGCCAGGGCGGGTAGGGCGCGCCGTGGGGACCGACCCGGCGGGGATCGTCATCCTCATGCTCGCGCGTGTCCCAGCGGTTGGAGGTGATGTCGATGCCGCCGCAAAAGGCCAGGCTGTCGTCGATCACCACGATCTTCTGGTGATGCGAGGCGCCGAACGGATGGACGCCGTCCAGCTTCACATGGATGCGCTTGTTCAGCGCCCAGCGCGCGACGGTGATCGGCGTGGTGCCGCGGAACAGGGCCTTCAGCGCGCCGAAATCCCAGCGCAGCAGATAGACCTGCAATTCCGGCTTCTGCCGCACCAGCCAGAGCACGAAGCGGCCGATATTGGCGGGGATGAATTGCGGGTGCCAGGTCGGGCCAATCCGGGCGCGGGCGTCGAAATCCCAGCCGATCAGCATGATCCGCTTCTCCGCCTGCATCATCGCCTGGCGCACGGTGGCGAAATAATCGGCGGCGTCGACGATCAGCCGGACCTTGTCGGCGCGCTCGATCCGCCAGCAATTGCGGCCGGGTTCGAGCGGATGCGGCTGCAGCGGGGGAAGGGGCGGGGCCTCTTCGGCGTCCTGAGGGGCGTCGGGGTCCATTTCCACAGTCATGCCGAAAGCGAAGGGCGCCGCCAAGTACCCCTTTTGCAGCCAGTCTGACTCCCCTCCCTGCAAGGGAGGGGTAGGGGTGGGTAATCGCTCGAAGAGCGATGCGAGTCCCGACGCTGGAGTTTCGCAGCGGGCTGGCGCCCGCTCGACCCACCCCCGGCCCCTCCCTTGCAGGGAGGGGAGCTCGGATTTCGACCTGCGCCGGATGTGAAAGTGCCCGGCTCCATTGCTGAAGCCGGGCACCTACGAAACGGACCAAAGTCCGTCTCACCCCCTTGGAACTGCCTCCGCTCAAACCGCCTCACCTCGCAAGAGACGGCAAGCCGAAGCCTCCCCGAACCCGACCAATCGACCTAAGTTCGTGGCATGGGGCTAGGATTGCTCCCGGCGATTGTCATGTGTTTTCAGGCATTCGTTGCCAGATTGCCGCGCTCGTGTGGCGGACCCGCCACAGTCCTGCCACAGTGTCGCGCAGTTGCCAGCGAAGGGAGCGTTCCGTAGGAGCGCGCTCTCAACCAAAAGGTGAGTTTACCAGCGGATGCGCCTCTCCCGCCACTTCCTGCCCGTCATGAAGGAGACTCCTTCGGACGCCCAGATCGTCAGCCACCAGCTGATGCTTCGCGCCGGCCTGGTTCGCCAGACCGCGGCCGGCATCTATGCCTGGCTGCCATTGGGCCTGCGCGTGCTCAGGAAGATCGAGCAGATCGTCCGCGAAGAGCAGGACCGCGCCGGCGCGATCGAAATGCTGATGCCGACCATCCAGTCGGCCGATCTGTGGCGTGAGTCGGGCCGCTACGACGCCTACGGGCCGGAAATGCTGCGCTTCAAGGACCGGCACGAGCGCGAGATGCTCTACGGGCCGACCAATGAGGAGATGATCACGGTCATCTTCCGTGACGCGGCGCGCTCCTATCGCGACCTGCCGCGCATCCTCTACCACATTCAGTGGAAGTTTCGCGACGAGGTCCGCCCGCGCTTCGGCGTGATGCGCGGGCGCGAATTCCTGATGAAGGATGCCTACAGCTTCGACCTGGACGAAGCGGGTCTCACGAAGAGCTATGAGGCGATGTTCGTCGCTTATCTGCGCACCTTCGCGCGGCTGGGCCTTCAGGCGGTGCCGGTGCGCGCGCCGACCGGGCCGATCGGCGGCAATCTCAGCCACGAATTCCACATCCTGGCCGAAACCGGCGAGAGCGCGATCTTCTACGACGCGGCGATCGAGGATGTGTCGCGCGAGGAATTGCTCGCTGCCGATCACGACATGATCGCCAAGCTGACCGGCCTCTACGCGATGGAGGAAGAGGAGCATGCCAAGGTCGCCGACTGTCCGGTGCCGGCGGACCGCCTGCGCCAGCGGCGCGGCATCGAGGTCGGGCACATCTTCGCCTTCGGCACCAAATATTCCGACAGCATGGGCCTGTCGGTGCAGGGCCCGGACGGGGCCGCAGTGGCGCCGCAAATGGGCAGCTATGGCATCGGCGTGTCGCGGCTGATCGGCGCGATCATCGAGGCGAGCCACGATGAAGGCGGCATCATCTGGCCGGAGAGCGTCGCGCCCTACAAGGTCGGCCTGATCAACATGCGCGTCGACGATGAAGCCTGCGCGGCGGCGGCAGACGAGCTGTACGCGAAGCTCACGACTGCGGGGGTCGAGACGCTTTATGACGACCGCGACGAGCGCGGCGGGGCGAAGTTCGCGACGATGGACCTGATCGGTCTGCCCTGGCAGCTGATCGTCGGCCCCAAGGGCGTCGCGCGCGGCGTGGTCGAGCTGAAGAATCGCAAGACCGGCGAGCGCGAGGAATTGTCGGTCGAAGCCGCGCTGGCAAGGCTCACTGCGTGATCCTCAACCGTTACCAACGGATGATCGCCCGGCGCTATTTGCTGCCGGGGAAGGGCGAGGGCTTCATCTTCATGGTGGCCGGCATCTCGCTGATCGCGGTGATGCTGGGCGTGGCCGCGCTGGTGATCGTGATGAGCGTGATGAACGGCTTCCGCGCGGAGCTGTTCGACAAGGTGGTGGGGCTGAACGGCCATGCCGTCATCCAGGCCTATGGGGGGCGGCTCGAGAATTGGCAGCCGATCCTGGAGACCGCGCGGCGCACGCCGGGCGTGACCGAAGCGACGCCCCTGATCACCCAGCCGCTGATGGCGAGCAATGAGGGCCGCGTCGAAGGCGCCCTGCTGCGCGGCATGCGGGTGGAGGATCTGCAGAACAATGCGCTGATCCGCGACAATGTGATGGCCGGCGATCTGTCGCAGGTGCGGCCGGGCACGGACAATGTCGCAATGGGCTCGCGGCTCGCCGAGCTGCTCGGCGTGAACATCGGCTCGACGGTCAGCCTGATCATCCCGGAGGGACGGAGCACGCCGTTCGGCACCGTGCCGCGGATCGTCTCGTTCAACATCGTCGCGACTTTCGAGGTCGGGCTGTACGATTTCGACAAGGCCTACATCATCATGCCGATGGAGGAGGCGCAGAGCTTCCTGCTGATGGACAATGCGATCAGCATGATCGAGGTCCAGACCAGCAATCCCGACCGGGTGGGCGAGATCGTCGCGCCGATCGCCGCAGCCGCGCCGCCCGGCGCCGTCGTCTCCGACTGGCGGCGGCTGAATGCTGAGATCTTCGACGCGCTGCAGGTGGAGCGGGTGGTGATGTTCGTCGTGCTGTCGATCATCGTCCTGGTCGCGGCGTTCAACATCCTCTCGTCGCTGATCATGCTGGTGCGCGCCAAGCATCGCGACATCGCCATCCTGCGCACGATGGGGGCGACGCGGGCGGGGATCATGAAGATCTTCATGACGGTGGGCCTCAGCATCGGCCTGCTCGGCATCATCCTCGGCGTGCTGCTCGGCCTGCTCGGCCTGCATTACCGCCAGCCGGTGGTGGAATTCTTCCAGACAATTTCGGGCAAGAATCTGTGGGACCCGACCGTGCGTTTTCTGACCGAATTGCCGGCGCGGACCGATCCGGTCGAGGTCGTCGCGATCGTGGTGATGGCGCTGACCTTGTGCTTCATCTTCACCTTCTTCCCGGCCTGGCGCGCGTCGCGAACCGATCCGGTACAGGTGCTGCGTTATGAATGATGTCCTCACGGTCGCCGGGCTGAAGCGCTCGTTCGAGCAGGGCGGAGTGCGGATCGACGTGCTGCGCGGCGTGGATTTTTCGGTGCGCCAGGGCGAGATCGTGGCTTTGCTCGGCCCCTCGGGCTCGGGCAAATCCACCTTGCTCCAGGCCGTGGGCCTGCTCGAGGGCGGCTTCGAGGGCGACATCCGTATCGAGGGTCAGCCGGCGGCGTCGGTCGACGACAGGGAGCGGACCCGGCTGCGGCGCGAGCGGCTGGGCTTCGTCTATCAATTCCATCATTTGCTGCCGGATTTCACGGCGGCGGAGAATGTGGTGCTGCCGCAATTGATCAACGGCGCGACCCGGCCGGACGCGCTCACGCGGGCGGAAAGCCTGCTCGGCGCGCTGGGCCTGAGCCAGCGGCTGACGCACCGGCCGTCGAAGCTTTCGGGCGGCGAGCAGCAACGCGTCGCGGTCGCCCGTGCGCTGGCGATCCACCCGGCTTTGGTGCTGGCGGACGAGCCGACCGGCAATCTGGACGAGGCCACGGCCGATCTGGTGCTGGACGAGTTCCTCCGCCTCGTCCGCGAGGAAGCGGGTGCGGCTTTGGTCGCCACGCACAATGAACGGCTGGCGGCGCGGATGGACCGGGTGCTGCGGCTGCACGACGGGCGGCTGGAGGGCGCATGACGGTGTTGAGCGAACTGCCGGTAAAGGCGGCGGACGGCAGCCAGATCGACCTGTCGGCTTATGCCGGCCAGGTGCTGCTGATCGTCAACACCGCCTCCCAATGCGGCTTCACGCCGCAATATGCGGGGCTCGAGGCGCTCCATCGCAAATATCAGGATCGCGGCTTCGCGGTGCTGGCCTTCCCCTGCAACCAGTTCGGCGCGCAGGAGCCCGGCGACGCGGCGGAAATCGCGAACTTCTGCAGCCTGAAATATGACGTGACCTTCCCGGTCTTCGCCAAGGTCGACGTCAACGGCGCGGACGCCGCGCCGTTGTTCAACCACCTGAAGAGCGAGGCCAAGGGCCTGCTCGGCAGCGAAGGCATCAAGTGGAATTTCACCAAATTCCTGGTCGACCGCGACGGCAGGGTCGTCGACCGCTACGCCCCGCAGACCAAGCCAGAGGCGCTTGAGAAGGATATCGAGGCGCTGCTCGGATAAGCTGTGGACAAGCCGCTCCCGGCTGTTCCCATTCCGGCCCGATCCCCACATACAAGGGCATGGCCGCCCCCTACGTTCCGCTGCGCATCTTCTCTTCCTACTCGATGCTGGAAGGGGCGATCGATCCGAAGGCGATTGCGGCGCGGGCGAAGGCGCTCGGGCTGCCGGCGGCGGCTTTGGTCGACCGCAACGGGCTCTACGCGGCGATGCCGTTCACCGAGGCCTGCTTCAAGGCCGGGGTGCAGCCGATCATCGGCGCCTTGCTCGGCGTGGCGCGGGCGAATCGGCCGGAGCAGATCGACTGGCTGCCTTTGCTGGCGCAGGACCAGGCGGGCTATGAGAATCTCTGCGCTTTGGTCTCGATGGCCCATCTGGACCGGCCGATCGAACAGGATGCGCACGTCGCCTTTGCCGCCCTGACCGGGCGAACCGATGGCCTGATCGCGCTGACCGGCGGGGCCGAGGGCGCGCTGACCCGGCTGCTGGCCGATGACCAGACACCCGCCGCCGAGGCGATGGCCGACGCCCTGCAGGCGCTGTTCCCCGATCGCCTCTATGTCGAGATCAGCCGGCGCGGCGACCAGCAAGAGAGCGCGGCGGAGGCGGCTTTGGTGGCGCTGGCCGATGCGCGGGGGCTGCCTTTGGTGGCGACCAACCCCGCCTGCTTCGCCGAGGCCGAGTTTCACGGCGCACACGACGCCTTGCTGTGCATCGCGCAGTCGAGCCAGATCGACCGCGACGACCGCCGCCGCTCGTCGCCCGAGGCGTGGATCAAGCCGGCCGACGAGATGCGGCAGCTGTTCGCCGACCTGCCCGATGCGATCGAGAACACGTTGGTGGTGGCGCAGCGCAGCGCCTTCGGCGCGCCGGCGCGCAAGCCGATCCTGCCCAGCGTCGCCGGCGACACGGCGAGCGAGGCGGAGCAGTTGCGCCGGGATGCGCGCGCGGGGCTGGAGGCGCGGCTGGCCGGGCGCACGGAGCTGACCGACGAAGAACGGCGCGGCTATTTCGAGCGGCTCGAATTCGAAGTCGACATCATCGCCGGCATGGGTTTCCCCGGCTACTTCCTGATCGTCGCCGACTTCATCAAATGGGCGAAGGAGCAGGGCATTCCGGTCGGGCCGGGCCGCGGTTCCGGCGCGGGCTCGGTGGTCGCCTGGGCGCTGACCATCACCGATCTCGATCCGATCAAATTGGGCCTGCTGTTCGAACGCTTCCTCAACCCGGAACGCGTGTCGATGCCCGACTTCGACATCGACTTTTGCGAAACGCGGCGCGGCGAGGTGATCCGCTACGTCCAGAGCCGCTATGGCAGCGACAAGGTCGCGCAGATCATCACCTTCGGGAAATTGAAGGCGCGCGCGGTGCTGAAGGATACCGGCCGGGTGCTGCAAATGCCTTATGGCCAGGTCGACCGGCTGGCCAAATTGGTGCCGAACCACCCGACCGATCCGTGGGACCTGAAGCGGGCGCTGAACGGCGTTTCGGAGCTGGCCGCCGAGTTCAAGGACGACGTTCAGGTCCGCCGCCTGTTCGACTTGGCGATGAAGCTTGAGGGCCTGCCCCGGCACAGCTCGACCCACGCCGCGGGCGTGGTGATCGGCGACCGGCCGTTGTCTGAACTGGTGCCGCTCTACCGCGATCCGCGTTCCGACATGCCGGTGACGCAGTTCGACATGAAATATGTCGAGGCGGCCGGGCTGGTGAAGTTCGACTTTCTCGGCCTGAAGACCCTGTCCGTCCTGCGCCGCGCCACCGAATTGCTCGAGCAGCGCGGCGTGCATGTCGATCTCGACACGCTCTCCTGGGACGATCCCGACGTCTATGCCCTGCTCCAGCGCGGCGACACGGTCGGCGTGTTCCAGCTGGAATCGGACGGCATGCGGCGCACTCTGGCCGCCGTCCGCCCAAGCAATTTCGGCGACATCATCGCGCTGGTCTCGCTATACCGCCCGGGCCCGATGGACAACATCCCGATGTTCGGCGACCGCAAGAATGGCCGCGCCGAGATCGAATATCCGCACCCGGCGCTCGAGCCGATCCTGAACGAGACGTATGGCATTTTCGTCTATCAGGAGCAGGTGATGCAGGCCGCGCAGATCCTGGCCGGCTACAGCCTGGGCGGCGCCGACATGCTCCGCCGCGCGATGGGCAAGAAGATCCAGGCGGAGATGGACGCCCAGCGCGCCACTTTCGTCGAAGGCTGCAAGAACGCGAACGACATCCCGGCCGCCAAGGCGAACGAGTTGTTCGACTTGATCGACAAGTTCGCCGGCTATGGCTTCAACAAGAGCCACGCTGCGGCTTACGCGCTCGTCGCCTATCAGACGGCCTGGCTGAAGGCGCACTATCCGGTCGAATTCTACGCCGCGTCGATGAGCTTCGACATCCACCAGACCGACAAGCTCGCCATCTTCATCGACGATCTGCGGCGCGGCGGCCACGTCTGCCTGCCACCGTCGGTCAATGCCAGCGGGGCGGACTTCGAGGTCGAGCCGCATGGGGAGGGCTTTGCGGTCCGCTATGCGCTCGGCGCGCTGAAGGGCGTCGGCGAGAAAGCGATGGAGCAATTGGTCGCCGAGCGGGAGGCCAATGGCAGCTTCAAGAGCCTCGAGGATCTGGCCGCGCGGATCGATCCGCGCCTGATCAACCGCCGCCAGATCGAGAGCCTGGCCGCCGCCGGCGCGTTCGACGATCTGGCCGAGCGGCCGGCGGCTTTCGCGGCGGCGGAAACGATCCTGGCGGCGGCCAACAGCGCCGCGGATTCGCGGGTGAGCGGGCAGGGCGGCCTGTTCGGCGAAGGCGCGGCCAACGTCGTGCCGATGCGGCCTGCGCAAGTGCCCGACTGGTCGATGGCCGAGCGGATGAATCAGGAGAAGGAGGCGTTCGGCTTCTATTTCTCCGCCCACCCGGTCGATCGCTACCGCGCCCTTTGCGATGCCCAGGGCGCCCGCACCTTCGCCGCGATCGCCGCCGCGCCGCCGCCCGCGGAGGGTGCACGAGTGCGCGCGACGATGGCGGCCCTGGTCGAGGATGCGCGCTGGCGGACCTCGCAAAAGGGCCGCCGTTTCCTGATGGCGCGGCTGTCCGATCCTTCCGGGCAATTCGACGCCACCTGCTTCGACGATGATGCGTCCGCCGAAGTCGAAGCGGCGGCGAAGGCCGGGCAGTGCGTGCTGCTTGGGGTCGAGCTTGACCGTCGCCCCGGCGAGGACACGCCGCGCGTGACGATCCGCAGCGTCAGCGGGTTCGAATCGCTGTCGCGGCGCACCCGGCTGCAGCTGGAGATCGAGGTCGCAGATCCCGTCGCGCTGCCGGCGCTCGCTTCATTGCTGGCCGAACATCGCGGCGGCAGTTCGTCGGCCCGGCTTAAGGTGGACCATGACGCCGGCCAGGCGGAATTGGTGATCGGCCGGGATTTTCTAGTCGATGCCGAGCTCGTCGCCCGGATCGAACGGATCGCCGGCATCGCCGCGGCGCGGCTGACGGCGGAATTGAAGCCGGCGCTCGCTTTGGTCGGCTGAGCGCCGGCTTTTCTCAGCTTACAGGCGGCCCATCAGCCACAGGATGAGCACGATGATCAGGATCGTGCCGAGGATGCCGGACGGCGCCGCGCCCCAGCTGCGGCTGTGCCCCCAGGTCGGCAGCGCGCCGATCAGGAGGAGGATCAAGACGACGATCAGGATGGTGCCGAGCATGGGTAACTCCCTGGTTTTGATGGTCTGACCTGCAAACGTTACGGCGCGGATATGGTTGCGCGCTCGGCTGTCGCGCCGGAATTTCCGCTGATCGAACAAAAGCTTCGGGCGCTATTCAGACTCGCCGGCGCACATTGCCGTGCGTCGATCGCCCGCTTAGGGTCGCGGCGACACAAAGGGGGGGATTATGATGAAGACCAGATTGATCGTGACAGTCGCGTTGAGTTGCGTGTTGGCCGCCGGCTGCGCGGGTGGGGGCAATGCTTCCCAGCCTGCGAACAATGCCACGACCGCGGCGCCCGCCGCCAATACCGTCGCGCCGGTGGCCGCCAACAATGCGCAGGCCACGGTGCCGGCGGACGCATCGCAGAAGATTGAGCTCACCGGTGAAGGCTTCAGCAGCGGCGCGGTCGGCCTCCACCACAGCAATATGATCAGCTTCGGCCAGCCGCAGGCGCAGGTGGTCGAGCAGGTCACGGCGATCCTCGGCTCGCCGTCCGCCACCGGGCGCAATGCGGATTGCCCGAGCGGCCCCGTCGATTTCGTCAGCTACGGCGCGCTCGATCTGCATTTCGAAGGCGGGCGCTTCGCCGGCTGGGTGCT
This sequence comes from Pseudomonadota bacterium, assembly GCA_023424095.1. Classification (GTDB taxonomy): domain Bacteria; phylum Pseudomonadota; class Alphaproteobacteria; order Sphingomonadales; family Sphingomonadaceae; genus Allosphingosinicella. The sequence goes on along the minus strand of JAFAEG010000012.1, from coordinate 2,090 downwards.
GGATGGCGCCAGCCCGGCGCTGGAAAGCTATCACGGCCTGGCCATCGGCACCCGGCGCAGTGCGCTGGCCGACGAGATGGCGGCCGAACCGGTTGCGAACAGCACGTTGGGCAATGAAGTGACGGTCAACGGCATCGGCGCGATGCTCAGCGGCCCCGGCGCGGATGCGCAGGTGACCAACCTGTTCTCCGGCGTGACCTGCTTCGCACGTTGAGCCAAATCATCGTGTGATGAAATTGCGGGCGGTGCCTTCACAGGCGCCGCCCGCTTCGCTTACACTCCCGTCAATAAGACGAACGGGAGTGCTCACGCTCCCGTCAAAGAAAGGCGGGAGTGCTCACGCTCCCGTCAAAAAAGGCGGGAGGGCGCTCCCGTCGACAAGATAGGATGGGAGAGGGACGATGCTGGGCGCGATGCAGGATTGGCCGCTACGGATCATGCGGCTTCTGGACCATGCCGAGCGCGAACATGGCGGCCGGGAAATCGTCTCGCGCTGGGCCGACGGCAGCACGACGCGCACCGATTATGCCGGCATCGCCCGCGATTCCCGCAAGCTCGCGCAGGCGCTGGAACGGCTGGGCCTGAAGAAGGGCGACCGGGTCGCGACGCTGGCGATGAACCACAGCCGCCACATGGTCAGCTGGTATGGCACGATCGGCATGGGCGGGATCATCCACACGGTGAACCCGCGCCTGTTCGCCGAGCAATTGATCTACATCCTCAATCACGCCGAAGACCGGGTGCTGTTCTACGACGCGGCCTTTCAGCCGCTGATCGACGCGCTTCGGCCCCATCTCGAGACGATCGAGCATTATATCAGCTATGACGGCCCGGACGGCGGTTTCGAGCCGCTGATCGCGGCCGAGAGCGGCGACTATGCCTGGGTCGAGGGCGACGAGCGCGAGCCGGCCATGCTCTGCTACACCTCCGGCACGACCGGCAATCCGAAGGGCGTGCTGTACGAGCATCGCTCCACCGTGATCCATGCGATGGCGGAGGTCTGCCCGGACATTTTCAACCTGTCGGCGCGGGCGACGGTGCTGCCGATCGTGCCGATGTTCCACGCCGCCGCCTGGGGCCTGCCCTTCGCGGCGCCGATCGCCGGGCCGAAGATCGTCTTCACCGCCGATTATACCCCGTCCGTGGTCTGCGACATGCTGCATGACGAGGGCGTGACCCACACCGCCGCTGTGCCGACCGTCTGGCTCGGGTTGATGAACTATGTCGCCGCCAGCGGCCGCGATCTCGGCAAGCTGCAATTGGTGACGATCGGCGGCTCGGCCGCGCCGCGCAACATGATCGAATTCTTCCAGAGCCGCGGGGTCGAGGTCGGCCACGCCTGGGGGATGACCGAAATGTCGCCGATCGGCACGACCGGCGCTCGACCGCACAATTGGGACGCGCTGGCCTTTGACGAGAAGATCGACATCATCGCCAAGCAGGGCAGGGCGCCGTTCGGGGTCGAGATGCGGATCGTCAATGACGAGGACGTGCCGCAGCCGCGCGATGGGACCAGCTCCGGCCGACTGCAGGTGCGCGGTCCCTGGATCGTGCAGCGTTATTTCAAGGAGGATGCGCCGGCGGTCGACCAGGACGGCTGGTTCGACACGGGCGACGTGGCGGTGGTCCATCCGGACGGGGTGATGCAGATCACCGACCGGGCGAAGGACGTGATCAAGTCGGGCGGCGAGTGGATCAGCTCGATCGACCTGGAAAATGCCGCGATGCTCTGCCCCGGCGTGGCGGAGGCCGCGGCGGTCGGCGTGCCGCACCCGAAGTGGGACGAAAGGCCGTTGCTGCTGGTCGTGCGGACGGCGGAGGATTCGGTGACGGCCGAGGCGATCCAGGCGCATCTGGCTGGGCACGTCGCCCGCTGGTGGCTGCCGGATGAAATCCTCTTCGTCGAAAGCCTGCCGCACACCGCGACCGGCAAGCTGCTGAAGACTGCACTGCGCGAGGAATATCGCACCTACCAATTGCAGGTCGCCTGACCCCTTAATCCTCCCCGAGATTTCTCGGGGAGGGGGACCGCTCGCAACGCGAGTGGTGGAGGGGCGGGGGGGGGGGGGGGGGGGGGGGGGGGGGGGGGG
>JAFAEG010000139.1 GCA_023424095.1 Pseudomonadota bacterium | reverse complement strand
CCCCCCCCCCCCCCCCCCCCCCCCGACGAATTAGTGCACTGTCACCGTAATCCACTGTCACCGTAATCCGGGAGTGGATGCGGTGCCCTGGGACTATGCGGAGCGAGGGCGGTTGAGGGAGGGGCTCGAGCTGCGACGCTAGGCCGTCAGCAATGACTGCAAGATGGCCTCCACCTCAGATTTGATTGTAACTGAGTTGCGTTCGAAGAAATTTGCAAGTGAGTAACCGACAACCTGATCAAAAAATGCATATGTGCTAGTCGTGGGATTATTATCCATCGTTCCGGTCAATACCATTAGTTTATTCTGTCGGTAACGTGCAATTACGCCCTGACTGACTTGGGTAGATATGACCATTATAACTGGGAGATAGCCTGCGTCATACGACGCTAATCCGAAGCGAAGGTCAGCATTTTGGCGCTTTGAATCAGCGCTTTTGTATCCTTGTCGGACTTCGAAAACCGCACCCGATACATCTCGATGCTGGTTAATCTTAACGCTTGCGCTAGCAAGCCATTCCGTTACTCGCGCCGATGCCTCGGCATCGCTTAGATGGTTCGTGTCTATTCGAGCATCCAAAACCAGTCTCTGACTTTTTCCATCCGTTCGAATTGAGTCATAGCCCCATGCAACCTCCGCCTCGGACAACAGAAGCGTGTCCCGAATAACGGCGCGCACCAACCTCTCACATCCAATACCGATCTGGCGGTAAATTGAAGTCATTCCGCCCGCCGCCTTATGAGCTGCGTACATGAGTGGAGAGTCGAGCCCAAGCCAAGCGTAGAGAGGGTCAGCGGCGAACAATTGCTGAAACTTCGGAAGCGAGATTTCTTCGGCATTTTTTGCTGTTCCGAATGCCGGTCGATAATTGGCGCACACCCTGACAGGCGTCAGGAAAACCTCACGGTAAACTGCATCCGCTGCGTTGATCGTCATGCGGCCACCAAACGGTTGTGGACCATCGCATCGCATTCGATTGCTGATAGAAAGTCTTGCATACTCGACATGACGGCATGGCCCACAATCGGCGGCACAGCATTTCCGATCATCATGATGTTTGGGCCTGCGGCATAGGGGAACACGAACTCGTCGGGAAAGGATTGGAGCCGCGCGAGTTCACGAACGGTGAGCCGCCGGTCCAGTTCGTAATGGAAGTGGACCCGACCCTTAACGTTGGCCCGCACCGCAAAACCCAACTGCCCCCGTCGGGACACTTGGTCGCCTTGGCCGGCACCTGCTGTGGCCTTTGTAGCGACAAAATACTGGGACTGATTGGTGATCGACTCATCGGTCACGTCGATGAGGTCGTCAATGGCGTCATCAATCGCCATTTGGCGCATCAAATGCGTCGGCTGTGGCATTGACGGAAAGCCCAGTATATCGTCCCTAACACAGATAATGAAAACGCGCTTTCTCGAAGCAGGAAGTCCATAGTCCGGACAGTTTAGTAGCCAGTATTTTACACGATAACCGACGGAAGCCAGATCGGCGACGATAGTATCGAGATACTTACCACCATTGAGCATTTTTAGCATCGGTACGTTTTCACCAACAACTATTTTCGGTCGGTGAGCGACCATGTATTTAACCATCGTTTCGTAAAGACGCCCTCGCATCCCTGCGAAGCCCTGCATCGTCCCGCAGCTCGAAAAATCTTGGCAGGGAAAGCCGCCTAGTAAAACATCTGCCTTTGGCAGCCGATCCATTGAGATTGTAGTCAGATCCAGGACGTGAGCATGCTCAGAAATGTTGTACCGATAGGTTTCAACTGCTCTTGGCTCATTGTCGTAAGCCGCGATAATATTGAAATTTAGCCTTGGAAAAATCCTATCCAGGAAGCGAAAACCACCGTGAACGCCTAGGTCAAGCCCTCCGCAGCCCGCGAAAAAACTTATCACGGACGGGCGCGGCCCCCGCCGTTCGGGGGCGGCATGAAAAAGCGACTCGCTCGTTGGGTTTGTTCGCAGTCCAAAGCGAAATTCCGGCAACCGCCTCAACGCCCGACGCTTTGGAAGTCCTGATTTTGTCCGCATTACCATTCCCCCTTACGCGACGGACTCGTAAAGCAATAGCTAGCTTCCATGTATGATCGGCGGCTCGAATGATCGAGCCCGGCGACCAAGCTGCGCTGCCTTAGCTAAGCTATCCATCGCTGTAGCCGCAGTGTCAGCAGGCTGACCAATTCGGGCTGCATATAATCATAGTCGTCCGGGATGCCGAGCACGGCCAGCGGCTTGCCCTTCATCTGCGTGCGGAACTTGCGGTTGATGCGGTTGCGGTGCTCGCGGTCCATCGCGATCACAACGTCGGCCCATTCGATCAGGTCGCCGGTCAGCGGTTGCTCGCAATCATTGTTGGTGCCGGCGGACAGCGCCTCGATGCCTTCGATCCCCTGGCAGATCGCCTCCGCAGTGGGGCTGCGGAGGCGGTTCGCGGTGCAGACGAAGAGGAGCCGGCGGGGTCTGGTCACTCGGCAGGTTCTTTGACCTTGGTGCGGCGCTTGGGCTTGGGCTCGACTTCGCTCCTTCGAGACGGGCCTTCGACTTCGCTCAGTCCCCCCTCAGGATGAGCGGAGGTGGGGGACGGAGCAGCAGTCAGGAGCGGCTTCAGATAATGCCCGGTATAAGACCGAGCCTCCTTCACCACCTCCTCCGGCGTGCCGACCGCGACGATCTCGCCGCCCTTGTCGCCGCCTTCGGGGCCCAGGTCGATGATCCAGTCGGCGGTCTTGATGACCTCCAGATTGTGCTCGATCACCACCACGGTGTTGCCCTGCTCGACCAGAGCGTGAAGCACTTCGAGCAGTTTGCGGACGTCCTCGAAATGGAGGCCGGTGGTGGGCTCGTCCAGGATATACAGCGTCTGGCCGGTGGCGCGGCGGGAGAGTTCCTTGGCGAGTTTCACGCGCTGGGCCTCGCCGCCGCTGAGGGTCGTCGCCTGCTGGCCGACCTTGACGTAGCCCAGGCCGACCTCCTCCAGCATCCGCATCTTCTCGCGGATCGGCGGGACCGCCTTGAACAGCTCCGCCGCCTCCTCGACGTTCATGTCGAGCACTTCGGCGATGCTGTGGCCCTTGAACTTCACCTCCAGCGTTTCGCGATTGTAGCGGGCGCCGTGGCAGACGTCGCAGGTGACGTAGACGTCGGGGAGGAAGTGCATCTCGATCTTGATCAGGCCGTCGCCGGTGCACGCCTCGCAGCGGCCGCCCTTGACGTTGAACGAGAAGCGGCCGGGCTTGTAGCCGCGGGCCTGGCTTTCGGGCAGGCCGGCGAACCAGTCGCGGATCTGGGTGAAGGCGCCGGTATAGGTGGCGGGGTTGGAGCGCGGGGTGCGGCCGATCGGCGACTGGTCGATGTCGATGACCTTGTCGAGATATTGCAGGCCGTCGATCTTGTCGTGCGCGCCGGCGACGATGCGGGCGCCGTTCAGATGGCGGGCGGCGCCGGCATAGAGGGTGTCGATGGTGAAGCTCGACTTGCCCGAGCCGGAGACGCCGGTGACGCAGGTGAAGGTGCCGAGCGGGATGCTGGCGGTGACGTCCTTCAGATTGTTGGCGCGGGCACCCTTCAGGGTGAGCTTCTTGCCATTGCCCTTCCGCCGTTTCGGAGGAACGGCCACCGAACGACGCCCGGTTAGATAATCGGCGGTGAGGCTGTTCTCGTTGGCGAGGACGTCCTCCAGCTTCCCCTGCGCGACGATGGTGCCGCCATGGACGCCCGCGCCGGGCCCCATGTCGATGACGTAATCGGCGGTGCGGATCGAATCCTCGTCATGCTCGACGACGAGCACGGTGTTGCCGAGATCGCGCAGGCGGCGGAGGGTGACCAAAAGGCGGTCATTGTCCTTCTGGTGGAGGCCGATGCTGGGCTCGTCGAGCACGTAGAGCACGCCGGAGAGGCCGGAGCCGATCTGGCTGGCGAGGCGGATGCGCTGGCTCTCGCCGCCGGACAGCGTGCCGCTGGTGCGGTTGAGGTTGAGGTAATCCAGGCCGACATTGTTGAGGAAGCCGAGCCGCTCGTTGATTTCCTTCAGGATGGCGCGGGCGATTTCCTGCTGCTGCGGATTGAGCTTCTCCTCGAGCGTGGAGAACCAGTCGAGCGCTTGGGCAACGGCGCGGCGGGAGGACATGGAGATGTCCTCGCCGGCGATCTTCACCGCGAGCGGCTCCGGGCGCAGGCGGGCGCCGTGGCAGGTCTCGCAGGCGGCGGCGCTTTGGTACTTGCTCAATTCCTCGCGCATCCAGGCGCTCTCGGTCTGCAGCATGCGGCGATTGAGATTGCCGATCACGCCTTCGAACGGCTTCTTCACGTCGTAGGACTTGCGGCCGTCGACGAAGGTCAAAGTGATGGGCTTGCCGCCGGTGCCGTGGAGGATGATCAGCTTCACCTCGCCGGGGAGCTCTTCCCAGGGCGTGTCGAGGCTGAAGCCGAACTCGCGGGCGAGGCTGGCGAGCACCTGCATGTAATAAGGTGAGGGCGGATTGGACTTGGCCCAGGGCACGATCGCGCCTTTCTTCAGGCTCAGCGCGTGGTTCGGGACGACCAGTTCGTCATCGAAGATCAATTTCTCGCCGAGGCCGTCGCAGGCCGGGCAGGCGCCCTGCGGGGCGTTGAAGGAGAAGAGCCGCGGCTCGATCTCGGCGATGGTGAAGCCGGAGACGGGGCAGGCGAATTTCTCGGAGAAGGTGATGCGGCCGGCGGGGGCGTGGGTGGCGAGCACCTGGCGCTCGGCGGCCTCCTCCAACGCCTCGGCGACGCCGGTCCGCTCCGACCCCGCAGGCGCGGCGGGGGCGTCGGCCGGGTCGAGATAGACCAGCCCTTCGGCCAGCTTCAGCGCGGTCTCCAGGCTGTCGGCCAGCCGCGTCTCGATGCCTTCGCGCACGACGATGCGATCGACCACCACCTCGATGTCATGCTTGTACTTCTTGTCGAGCGCCGGGGCCTCTTCGATCGGATAGAATTCCCCATCGATGCGGACCCTGGTGAAGCCGTCCTTCTGCCACTGGGCGAGCTCCTTCTTATACTCGCCCTTGCGGCCGCGAACGACCGGCGCGAGCAGGATGTGGCGGCTGCCTTCGGGGAGCTGCATGATCCGGTCGACCATCTGGCTGACCGTCTGCGCGCTGATCGGCTCGCCGGTGGCGGGCGAATAAGGCACGCCGACGCGCGCCCAGAGCAGGCGCATATAATCGTAGATTTCGGTGACGGTCGCGACGGTCGAGCGCGGGTTTCGCGAGGTCGTCTTCTGCTCGATGCTGATCGCCGGCGAGAGCCCGTCAATATGATCGACATCGGGCTTCTGCATCATCTCCAGAAACTGGCGCGCATAAGCGGAGAGCGACTCCACATAGCGCCGCTGCCCCTCGGCGTAGATGGTGTCGAAGGCGAGGCTGGATTTGCCCGAGCCCGACAGGCCGGTGATCACCGTCAGCGTATCGCGCGGAATATCAACATCCACGCTCTTCAGATTGTGCTCGCGCGCGCCTCGTACGGAGATGTGAGTCAGCATTCGGGACCAACCGTTCCAGTTCTGTTCTTGCCGTAAGAGGAGACGTCGCGCGGGTCAACGCGGGTCGCCGGAAGATGGGCGCAGGGCGCCGAAACGACAAGCGCGGCGGAGTCACTCCGTTTCGGACGAGCTTCGCGTTGCTCTGCTTGCCTTCCCCATGCAGCCTTAGGGCTCTGGGAAGGGGTGCCATCATGCAGATGAGATGGTCGGCGCGACACACCGTCGCCGCCGGAAGCTTAGCCTTGGCGTTGGTCCTGACGGGCTGTGTCAGTCCGGCGTTCCGAGAAGCTGTCGGCCAGTTCGGCCAGCTAACGCAAGTGACGACCGAACAGCAGAATGCACGTCTCGAAGCAGTGGTGGAGGCCGAACGCGAGCGGATTCGGAATGGCCTCGCGCAGAGAAGAGCGCTGCTGTTTGGGGTGTGTGAGGGGAATGGGGACCTGCCAGCCGATCATGCTGAAACCGATGCCCCCATCGCTACCGATCGTGACACGGCGGCCGCACTGCGCTGCGAGGTTGTTGGAGAGGGGGGGCGCGCGCTGGAAACGCCGGCGACCTACGAGAAGATCACGGCGCTCAACGAGGCGCTCACGGGATATGGGCAGGCACTGGTCGCGCTTGCGGCCGATCCAAGCGAGGATCGCGAGGCACTAACAACAGGCACTACCGCGCTCGGTACATCGATCGGGAACTTGGACGCCGCAATCACCAATGCTGAAGCCGGAACCCCGGCCGCAACGAGGCAGGGACAGCGTGCCGCTCGGCTGGGTGCAGTCGCCACTGTGTTGGGCGAGGTTGCCGACCTCTATCTCGCGGCGCGACGCGGCGCAGTGCTTCGGCGGATCATTATCCAGTCAGATATCCTGATCCAGCAGGCAACGTCACTCCTCTCGACCACCGACCGAGCCCTTTATGCCATTTTGATAGCACCGTTGGTAGTGGAACTCGACGGAGCCGAAAACACGGTGCGCAACCTAGCGCGTAGCAATGCCGCAACAGCAGAAATGCGGGTCGCGCAGGACAGAGTTTTCGAAGTCGTTGCTCGTATCAATTCGCTATCGTCCGCCGCCAGGTCATCCCAGGCGATCGGTCGGTCGCACGCGGCGCTGCGTCGCGCGGCCGAACAAGGAGCGAGCGCTGATGATCTTCAGGGAGCGATCACCGCACTCCTGCAGCTTGCGGGCACCGTCAAAGCCTCCACCGAAGCCTTTGAGGAAGAGGAATCGAACGATGGCGGAAACTGAGAAACACGATCTGGATTGTTGGCGCTTGAGCATGGAAGCGCTGCTCGCCAACCTCATGGCGACCCAGAAATTCAAGAGCGTCGCAAACGACGCGGAGATCCTAGCCGCGAGCGCGCTAATCAGGCAGATTGCTGCGGACATGAAAGAGCTTGGTGATGTCGGCCTCGACCTGGTCGATGCGGCAATCTCGAAAGGGAATCTTCTCCAACAAATCAACCAGGAAGCTTTGGCCGCGAAGAAGGAGGCGGCACGTATCAAGCGCGCCGCCAAACTCCTAAGCGAGATCACTGCAGCGGTCGCTTTAGCGTCCAGCGTTGTCAAAAAGATCGTGGCGCTTGCTTGAAAGATTGGCGCCTCTAGCCTGACCTCCGGGAAACTCAGGGGATGAACCGCCTCCATTACGGCGACAATCTCGATGTGCTGCGCGCGTCGGTGCGGGATGAGAGCGTCGATCTGGTCTATCTCGACCCGCCGTTCAATTCGAACGCGGGCTACAACATCCTGTTCGCGCCGCCGAAGGAATTGCGGACGGCGGCGGATGCCGAGCATGCGCAGATCAGGGCCTTCGAGGACACCTGGCACTGGAATGACAGCGCCGAGGAGGCGTTTGACCTGGTCGCGCGCAGCGGCAACAACCGGGCCTTCGACCTGCTGAACGCGATGCGCTCGTTCTTGGGCGAGAATGACATGATGGCCTATCTAGCCATGATGGCTGTTCGCTTGATCGAGCTGCACCGGGTACTGAAGCCCACGGGCAGCCTCTATCTGCACTGCGACCCAACCGCGAGCCACTACCTCAAGCTGCTGCTGGATGGAGCTTTTGGGCCGCGATTTTACCGCAACGAGATCATCTGGAAGCGAACAAGCGCGCATGGTGATGCGGCGGCCGGGTTCGGCGACGTGACCGACACGATCCTCTATTTCGCCAAGGGTGAGCGGCCGACGTGGAACCGCCAGTTCGTGCCCCTGTCACAAGCCCATGTCGCGGCGAAATATACAGGACGCGATTCCGACGGGCGCCGCTTCACGACGCGGGATCTCAGGAGCCCGAGCCCACGACCGAACTTAACCTATGCCTATAAGGGGTATCAGCCGCATCCGAACGGCTGGTCGATCTCGAAGGAAAAGATGGCGGGCTTCGACCGGGCAGGCTTGCTGCACTTTCCGAGCAACGCTGATGGCCGGATCAGGCTGAAAATCTATCTGGACGAGCGCAAAGGCCTTTCGCTGCAGAACCTGTGGGACGATATTCCTCCGATCAACTCCCGGGCCCAGGAGAGGCTCGGCTATCCCACGCAAAAGCCCGTCGCCCTGCTCGAACGGATCATCGCCGCCTCGTCCAACGAGGGTGACGTGGTGCTCGATCCGTTTTGCGGCTGCGGCACTGCCATTCATGCGGCGCAGAAACTGGGCCGGCGGTGGATTGGGATCGATGTCACGCATCTCGCCATCTCGCTGATCGAGAAACGCTTGAAGGATGCCTTTCCGGGCATCGCCTTCGACGTGCTGGGCACGCCCAAGGACCTGGCCTCGGCACTCGATCTGGCGCGGCGGGACAAATATCAGTTTCAATGGTGGGCGGTGTCTCTGGTCGACGCGCAGCCCTTTGGCGGGCGCAAGAAGGGCGCCGATGGCGGCATTGACGGACTGATCTATTTCAAGCCGGACGGGCGCAAGACCGAGAAAGCGATCGTATCGGTGAAGGGCGGCGACAATGTCGGCGTGCAGATGATCCGCGAGCTGCATTCGACGATGGCGCGGGAGAAAGCGCCGATCGGCATCTTCATCACCAAGGCGCTGCCGACCGCGGCGATGGAGCGCGAGGCGGCTGCCGTCGGCCGGTTCGAGGACGGCTTCGGCCGCACCTTTCCGCGGCTGCAGATCCTGACTCTGGCCGAGCTGTTTCAGGGCAGGAAGCCGGACATTCCGCTGGTCGATCCCTCGCTCGCTTTCCGCCGGGCCGGGCGGGAACGCGGGGCGGAACAGCGCAGCCTGCTGTAGCTGCGGCTGGCGCCCGCCGGCCAAAGCGGGGATAAGGGCGGCCGGGCCGATGTTGGGTCCGCGCGATCGGGAGTATCGAGCATGCAGCATCTTCGCGTCGTGGCGCTGGCCGGCGCCCTTGCTTTCCTGTCGGGCTGCGAGACGATCGGCGACGTGGTCGGCACCGGCTTCAATGTCGAGCTTGGCGGCACGTCGGAAGTGCCTGGCCCGGGCGATCCTGACGGGCGCGGCTTTGCGGAGATTTCGGTGGTCGGGCGGTTCGACCGGCTGTGCTACGAGCTGACCGTGCTGAACATCGATCCGGCGACGGCGGCGCATATTCATCGCGGTGCGGCCGGGGCGGTGGGGCCGCCGGTGGTGGTGCTGACCGCGCCGTCGGACGGGGAATCGTCGGGCTGCCTGCGGCTGGAATCCGGGCTTGCCCAGGAGATCGAGCGCAACCCGGCCGGCTTCTATGTGAACGTCCACAATGCCGCCTTCCCGGCGGGGGCGATCAGGGGCCAGTTGCGCCGCTGAGCGCTGTTCCGCGCCGCCCGCTTGTGCTAGCCGCGGCGGGACCGGCACGATCCTGGGGAGGGGACATGCGCGCGATTTCTGGCCTGGTTTTGCTCACCGCGACGATGCTTGCGGGCTGCGGCCAATCGGACGCGCAGATCCGCGAGGAATTGCGCGCCCAGCTGATGAATCGCTGCAGCCGCGACATTGCCCCGGGGACGGCGGACCTGCCCGGCTTCGACAGCGCCGTCTTCTGCGGCTGCGTCACCGACAAGGCGATGGGGGAGCGCAGCGTCGCCGAGCTTAAGGCCTTGTTCGACGAGGCATCGCGCCCGCAATTGGTGGCGCAGGGGCGGCAGGCGGCGACCGAATGCCTCGCGCAACTGAGCGGTGACGAGGAGCCGCCGGTGCCCGCGCCCGAACCCGACAATGCGTCCAGCCCGGCACCCACGCCCACGCCCACGCCCACGCCGACGCCGACGCCCACTCCGCCGTCCGGGGACGTGCGGATCGTCAACCGCGCCAGCGGCAAGGTCATGGACGTGCAAGCACCCAACCGCGACGACCTCGCGGTGGTCGGGCAGTGGACGAGCAACGGCCAGCCGTGGCAGCGCTGGGAGGTGGCCGACGCCGGGGGCGGCTACGTCACGGTGCGCAGCGTCAACAGCGGCAAGTGCCTCGACGTCAGCGGTGCGTCGGGCACGGACGGTGCCCGCCTCATCCAGTACACCTGCCACGGCGGCGCCAACCAGCAGTTCACGTTCCGCTCCACCGGCGACGGGTACGAGCAGCTCGTGACGCGGAACAGCGGGAAGTGCGTCGGCGTCGTCGGCGGCTCCACGGCCGACGGTGCGGCGCTCGAGCAGCGCACGTGCACGTCGGCGGCCACGTTCCAGTGGAGCCGGGCCGCCTGACGGGCCCTGCGGCACACCGCGACCGCCGTGCGGGGTCAGCCCACCTGGCCCGCACCGCGGTCGTCATCAGGGTCACGGTGCCCGACGGCGTGCGCGGCGAGCCAGGCGCCCACCTGCTCGAGGTCGAGGTGCTCGTCACCGCCGACGTCCCGGATGAACGCATCGCCCTCGTGCGGCTCGACGACGAGCGAGTACCCGTTCACCTCGTAGAACGACGCGACGAGCACCCACGACAGTCGCTCGTTGCCGTCGTGCAGCGGATGAGACCGGTTGATCGCGTCGAGCAGCGCCGCCGCCTTCAGGTGGATGCCGACGTACGCCTCAGCCCCCCAGACGACCTGCGAGGGCCTGGCCAGCGCCGACGCCAGCGCGCCCGCGTCACGGATATGCAACCCGAAGCGGTTGCAGATGCGCCTGGCCGTGTCGAGCGTCGGGTACCAGAGGGTCACCGGGACAGGAGATCGAGGAGCGTGGCGTCGCGGGCGGCGAC
>JAFAEG010000112.1 GCA_023424095.1 Pseudomonadota bacterium | reverse complement strand
CCCCCCCCCCCCCCCCCCCCCCGAGGCCGCGATGCAAGCTTCCCCGACTGCTGGCCGCTCAAGTGGGCTCGGCACGCGCGAACTCGTCGCCTTGATGGCCGCCCTGATGGCCTCGAACGCGCTGGCGATCGATTCCATGCTGCCCGCTCTGCCGGCGATCGGCGAGGCATTGGGGGTGATGGACGAGAACAGGCGGCAGGTGATCATCACCGCCTATTTGCTCGGCTTCGGCGGGGCGCAATTGCTCTACGGCCCGCTGTCGGACCGGTTCGGCCGCAAATGGCTGCTGGCCGGGAGCCTGTTCTTCTACGGCGGCTTCGGGCTGGCGGCGGGCTTCGCGACGAGCTTCGAGAGCTTGCTGGTGATCCGCTTCCTGCAGGGCGTCGCGGCGGCGGCGACGCGGGTGCTGGTCGTGTCGGTGGTCCGCGACCTCTATTCGGGCCCGGCCATGGCGCGGATCATGTCGATCACGATGATCGTCTTCATGATCGTGCCGGTGCTCGCGCCGTCACTCGGCCAGGGCGTGCTGGCGATCGGGACCTGGCGGGAAATCTTCTATTTCCTCGGCATTTACGGGGCGCTGCTGGCGATCTGGATGACCTGGCGGCTGAACGAGACGCTGCCGGTCGAAGCGCGACGGCCGCTGTCCGTGCGCAGCATCGGCGAGGCGGTGTGGGAGACGTTGCGCACCCGCCAGTCGATCGGCAACACGCTGGCGCTGACCATGCTGCTCGGCGGCCTGTTCGCCTTCATCAATTCGGTCCAGCAGATCGTCTTCGACGTGTTCGGCGCGCCGGAGATGATCGGCCTGGTCTTCGCCTGCATCGCCGGGCCGATGACGATAAGTTCCTACGCCAATTCACGGCTGGTGATGCGTTACGGCTCGCGCCGGCTGCTGCTGCTCGCTTTGTCGGGCTTCACCATCATGGCCCTGGTGCATCTGAGCGTGGCGGCGATCGTGGTGGAGCATCTGTGGCTGTTCGTCGTGCTGCAGGCCGGAACGATGATCTTCTTCGGCATGGTCGGCGCCAATGCCGGCGCGCTGGCGATGGAGCCGCTGGGTCATGTCGCGGGCACCGCATCGTCGCTGCAGGGCATGATCACGACCCTTGGCGGGGCCGGGCTGGGCTTCGTGATCGGGCAGAATTTCGACGGGACGACGATCCCGTTCCTGATCGGCTTCTCGATCTGCGGCGCGACCGCGTTGCTGCTGGCGATCTGGGCCAACCGGCCGCCGTCGCTGGATACGCATGACGAAGGCGAGATCGAGGTGAAGGAAGTCGAGACGCGGCCGGCCTGAGGCTGGGTCGCGTCTCGTCCTGCCCTCGCCCCTCCCGCGTGGCAGGAGGGGCGTTAGCTGAGCCTATTCGTCTTCGGGCTCGCCGACCATCAGGGCGTCGGCGACCTGGGTGGTGCGGCTGCGAATGAGCTTCTCGAGCTTGTCGAGCATCTCGGGATTTTCCTTGAGATAGGTCTTCGCATTCTCGCGGCCCTGGCCGATGCGGATCGAATCATAGCTGAACCAGGCGCCGGACTTCTCGACCAGGCCGGCCTTCACGCCGAGGTCCAGCACTTCGCCGACCTTCGACACGCCTTCGCCATACATGATGTCGAATTCGACCTGCTTGAACGGCGGCGCGAGCTTGTTCTTCACCACCTTCACGCGGGTGGCGTTGCCGACGATATCGTCGCGATCCTTGATCTGGCCGGTGCGGCGGATGTCGAGGCGGACGGAGGCGTAGAATTTCAGCGCGTTGCCGCCGGTGGTCGTTTCCGGATTTCCGTACATCACGCCGATCTTCATGCGCAGCTGGTTGATGAAGATCACCAGGCACTTGGACTTGCTGATCGAGCCGGTGAGCTTGCGCAGCGATTGGCTCATCAAGCGCGCCTGCAGGCCGACGTGGCTGTCGCCCATCTCGCCCTCGATCTCCGCCCGCGGCACCAGCGCGGCGACCGAATCGACGATCAGGATGTCGATCGCGTTGGAGCGGACGAGCGTGTCGACGATCTCCAGCGCCTGCTCACCCGTATCGGGCTGCGAGACGATCAGATTGTCGATGTCGACGCCCAGCTTGCGGGCATAGACCGGATCGAGCGCATGTTCGGCATCGACAAAGGCGGCGGTGCCACCCGAAGCCTGCGCCGCGGCGACGGCATGGAGCGCCAGGGTGGTCTTGCCCGAGCTTTCCGGGCCATAGATTTCGACGACACGGCCGCGCGGCAGGCCGCCAATGCCCAAGGCGATGTCGAGGCCGAGCGACCCGGTCGAGATCGTCTCGATATCGATCTTTTCCTTCGAGCCGAGGCGCATCGCGCTGCCCTTGCCGAACGCGCGGTCGATCTGCGCCAATGCGGCGTCGAGCGCCTTCTGCTTGTCCGTGTCCATATTGTTCCCGTCCGAAACGACCTTGAGCGACGTCGCCATGTGACTGCCCCTTCCCTCGCGTTAGATGGCCCGGTGCGGCCGATCAATGGGAAGTCACGTACCGCATCTGTTCCGTAGGAACAAGTAGGAAACATCCTATTTTCCGATTTTGTTCTCATCGGCCCGCTCGACAGAGGGAACGGCGGTGGGCATCCTTCGCGCATGGGGGAATTGATCGGCCATATCGCCGCGCTGACGCGCTTTCCGGTGAAGTCGATGGGCGGCGAGGCGCTGGACGCGGTGGCGCTCGGCTGGAGCGGGATCGCCGGCGACCGGCAATGGGCGTTCGTGAAGGAACCGGCGCACAGCCGCTTCCCCTGGTTCACCGGCCGCGATCATTCGCCGATGAATGCCTGGCGGGCAGCTTATGAAGCGGGCCCGGACGTGAAGCAGGCGACGCCGCAGGTGAGCGCGCCAGATGGCTGGACCGCGGCGATCGACGATCCGGCGGTGACAGAACGGTTGGGCCGGGAAAGCGGCAAGGCGATGCGGCTGATGCGGCTCGGGCGCGGCGCCTATGATTCGCTGCCGCTGTCGGTGGTCAGCACCGCCGGCCACGCCGCGGTGGAGGAAAGCCACGGCACCACGATCGACCCGCGACGCTTCCGCATCAATGTGGTGGTGGACACCGATCTGCCGCTGCGGGTCTGGGCCGGGCGGCGAATGTTGTTCGGCGGCGAGGACGGCGCCCAGATCGCCGTCACCGCGCCGATCGAGCGCTGCGTAATGATCACCATCGATCCCGATACGGGCGAACGCGACCCGTGGCTGATGCGGACGATCGCGCAGCAGTTCGACAATAAATATGGCATGCACGCCAACGTGGTGCGGCCGGGGATGCTGCGGCGCGGGGCGGAGGTGCGGATCAGCGACTGACGGCTGCCGGAGTCCCGTCCTCTCCCCCACACGCCGCTGCGCGCGAGAGGAGGAAGGCCTTTTCGGCGTGATTGCGGGCCAGCGTTGCGGCCGCTTCGAACTGCGGACGGGCCTCGGCCAGGCGTCCGGCCCGGAACAGGAAATCGCCGCGCGCCGCCGGCAAGGGCGCATAATTGCGCAAAGGTCCGTCCGCCGCGATCGCGTCCAGCAGGCGCAGACCGGCCTCAGGCCCGAACGCCATGGCGTGCGCGACGGCCCGGTTGAGCTCGACCACCGGTGACGGCAGCACCTCGCGAAGCCGGTCGTAGAGCCCGGCGATGCCCGGCCAGTCGGTATCGGCAGCCTTGGCCGCGCGGGCGTGGCAGGCCGCCAGTGAGGCTTGCAGGACATAGGGACCGTCGCCGCCGAGCGCTTCGGCGCGGGCGAGCGCGCCAAGGCCCCGGTGGATCAGCAACCGGTCCCAGCGGGCACGATCCTGCCGGTTGAGTGGAACAAAATTGCCGTCGGGGCCGGTGCGCGCGGCGAGGCGCGACGCCTGCAATTCCATCAGCGCCAGCAGGCCGAGCGTTTCGGCATCCTGCGGCAGTAGCCCCGCGAGGATGCGGCCCAGCCGCATCGCCTCCTGCGCCAGCGCCGGCCGGACCAGATCATCGCCCGCGGTGGCGGCATAGCCTTCGTTGAAGATCAGGTAGACGACCTCCAGCACCGACGGCAGGCGCGCGGCCAGGTCGGCGCCGCGCGGCACTTCGAAAGCGAGGCCCGCCTTGCCGATCGCCTTCTTGGCGCGGACAATGCGCTGGGCGACGGTCGCCTCGCTGGTCAGGAAGGCGCGGGCGATCTCGTCGGTGGTCAGGCCGCCGATCAGCCGCAGGGTCAGCGCGGCGCGCGCCTCGGCCGAGAGGATCGGGTGGCAGGCGGTGAAGATCAGGCCGAGCAATTCGTCGCCAAGCTCATCGTCCAGCGCCGCCTCGACCGCTGCCATGCCGGTGTCGAGTGCCTCGTCCAGAATGGGGGCCAGTTCGGCATGCTTCCGCTCTCGCATGCGCTGATGACGGATGGTGTCGATCGCCCGGCGCTTCGCGGTCGCCATCAGCCAGGCGCCGGGATTGGCGGGAACCCCGCTCTTCGGCCATTCGGCGAGGGCGATCAGCAAGGCGTCCTGCGCCAGTTCCTCGGCCCGATCCACGTCGCGGACCATGCGGGCGAGCCCGGCGATCAGCCGCGCCCGCTCGATCCGAAGGGTCGCCTCGACCGCGCGCTGCGTCTCGTCCGCCGCCATGTCGGCCTTGTCCCCGAAGGCCGGGGGCGAGGCAAGGCGGCGGACGGCGGGAGGGCTTACTCGCCTTCGAGCTTCTGGCGGACGCGACCGTGGATCGCTTCGGCCTCCGGGGTCATGATCTCGTCGAAATCCGACATTTCATAGAGCGGGCGGATCTCGATCTCGCTGGGGCCGAACATCGGATTGGGACAGCGTTTCACCCAGGCCACCGCCTCGTCCATATCCTTGACCTGCCAGAGCCAATAGCCGGCGACCAGCTCACGGGTTTCGGCGAAGGGACCGTCGATCACCGCGCGGCCCGGCCCGTCGAAAGCGACGCGCTTGCCTTGCGATGACGGCTTCAGGCCGTCGCCGGCCAGCAGGATGCCGGCATTGACCAGCTCCTCGTTGAACCGGCCCATCTCCTCCAGCAGCTCGGACGGAGCCATCCGCCCCTGCTCGCTATCCTCGGTGGCTTTCACGAACACCATGACGCGCATTTTCAGTCTCCTTGGTCGAAGGCCGCATCGCCTTGTACCGTCACGACGAACGAGCTGCCCCGGAATCGACAGGTCCGGCGAGATTTTTCGTTTGGGCCGGCTCAGGCGGTGGCCCGGAGCCAATCGGTGATCTTCGCTTCCAGCACGGCGAGCGGCATGGCGCCGGTTTCCAGCACCTGATCGTGGAAGGCGCGGATGTCGAAGCGGTCGCCAAGGCGCGCGCTCGCGGCCCGGCGCAGCGCCTGCAGCTTGAGCTCACCGATCTTGTAGGCGCAGGCCTGGCCCGGGATGGCAATGTAGCGGTCGATCTCCACCGCCACGTCCCGCGCCGCCATCGAGGCGTTGGCGAGCATGTAATCGATCGCCCGCTGCCGGTCCCAGCGCAGCGCGTGCAGGCCGGTATCGACAACCAGCCGCACCGCGCGCAGCATCTCCATGTCGAGGTGGCCGAACCATTGGTACGGGTCGGCGAACAGGCCGAGCTCGCGCCCGAGTGATTCCGAATACAGGCCCCAGCCCTCGCTGAAGGCGGTGCTGCGGCCGAAGCGCAGGATCGGCGGCAGGCTCGCATCCTCCTGCACCAGGCTGATCTGGTAATGATGGCCCGGAATGCCCTCGTGCAGGGTCAAAGTCTCCAGCGTCGGGATCGGCCGCGTGCCGAGCATGTCCATGTTGAAATAGAGGATGCCCGGCCCCGAGCCGTCTGCCGGGCCGGCGCTGTAATAGCCGGTGCCCCGCTGCCCGCCGACCGCCGGCAGCCCGCGGACCTCGAAGGGTGCGCGCGGCCGCCGCGAGAAAAGGCGCGGCATGCCCTGCCAGATCTTCTGCTCGATTGCGGTGAAGTGGCGGATCAGCGCCTCCGGCTCGCGATAATAGAAACGCGGGTCGGTGCGGATATGGTCGAAGAAGGCCGCCAGATCGCCGGCAAAGCCGATGTCGTGCCGGGTGCGCTCCATGTCCGCCCGGATCCGCTCCACTTCGGTCAGGCCGATGGCGTGGATGTCCTCGGCGCTCATCGCCGTCGTGGTGTGGTTGGCGAGGTCGGCGGCGTAGAGCGCGGCACCATCCTTCATCGCCCAGCGGCCGGGATCGTCCGTGGCGGCGGGGAGATAGGTTTGCGCGAGGAAGGCGCGCAGGCGGCGATAGGCGGGATAGATGTCGTCGCCGACGATCCGGCGCCAGATCGCGGCCTGGGCTTCCGGAACCCCGGAGGCGGGAGCAATGAGGGGACTGCGCTCGACCGGCAGCGCGAGCATGACATCGACCTGGGCGATAATCGTCCCGACCGTCACCTTGGGCTGCACATAGCCGTCCGCCATGCCCTGCCGCAGCCGCCGCTCCAGCGATTGCAGATAGGTGGCGAAGCCCCGCAATTGCGCCGAGAACCTCTCCTGACTCGCCGGGCTGGTCAGTTGCGCGCCCGCCGTCGCCGCATGGTCTGCGAAGGCGACGTGAAAACCGAATGAGGGATTGAGCGGCGCCGTCTGCTGCGCGGCGAACAGGCCGGAGCGGTGCAGGTCGAGCGTCTGGGCGGTGCGATAGCGGAAGACGTCGAAGGCGATCCGGTCGACCCGGCCCAGGGCATTGCGATCGATCGTGCGGAGGCCCGCCTCGTCCCGCTCGGCATTGGCTCTCAACCGTGCGCCATAATCCTCGCCGAGCGGATCGACGAAAGCCGGGCCGTCGGCGGCAATACCATCGCGTGAGGTACCGAGTGGATCGAGCGCGCGTCGGGCGCGGTCGCTCGCCTCGATCAGCCGCCGCAGCCGCGTGGCAGGATCGTCCTGCGGCTGAGCGAATGCGGGAAGGATGGGCAGGACCGCGGCCGCCGCGGCGCCGGAGAGCAAGGTTCGCCGATCAATCCCCGTCGTCAGCACCAGCCTGCCTCCCTCCAATCAGTGCCGGTGAACCAGCGGCAGACGGAAAGATCAACCGGCGCTTCATCGAGGCACCCCAGCGTGCCGAGTGGCGGTCGGCAGTTCGGACGTCGCGCGGCCGCTGGATCCGCCGTGGTTGCGATAGAGGTCTTGTCGGGGCGGAAAGCCATGCCGTACGGTCCCGTATAGCATCGCAACGCACCGTCACTTCAGGGGAAGAGCGTCCATGGTCATGCACATCCACCATCACCACAAGCCCAACCCGCCGTCCGGCTGGAAGAGCGGGCTGGTCGCGACGATCCTGCTGGCGGTGTTCGGGGTGCTCGCCTTTTCGCTTCGCCTGCAGGGCCTGGAAGTCGTGCTTGGCTGGGCCTTGCTCGGTCTCGCCGGCCTATCCGCCGTCCTCACGGTGATCGCGAAGCTGACGCGTTAGCGCTTAGCCCCTGAGCGCCTGATCGATCGCGGGTTCGATCGCGTCGATCGTATAGGGTTTGCTCAGCACGGGGGCGGCGGCGTGAGCTGCGGGGGGCGGTTCAAGGTGACCGCCGGTGGCGAGGACGAAGGGGATGCCGGCTTCGGTCAATCTGTCCGCCAGCGGCCAGACGCTCTTGCCGTCCTTCAGCCTCACATCGCAGATCGCGACGTCGAAGCCGCCCTTGTCGGCCCATTCCATCCCCTCATCGAGGCTCTCGCAACTGGCAACGACCTTGTGCCCCAGGGAGTCGAGAAAATCCTCGAGCATCATGGCGATCAGGGGTTCGTCTTCGACGATCAGGATGGAACGCGGCTCACTCATTCCTGAGCCGTAACCATAAGGTTCGCAAAGGAAAAGCGCTATTTGCCGGCGAGCACGTCACGGACTTTCTCGGCCAGCTGCTGAACCGAGAAGGGCTTGGGCAGGAAGGAAACATTGTCGATGTCGATCGACCGGCGCAGCTGTTCCTCGGCATAGCCGGAGATGAACAGCACGGGCAGATCGGGACGCGCCTCGCGCGCCGCGCGGACCGTGGTCGGCCCGTCCATCGTCGGCATGACGACGTCGGAGATGAGCAGGTCGATCTCGTCCTCGCGCGCGAGGATTTCCAGCGCCGCCTCGCCGCTGTCGGCGGTCAGCATGGTGTAGCCGTGGCGGGTCAGCGCCCGCTCGGCGACGGCGCGGACCATGCTCTCATCCTCGACCAAGAGGATGGTGCCGGTGCCCCACAATTCGCCCTGCGGCTCCGTCTTGCGCAGCTTCGGCGCGTCCGCATTTTCAGGTGTGACCGGGGCGTGGTGGACGGGCAGATAGATGGTGAAGCTGGTCCCCTGCCCCAATTTGCTGTCGGCGAAGATGAAGCCGCCCGATTGCTTGACGATGCCGTAGACGGTGGAGAGGCCGAGGCCGGTGCCCTTGCCGACTTCCTTGGTGGTGAAGAAGGGTTCGAAAATCTTGGCGAGGATCGAGGGCGCGATGCCGGTGCCGGTGTCGGTGACGCGCAGCGCGGTGTAATCGGCGATCGGCATGACGTCGCGGCCCATGCGGCGGACCTCGTCCGGAGTGACCGCGAAGGTCTCCATCTTCAGCGTGCCGACTTCGTCATCCTTCGCCTGCATCGCATCGCGGGCGTTCACGGCGAGATTGACGATGACCTGCTCGAGCTGGCCGGGATCGGCGCGGATTGCGCCGAGATTGCGGCCATGCTTCACCTCCAATTTCACCCGCTCGCCGAGCAGGCGGTGGAGGAGATGAGTGACCTCGGACACCGCGTCGGGGAGCTGCAGGACCTGCGGGCGCAGCGTCTGCTGGCGGGAGAAGGCCAGAAGCTGGCGGGTGAGGTTGGCGGCGCGGTTCGAGTTTGAGCGGATCTGCTGGATGTCGTCATAATCCGGGTCGCCCGGCATGTGGCGCATCAGCATGAGATCGCAGGTCCCGAGCATCGCGGTCAGGATGTTGTTGAAATCGTGGGCGACGCCGCCGGCCAATTGCCCGACCGCCTGCATCTTGGTGGCCTGGGCGATCTCCTTCTTCAGGCGCGCTTCCTCGCTATTGTCCTTGAGGCTGAGCAGGACCGCGCCGCTGCCGAGGCCGCGGGCACCGGCGACAGTGAGCGCGATCGGATCGTCGGGATTGGATTTCAGCCGCACCGCGAGATCGCCGGTGAGGCCGCCGGGACCGCGGGCGAAGCGGTGGACCAGGTCGGAGACGGCGGCCTTGTCCTCGTCCACGACCAGATCGCCGGGCCAGGACGCGGCCTGATTGGGGCCGAGCCCTGCAGCGCGGCGGAAGGCGCGGTTGAGGAAGGTGAAGCGGCCGTCGACATCGGCCAGGGCCAGGCCGAGCGGCAGATGTTCGAGCAGGACGTGGATGCCTTCCTCGCCTTCCACCCCCGGCAGGCCGGTCTCGTCGAGCATGAAGAAGAGAGCGAGCTCGTCCTCGCGCTCGCCGATCGGCACGTGAAGGATGCGCAGCGGGACTGCGCCCCTGCCCTCGGCGGCGAAGGTGAACTGGCCCTTGGGCGTGCCGGCGAGGAAGCCGACCAGATCGGCGCCGATCACCTGCCCGCCATTCTCGCCGCCGGCGCGGCGGATGAAGACCGGGTTGGCGGCGCGGATCGTGCCGCCCGTATCGGCGAGCACTGCCATGATTCCGGCGGCGCCGAGCCGTTCACCCGGCTCTCCGGAGATCATGCGTTCGGCCTCGCGGCCGAGATCCTGCTGCTGCCCGCCGGCCGGGCGGAAGCGCCAGAAGAGATGGTCCCCGGCCGCTGGGCGGGCTTCGGCACTGAGCTGCTGGCCGGAAAGGGTGAGATGGACGGAGGCGCTGCCGGTCTTGCGCGCTTCGGCGGCGAGTGAGCGCAGTTCGGCGGCGGCGGGCTCGTCGGGGGCCAGATCGGTCAGGCGGCCGGGAGCGCCGAAGCGAGAAGAGAAAGCGCTATTGGCTGCGGCCAGATCGAGGTTCGGACCGGTGAGGATGGCGGCATCGTCACCGACCCAATCGAGCGCGGCACGGGCCAATGCGACATCGAGGCCGCCTTCATCGGCAATTTCAACGGCTTGGTGCGGGCGGCGGAGAAGCAGCAGCAGGCCGCCGACGCCGAGCAGGCCGCCGCCGAACGCCGCCGCAAAGATCCAGCTGCCCGCGGCCCAGAACAGCAAGGAGGCGGAAGCGATGGCGGCGAAGGCGAACAGAGCGAGGGTCATTGCGTTGCCCGCGCCTTTCGGTGTTCCCAAACTCCGGTCTGCTGCTGCGGTGGCCACGGTCAGACTGATGCCGATGCAGCGCGCTTGCGCAAGGGCTAACGACGCAAGCGGGCGTCAGCCATGCTCCTTGAGCAGGCGACCCTGCTCGCGCTTCCAGTCCTTCTCGGCCTGATATTCGCGCTTGTCGTGCGCTTTGCGGCCCTTCGCCAGCGCGATCTCGACCTTGGCGCGGCCCTTGGCGTCGAAATAGACGCTGAGCGGCACGAGCGTCATGCCCTGGCGGGCGACGGCGCCGAACATCTTGCTGATCTCGCGATGCTTCAGCAGCAATTTGCGGGGGCGCTTGGGCTCGTGATTGTAGCGATTGCCGTGGCTGAATTCGGGGATGTTGGCGTTGATCAGCCAGACCTCGCCTTCCTCCACCGCCGCATAGCTTTCCGCGATCGAGCCTTCGCCCGAGCGCAGCGACTTCACCTCGGTGCCGGTCAGCGCGATGCCGGCCTCGTAGACGGTGTCGATGGCATAATCGAACTTCGCCCGCCGGTTCTCGGCGACGATCTTCTTCTTGTCGAATTCAGCGGTGCGGGGACGGGCCATGGGGGGCAGATAGGGGATGGACGCTCGACACCTCAAGGCTTGGTTTGAGGTTTGGCGTTGGAAACATTTTCTCACTACGTGCATTGCGCTGCAGGCAGCGGGAGAGGTTGAGTGAAGCGTGGCAGCTACTTTGGTGGATCGATGATCGTCCACGCCGCAGGGTGGGCTTCTCTGAGTAGCACCTACGGGAAGCCAAAATTTAGGATCGGCTTCGGCAAGGCTAAGAAGCGCGCCATCAAATTGGCCCATCGAAAGAAAGAAGCTGAGCCGCAAGCACTCGGCATCAAGGAACGAAGAAAAGCTGAGGCACTGGCCAGTTATAGTTCGTTCGAAGCCTATTCACGCGCTCTCGCGAAGCACCCAGATCTCGCAGTACGCCAAGGTCTGCAATCGACGCGCGGGAGAGTTCGCTAGATAAGGCCCGCGTGTTCCAGCGCCGCATCAACCAAGCCGCGGCTCGCTTCGCTCGGCGGGGTCATCGGCAGGCGCAGGTCGAGCGGATAATCGCGCAGACGGCTGAGCGCATATTTGGTCGGGCCCGGCGACGCATCGCTGAAGAGGGCAGCGTGGAGGGGGTAGAGCTTGTCTTGCAGTCTCAGGGCCTCCTCCCAATCGCCTGACAGGCAGGCATTCTGGAAATCGGCGCACAGGCGCGGGGCGACGTTGGCGGTTACCGAGATGCAGCCGACGCCGCCCATCGCGTTGAAGCCGAGGGCCATGTCGTCATTGCCCGAGAGCTGCGCGAAGCCGGATTTGCAGGCGAGGCGCTGGGCGGAGACTCGGGCGAGGTTGCCGGTGGCGTCCTTGATGGCGACGACGCTGGGCAGAGCGGCGACGCGGGCAAGCGTCTCGACCGATATGTCGGCGACGGTGCGGCCGGGGACGTTGTAGACGACGATTGGCAGCGGGCTCGCCTCGGTCAGCGCCGCATAATGGGCGTAGATGCCGTCCTGATTGGGCTTGTTATAATAAGGCACGACGGCGAGCGCGGCGCGGGCGCCGAGATCGGCCACGGCCTTCATCATCTCCGCTGCGGCGCGGGTATCGTTGCCGCCGACGCCGGCGATGATCGGCACCCGGCCGGCGGCCTCGTCCACCGTCACCTGCACGACACGCAGATGCTCCTCGCGGTCCAGGGTCGCGGATTCACCGGTGGTGCCGCAGGGCACCAGGGCATGGCTGCCTTCATTGATCTGCCAGTCGACATGGCGGCGATGTTCGGCCTCATCAAACGCTTCACCGCGAAAAGCCGTCACCAGAGCGGGTATGGAACCGCGAAACATCAATAACCTCCTTCCCCCGCCGGAATCCCCTCGCCTAAGGTCGGGTTCGCCGCGAAGGCTTGTTCAGGTTCTGATAGGGAGGGGTTCGTCATGCTGTCCAGCATGTCCAGGAAATCGCGCACTGCGCTGCTCATTGCCGGGGGCATCGTCTCCGCCGGCCTCGCCCTCCCCGTCACCACTAGCGTTGCGATTGCCCAGCCTTCGGGCGCGATCGCATCGACCATCGAGCAATGGCAGGCGCTTCGGCGCAACGCCAATGCCTCGTTTGAGAGCCTGTCCGGCTTCATCCTGGCCCATCGCGGTTGGCCGAACGAGACTGACCTCAGGCGGCGGGCCGAGCGCAACCTGCAGATCGGCGTGTCGAGCCCGCAGCAGGTCGTGCGCTTCTTCTCCGCCGTGCCGCCGCTGACCGCACAGGGCCATGCCGCTTATGCGCTGGCGCTGGAGGCGACCGGCCAGCGCGGCCAGGCTGCCGAAGCGGCGCGCCGGGCCTGGGCGGAAGGCAGCCTGTCCGAAGGTGTCGAGCAGCGGCTCCTCTCGGTCTTCGGCTCGAGCCTGAGCCCGGCCGACCACGACCGCCGCATGGACGTGTTGCTCGCGGCGAACGAAACGACCGCCGCGCGCCGCATCCTGGCCATGACCTCGCCGGCGCGGCGGGAACTCTATCAGGCGCGGCTGTCGCCGGGTGGTTGGCAGACGGCGGCGGCCGGGATGAGCGGCGGTGCGTCGCGCGATCCGGGCCTGTTCTATGAGCGGGCGCGCAATGACTCCGGCAGCGTGCGGCAATTGCTCGCCAGCCGGCCGACGTTCGAGCGGCCGCCGGCCAATCCGCAGCAATATCTGGAATTGATGATCCGCCATGCGCGGGCCGCGGCCAATGAGGGCAATAGCCGCCAGGCCTATGAGATCGCGAGCCGGCTGGACGATCTCTATCCCGAAGGCACCGACGTGTCGCAGCGCAGCTATGCCGAGCGCGACGAATATACCAATTTGGCCTGGCTGGCCGGGCGGACGGCGTTCAAGGCCAACCGCTTCGCCGAGGCGGCGGAGATGTTCGACCGCTATGGCCGGGCAGCGCGATCGGCGCAGACCCGGGCCAAGGGCTTCTACTGGGCCGGGCGCGCCCTGACGCAGGCCGGGCAGCAGGAGCGTGGGCGGCGCTTCTTCGAACAGGCGGCACAGGGCGCCGACCAATTTTATGGCCTGCTCGCACTCGAACGGCTCGGCCGCACCGCGCAGGCCCCGGCCAGCCCGCCGCCGGCCAGCGCGGCCGAACGCGCCGCGTTCGCCCGAAGCTCGCTGGCCGAAGCGATCCGCTATCTCGGCGCATCCGGCCGCCGCGGCGAGCAGACCCAATTCGTGCGCGCGCTGGCCAGCGC
>JAFAEG010000086.1 GCA_023424095.1 Pseudomonadota bacterium | reverse complement strand
GAGCAGCAGCGACCGGCCGACCGCGGCCGCATCCTCGGCGCCGCCGCCCGTAAGGGCTGCCGCCTTCAATGCGGTCCGCGCGATCGCCGCCGTCTCGCCGCCCTCCGCCAGCAACGGCGCGAGGCCTTCGCTCGCGTCGCCCGCCGCTTCGGTTTCGGCGATCCGCGCCACGATCCGCCGGCGCGCCTGCTGGCACGGATAGCCCATCTTGAGGATGAAGCTCATCCGCCGCAGCTGCGCCGGATCGACCTGGTCGATCGCGTTGCTGGTCCAGATCACCGGTACGGCGTTCGTTTCCAGCAGCCGGTTGACGAAGATCTTGGACGAGGTCCGCCGCTGGCTGGCGCCCGCGAACAGGCTCGCATCGGCGAACAGATCCTCCATCTCGTCGAACAGCAGCAATGCGCCGCCCTTGCGCGCGAGCAGACGCTGCGCACGCTTGAGCGCCGACAGACGATCGAGCCGGGAAGGCTCCTCGCCCTCCTGGTCCGCCTCGCCGACGGCATAGAGCACCGCCCCGATCTCGGCCGCGAGCATGCGGGCGAACTCGGTCTTGCCGGTGCCCGGCGGGCCGTGCAGCAGCACGTTCACCCCCGCCGCGCCCTGCGCCACGGCCGCGCTCAGCAAGCGGGTAAGCAGGCGCACCTGCTCCGCCCGCTCGGCGAAGTCGGCCGCGGTCAGCGACGCCTGCTGCGGCGTGCCGACGAGCAGCTCCGAAAGACGCTCCGGCTCGGTCGCGCCCTGATCGAGCACGCGGCTGAAGCGCCAATCGATGCCCAGCTCGTTGCCGCCGCTATGCTGGTCGCCGTTCACGTACAGCAGGCCCAGCGCCACGGGCGCGGACTGCCGCACCTGCCGCGTCGGATCGCCGTCGGCGCCGGCCAGCGTGCCGGTCAGCCGGGTCATGTCCTCGCCCGAGCCGTAGAGTCGGCTGCGCAGCTGCATGAGCCGCGGCAGCCGCTCGAAGGCGGCGACGAAGCGCAGCAGTTCGCGCTCGAACGGATCGAGCGCCAGCAGGTCCGCGACCGCGTCGGTGCAGTCGAACAAGGCCGGGGCCGGCTCGTCCGTGTCGATTTCGTCCGCGAGGGCCGGCAGCCGCTCCCAGGCGATCGACATCACCATGCCGGGCTCCGCCTGTTCCGGTTCCGGCCAGTCGAGCTGCGGCCACAGCCATTCGCGCTGGTCATAGGCCCAGTCGCGCAGCGCCAGGCCGGCGCGGCTGGTCCGTGCAGTGGTAGCGCGCAGCGCCATGATGATGCGCTGCGCGAGAAGCTTCTCGCCCATAAGTCACCTGTGAAAGGTGACGCCCGCAAGGGACCTCACCTGTGAAAGGTGACGCCCACCAGGAGCGTCACCAGTTGAGCGCACGGAATCGTCCCGCACGCATCGTTTCGATTTTCAGGTTGAACATCTCGCCGGACCGGAGCCCGGCGGCGCGTTATCGCGCTTTGGGCATCCGGAAGCTGGCAAGACGGCAACCGACTAGGTTGTTTCCGTCGAGCAAATCATTCCTCCGTCATTTCGGCAGCGTGCCGAAGTGCGGGCGCCCCTAGCGCCGCTGACGTCACGAAGTCAAGCGGCGAAGCGAACGAGAACAGCCATAGTCACGCGCATGATAAGACTGATACGAGTGACCTGTAGCGACCACCGCCTGATCCGGAGCCGCGATGTCCACGCTTCTTGCCGATTATGACCGCAAGCGCCGCATCCGCCTGTTGATCGGGATCGCGATCGTCTCGATCATCTTGTGGCAGACCGAGATCGGCAGCCTCATCCTCTACCCCTTCACCATATTGGCGACCTGGTTTCACGAAATGGGCCATGGGTTGGCGGCGATGGTGACCGGCTCGCGCTTCGAACATCTCGAAATCTATGCCGACGGCTCCGGCGTCGCGATCTCGTCGCGGCCGGCCGGGGCGGCGCCGCTGACCGATGCCCTGATCTCGGCCAGCGGGCCCTTGGGACCGGCGATCGCCGGCTCGGGGCTGATCATCGCCTCGCGGACCGAGGAGGCGTCGCGCATCGCTCTGGGGATCGTCGGCGCGGCCCTGCTTGTTACGACGGCGATCTGGGTGCGCTCGCTGACCGGCTGGCTGGTGCTGCCGGCTTTGGGGGTCGCGAGCCTCGCTTTGGCGATCCGCGGGACGGCGGCGCAGCAGGGCTTTGCCATCCAGTTCCTCGGTGTGCAGGCCTGCATCAGCGTGTGGCACCAATTCGGCTATCTGTTCACGTCCGGCGGCAGCGTCGGCGGCGCGCAGCACCGCTCGGACACCGGCGCCATCGCCGATGCCTTGCTGTTGCCTTACTGGTTCTGGGGCGCGGCGATCAGCGTGGCGATCCTGGCCATGCTGTGGGGGAGCTTCGTCGTCGCCTTTCGGCGGTGACGCAGGTGCGCACCGCGCGGGATGGCGCTAAGGCCTTGCTCACAGGAGAGAGCAAGATGGCCGAACAGGACACGAGCACCACCCCGCCGATCCCCAGCCTGGAGGAGCTCCAGCATTGGACCTCCGTCATGGGCCGGGCGCAGCAATTGATGCTGGAACATGTCGCCGAGCAGATGAAGGAGGGGAGCGTACCGCCGGCCTTCTTCGATCCTGCTAAGGCGGCTGCGAGCTGGCCGGGGGCGGAGCTTTGGGGCGATCCGGCCAAGCTGGCGCAGATGCAGACGCAGATGTGGACCGAGGGGCTGAACCTCTGGCAGCGGATGCTGGGGGAGGCGCCGGCCGGCGACGATGACGCGCTGAAGGCGAAGGCCGAGAGCGACAAGCGCTTCGCCGCGCCGGAATGGGCGGCGCATCCGATGTTCGACATGATCCGGCAAAGCTATTTGCTGGTGTCGGAGCGGCTGCTGGGCTCGGTCGATGCGCTGGAGGGGCTGGACGACAAGCAGCGCAGCAAGCTGAAATTCCAGACGCAGCAATTCGTCGATGCGATGGCGCCGAGCAACTTTGCCGCGACCAACCCGATCGTCATCCAGAAGACGCTGGAGACGAAGGGCGAGAATCTGCTGAAAGGGCTGGAGCATATGCTCCGCGACATGCGGCAGGGGCAGCTGACGCAGGTGGATTCCTCGAATTTCGAGGTCGGCCGCAACATCGCCGTCACGCCCGGCAAGGTGGTGAAGGAGCACAGGCTCTATCAGCTGATCCAGTACAGCCCGGCGACGGACAATGTGCTGGCGACGCCGCTGATCATCTTTCCGCCCTGGATCAACCGCTTCTACATCCTGGATCTCAATCCCAAGAAGAGCTTCATCCGCTGGGCGGTGGAGCAGGGCCTGACCACCTTCGTCGTCTCGTGGAAGTCGGCGGACGAGAGCCTCGCCGATGTCGGCATGGACGATTATGTCCACGCGCAGATCGACGCGATCGACACGGTACGCGATCTGCTCGGAGTCGAGAGCACCCATGCGATCGGCTATTGCGTGGCGGGGACCTATCTGGCCGCGACGTTGGCCTTGCTGGCGGCGCGGGGCGAGCAGGACAAGGTGGCGAGCGCGACCTTCTTCACCGCGCAGGTCGATTTCACCGAGGCCGGGGACCTGAGCGTCTTCCTCGACGACGAGCAGATGGCGCTGATCGGGCAGCTCTCCGCCGACAAGGGCTATCTGGACGGGCGCTACATGGCCGCGAGCTTCAACCTGCTGCGCGGGCGCGATCTGATCTGGTCCTATGTGGTGAACAATTATCTGCTGGGGCAGGATTATACGCCGTTCGACCTGCTGCACTGGAATTCGGACACGACCAACCTGCCGGCCAAATGGCATCTGGCCTATCTGCAGCAATTCTATCGCGAGAACAGGCTGGTGCAGCCGGGCGGGATCAGCATAGACGGCGTGCCGATCAACCTCACGAAGGTGATGGTGCCGACCTATGTGCAGGCCGGCCGCGAAGACCATATCGCGCCGCCGCGCAGCGTGTGGAAGATCACCCACCATTTCCAGGGGCCACTGAAATTCGTGCTGGCGGGCAGCGGGCATATCGCCGGCGTGGTGAACCCGCCCGAGGCGCAGAAATATCAATATTGGACCAATGACCAGAAGGTCGACACGCTTGAGGAGTTCGTCGCCGGGGCGACGGAGACCAAGGGGAGCTGGTGGCCGGACTGGATCGGCTGGATCCGCGAGCTGTCCGCGAAAGAGGTGCCGGCAAAGGGCGCGCGGGTGCCGGGCAAGGGGAAATTGAAGGCGATCGAGGATGCGCCGGGGAGTTATGTGAAGGCGCGCTAATGGCCGCGGCGGCGGCTGAGCCAGTGCATCAGGTTGAGGGCGAATTGCTTGTTCTGCTCGGCGCCCGGTGCGCCGATGCCGACCACGCGCTGCTGCGGGCCGGCGAGCTGCGAGGTGAACATCGCTGCCTCGCCCATCACGACGATGCGGCCGCGGCCCAGCTCGATGCTGGCGCCCTGCAGCATGCCGGCAGCCGAGGGCGCGGTGCCCATCGCGCTTTCCACATTCTCCCGGTCCGCCTCGACCGCCAGATAGCCTTCGCCGAGCGTCAGCAGGGGCCGCGCGGCGGGCGCGGTGAAGGCGGAGCCGGTGAAGCTGCGCACGGAGGCGATCGCGGCATCGCTTTCCGTGCCGGCGACGATCGGATGGTCCGACAGGCCCGCGCCGGGGCGGAACAGATCCTCGCCGCGATTGCCTGGGTGGACCGCATAGACGTTGTGGAAGGTGACGCCGAAGGCCGCGCCCAGCTCAGCCGCCGCGCCGGCATAAGGGCGGTGATCGGCGATCAGCAGCAGTGATCCGCCCGCCTCGACCCAGGTCCGCAGCGCCGCAATCTCCAGCGGCAGGAAAGCGGACGGGCCGACCTGTGGCGGGGAGGCATTGGCGATGACCAGCACGTCCGCCTCGGCCAGAGTCTCGGAATTGATCCGGCCGCGATGGGCCGCCACCCGATAACCGTCATTGCGCAGCAGGGTCGCGAACGGGGCATAGCCGCCGTCGAGCGTGTGCAGATTGGCGTGGCCCTCGTCGATCAGCACGCGCGGACCGCGATCGGCCGGATAAGCGGGCGAGGTGACAGTCAGGTCCGCATTGGGGTTCGGGACCTGCTGGGCCGTGGCGGGCAGGGTGGCCGTGCACAGGGCCACCAACGCGAACAGGGCTTTCACGCCGCCGTGCCGCCCACCGTTAGCCCGGTGATCAGCAAGGTCGGCTGGCCGACGCCGGCGGGGACGGACTGGCCGCCCTTGCCGCAGACGCCGACGCCTTCGTCCAATTCCATGTCGTTGCCGATCGCCGCGACCTTGGTGAGCACGCTCGGCCCGTCGCCGATCAGGGTCGCGCCCTTGATCGGCGCGCCGAGTTTGCCGTTCTCGATCTTGTAGGCCTCGGTGCAGCTGAAGACGAACTTGCCGCTGGTGATGTCGACCTGCCCGCCGCCGAAGCTCTTGGCGTAGATGCCGTTCTTGGCGCGGGCGAGGATCTCGCCCGGATCGTCCTTGCCGCCCAGCATGAAGGTGTTGGTCATGCGCGGCATCGGCGCATGGGAGAAGTTCTCGCGGCGGCCATTGCCGGGCGGCGCGACGCCCATCAGCCGGGCATTCAGCCGGTCGTGGATATAGCCCTTGAGGATGCCGTCCTCGATCAGGGTGTTGCACTGGGTCGGCGTGCCTTCGTCGTCGATCGTCAGCGAACCGCGGCGCTGGCCGATCGAGCCGTCATCGACCACGGTGACGCCGGGCGCGGCGACGCGCTCGCCGATCCGGCCCGAAAAGGCGCTCGTGCCCTTGCGGTTGAAATCGCCTTCCAGCGGGTGGCCGATCGCCTCGTGGAGCAGCACGCCGGGCCAGCCATTGCCGAGCACGACGGTGAATTCGCCCGCCGGGGCGGCGACGCTGTCGAGATTCACGAGCGCCTGCGCCAGCGCGATGTCGATCGCCCGGTTCCAGGTCGCCGGCTCGAACAGGCTGTCGTACAGATAGCGCCCGCCGAGGCCGTGATAGCCGCTCTCGCGCCGGCCATTCTGTTCGGCGACGATAGAGACGTTGAGGCGCACGAGCGGGCGCACGTCATGGGCGACGAAACCGTCCGCGCGGACGATCTCCACCACGCTCCAGGAGGCGGCGAGCATCACCGACACCTGCGCCACGCGCGGATCGCGGGCGCGGGCGGCGGCGTCGATCTGCTGGCACAGCGCGACCTTTTTCGCGAACGGGATCAGGTTCAGCGGATCGTCGTCGACATAAAGGCGCGAATTGGTGCCGCGCGGCGGTGCGGCGGCGGCGCCTTTGCGCGGATCGAGGATGGTCAGCGTCTCGGCCGCGCGCTTGATCGCCGCCTCGCTGATCTCGTTGGCGTGGGCGAAGGCGGTGGTCTCGCCCGACACACCGCGCAGGCCGAAGCCGGCATGGGTGTTGAAATCGGCGGTCTTCAGCCGCCCGTCGTCAAAGCCGAAGCTCTCCGACGCCGTGTACTGGAGGAAGAGCTCGCCATCATCGAGGCGGCCGAGCGCATTTGCGGTGAGGCGCTTGGCCAGATCAGGGTCGAGGCCGCCGGGGCGATAGAGGAAGGAGCGAGGATCGGAGGTCATGCCCCCGATATAGGGGCAAGCGCGGCGCGCGCCAGTTCGGCATGCCGTGGCGACCGCCCGGTTCGGCGGACGATTTTCCGGTGAAGACCGAATGACATGGCGGCCCGAACCCGCCAATGTCGCGTGAGGGTGGCCGGGGAGAGCGAATGAGCGCGGACGACGATGTGGTCTATCCGGAAGCGCCGGTCGTCTGCTCGCCGATCCTGATCGGCGCGGCCGGCACGCAGATCCTGGCTGGGCCGGAGACGAATGAAGCGATCGCGGAAGCAATCGCCGGCCAGGGCGGGGTCGTGCTGCACGACGTGCTTGAGCCGGGCCTGCTGCAGAGCTTCATCGGGCTCGCGGCCCGCGCCGATTTTCGCGAGGTCGACAGCGGGCCGCTCGGCGTGCGGACCACCGACATGTCCGTTTCGCTCGCTTTGCCGTTCTGCGTCGCGCTGGCCCGGCGCCCCTTCATGCGCTGGCTGGAGGCGATTTCCGGCTGCCCGCCCGTGCATCATATCGAAGGCCATCTGGCGCAGATGCTGCCGGGCAATGCGGTGGGCTGGCACCGCGATACGGGCAGCGGGACGCGGCGGCTGGCGATGGTGATCAACCTGACGACCGCGCCGGTCGAGGGCGCGCGCTTCGAACTCAGGCGCAAGGCGGACCGCGAGCCGATGCTGGCCTATCACGCCTCCGCCCCCGGCTCGCTGGCCATCTTCCGCACCGACGGCGAGCTTCAGCACCGCGTATCGCGCCTTCTGTCCGGCGGGCCGCGCCGGTCGTTCAGCGCCTGGGCGCGTGGCCCGCGCGGCGAGATGGACGCGACACGCGACTTCACGCTGGCGACCTGGCCGCCTTTGCCCGCGATCGCCTAGCTTCGGCGCATGCTCCTGCAGATCGCCCATCATGCCCGCCGCACGCTCTATCGGCTGCTTCGGGTGAAAACGGTCGGTGTGAAGGTGATGCTGTTCGATGGCGACGGCCACTTGCTGCTGGTGCGCAACAATTACGGCAAGACGCAGCAGCATTTGCTGCCGGGCGGCGGCGTGAAAAGGCACGAGGCGCCGATGGCGGCTGCGGCGCGGGAGGTGAGGGAGGAGGTCGGGGTCGATGCCGACGACCTGACCTTGTTCGGCATCTACGTGTCGGAGCTGGAGGGTCGGCGCGACACCATCCATTTGTTCACCGCGCGGACGCGGGACCAGGCGGAGGCCGATGGCGTGGAGGTGGCGGAAGCGCGCTTCTTCACGCTCGATGCGCTGCCGGAGACCTTGTCCGCGGCGACGGCGCGCCGGATCGCCGAATATCGCCGCGAGCAGCCGGTCTCACCGCGCTGGTAGCGGGGCCTAGCGGTCGTCGGCCGGGCCACCCGTCAGCACGAAGCGCTTGTCGCAATAGCCGCATTCGACGAAGCCCTTCTCGTCGATCTGCAGCCAGACGCGCGGGTGGCCGAGCGCGGGATCGGCCGCGAGGCCGTCGCAGGCGACGCGGTGGCTGGTGACGTAAGCGGTTTCGGGGGCGGAAGACTGGCTGGCCATGGCGCCGCCCTAGCAATGCCGGGCGGCGGCTTCAATCATCTCAGGCGGTGGCAAGGCGGTCCGGGCTCGCCGCGCCCGGCAACGGCTCGGGATCGGCGACCAGCCCCTCGCGCTTGGCGACGATCACCGGCACCAAAGCCTGGCCAGCGACGTTGGTCGCGGTGCGGCCCATGTCGAGGATCGGATCGATCGCCAGCAGCAGGCCGACGCCTTCCAGCGGCAGGCCGAGCGTGGACAGAGTGAGCGTGAGCATCACCGTCGCGCCGGTCATGCCGGCGGTCGCGGCCGAGCCGAGCACCGAGACCATCGCGATCAGCGCATAATCGAGCGGGCCGAGCGCGAGGCCGTAATATTGCGCCACAAACAAAGCCGCGATCGCCGGGTAGATGGCCGCGCAGCCGTCCATCTTGGTGGTCGCGCCCAGCGGCACGGCGAAGCTGGCGTAGGCGCGGGGGACGCCCATCTGCTCGACCGCCTTTTCGGTCACCGGGAGCGTGGCGATCGACGAGCGGGTGACGAAGCCGAGCTGGATCGCTGGCCAGGCGGCGGCGAAGAAATGCCGCACGCCAATCCCGTTCAGCCGCAGCAGCAGCGGATAAAGGCCGAACAGGACGAGGGCGAGGCCGAGATAGATGGCCATGGCGAACTGGCCGAGCGGGGCGAGCGCGTCCCAGCCGTAGCGGGCGGTGGCGGCGCCGATCAGGCCGAGCGTGCCGAGCGGCGTCAGCGCGATGATCCAGTTCAGCACCTTGCGGATGATGGCGAGCAAAGACCGGGCGAAGGCGATGAACGGCTTGCCCGCCTCCCCGGCCTTCAGCGCCGCGACGCCCAGGACGATGGCGACGACCAGCACCTGCAAGATGTTGAAGCCGATCGCGGTGGCGGCGCGGCCATCCTCGCCGATCGTCGTACTGGCCGAGAGGCCGAAAATGTTGGCCGGGATCAGACTCTTCAGGAAATCGGTCCAGCCGCCGATCGTGGCCGGCGCGCGCGCGGCCTCGATCGCGACACCGGATTGCGCCCCAGGCTGAAGCAGCAGGCCCAAAGCGAGGCCGATCGCTACGGCGATTGCAGCGGTGAGCGCGAACCAGAGCAAGGTGCGCGCCGCCAGCCGGGCGCCGTTCGTGAGCCCGCCAAGCTCGGCGATGCTGGCGATAACGGCGGCGAATACCAGGGGCGCGACGATCGCCTTCAGCAATTGGACGAAGACCGTGCCGATCGTCGCCAATGTCTCGGCGAGCCAGGCGGTGTCCGAGCCGCCCGCCCGCGCGACGAGGCCAAGGGCGATGCCGGCCGCCATCGCCAGCGCGATCTGCGCGGTGAAACTGAAGCGGCGGCGGGGCGGAACGGATGCGGACATTGCGTCGATATTGCAGCGCACAAAGCGGCGATAAATGGCGGCGGGTAAGTTTGCACGGTTCGGCCAAACTTCGTTCCGGGCGGGCAAGTTGCTGCTCCCGGAGCGGCCTTTTGGAGCAGCCTGTGCTCCCGCTTTCCCGTTGTCTCGAAAGCCACTACATCCGCCCGGTGACCGAAGCCGCCATCCGCATCGACAATCTGCAGAAAACCTATGCCGCCAAGGGCAGCCCGCCGAAGCGCGCGCTGGACGGGGTGACGATCGACGTCCCGCGCGGGCAGATTTTCGGACTGCTGGGGCCCAATGGCGCGGGCAAATCGACCTTGATCAACATCCTGTCCGGGATGGTGACAAAGACGGCCGGGACGGCCGAGATCTGGGGCTTCGACATCGACGCCAACCCGCGCAACGCCAAGCGCGCGATCGGCATCGTGCCGCAGGAAATCCTGTTCGACCCCTTCTTCACGCCGTTCGAGACGCTGGAATTGCAGGCCGGCCTCTACGGTGTGCCGAAAGCCGATCGGCGGTCGATGGAATTGCTCCGCGCGGTGCGGCTGGAGGACAAGGCGAAGGCCTATGCGCGCACGCTGTCGGGCGGGATGAAGCGCCGGCTGCTGGTCGCCAAGGCAATGGTCCATTCGCCGCCCATCCTGGTGCTCGATGAGCCGACCGCAGGCGTGGACGTGGAACTGCGTCAGCAGCTCTGGGAATTCGTCCGCGAGCTGAACGCCCAGGGCGTGACGGTGGTGCTGACCACCCATTATCTCGAGGAAGCCGAAGAGCTTTGCGACCGGATCGCGATCATCAATCACGGCACTTTGATCGCCAATGAGGAGACCCGCGCCCTGGTCGGCATGGCGCAGGAGAAAGCGGTCGAGGTGACGGTAGACCGCGATCTGGACGCGGTGCCGGACAATATCTGCTTCGAGAAGGTCGAGCTGAAGGGCAGCCGGACGCTCGTCATCACCTACCGCAAGGACAAGGTGAATGCCGGCGAAGTGCTCGGCGCGCTCGGCCGCGAGGGGCTGGGGATCGTCGACGTGTCGACGCGCGAGGCCGACCTGGAGGACGTGTTCCTGAACCTGACCCGGGCGGCGGCATGACCTGCCCCGCTCGCCTGAGCTTGTCGAAGGCGGGTCCTTCCTTCTAACCAGCGCAAGAGAAAGGCAGGGCTTCGACAAGCTCAGCCAGGACGGGGTTTGGTTTGGCTAATAGCAGCGACATCCTGATCATCGGCTCCGGCGCGGCGGGGCTGACGGCGGCGCTGAACATGGCCGAGCGGTTCAAGGTGACCGTGCTCGCCAAGGGCGGCTTTGACGAGGGTTCGACCGCCTGGGCGCAGGGCGGGATCGCGGCGGTGCTCGAGGAAGGCGACACGTTCGAAAGCCATATCGAGGACACGATGACCGCGGGCGCCGGGCTGAACGACCGCGCCGTGGTCGAGTTCGTGGTCGAGAATGCGCCGGCGGCGATCGAGAATCTGGCCGACTTGGGCGTCGCCTTCACCGCGCCCGATGGGAGCGAGGGTTCAAACGGCCGCTGGCATTTGACGCGCGAGGGCGGGCACAGCCATCGCCGCATCGTCCATGTCGACGACGCGACCGGCTGGGCGGTGCAGCAGGCGCTGATCAAGGCGGCGCTGGCGCATCCGAACATCCGCATGGTGCCGGACATGGTGGTGGTCGATCTCGCCACCAGCCGGCACGAGGAACGCTATTCCGGCGCCGGCCAGGTCTGGGGCTGCTACGCGGTCAACAAGGCGACCGGCGCGGTGGAATTGTTCACCGCCAACGCCACCGTGCTGGCCACCGGCGGCGCGGGGCGGACCTATCTGTTCTCCACCGCGCCGAAGGGGGCGACCGGCGACGGGATCGCGATGGCGTGGCGCGCCGGGGCGCGCGTGTCGAACATGGAATTCATGCAATTCCACCCGACCTGCCTGTACAATCTGGAGGTCAAGAATTTCCTGATCACCGAGGCAGTGCGGGGTGAAGGCGGGCGGCTGATCAACCCGACCACGGGCAAGCGCTTCATGCCTTATTACGATCCGCGCGAGGAGCTTGCGCCGCGCGACATCGTCGCTCGGGCGAACGATGCGGAGATTAAGCGCTTCGGCCTGGACTATGTCCATCTCGACATCAGCCATCAGCCGCCGGAGTTCGTGAAGGGGCATTTCCCGAACATCTATGACAAGCTGCTCGGGCTCGGCATCGACATGACCACGCAGCCGATCCCGGTCGTTCCGGCGCAGCATTATACCTGCGGCGGGGTGATCGTGGACATGGACGGGCGGACCGATCTGCCCGGCCTTTATGCGGCGGGCGAGGTGACCCAATCGGGGCTGCATGGGGCGAACCGGCTGGCGTCGAATTCGCTGCTGGAATGCTTCGTCTATGGCCGCGCGGTCGCGGCGCACATCAATGCCCATTGGGACGAGCTGCCGCCGCCGCCCGCAATCCGGCCGTGGGACGAAAGCCGAGTCACCGATTCCGACGAGGAAGTGGTGATCAAGCAGAACTGGACCGAGATCCGCCGCTTCATGTGGAATTATGTCGGCATCGTGCGGACCACCAAGCGGCTGAAGCGCGCGCAGAACAGGATCCGCATGCTGAACGAGGAGATCGCCGAACATTATGGCAATTTCCGCGTGACTCCGGATCTGATCGAATTGCGCAATCTGCTCCAAGCTGCCGAATTGATCGTCCGCTGCGCCCTCCACCGCAAGGAAAGCCGCGGGCTGCATTACACGCTCGATTATCCGGACCTCGCGCCGGAAGCGGTCGATACGGTGCTGACGCCGGGTTAGTCGCCGAACCGGACGCTTTCGGTCGGCACCCGCTCGCGTTTCGCGATCAGCAGGACGGCCGCGCCCGCGAGCGCCGACAGCAAAGATCCCGCCAACACGCCGATCTTGACCTCGGACTGCAGACGCGGGTCGTCGAACGCCAGCAGGCCGATGAACAGGCTCATCGTGAAGCCGATGCCGCACAGCAAGGAGACCCCATAGACCTGGGCCATGGTGGCGTCTTCCGGGGTGTCGGCCCAGCGCAAACGCACGGCCAGCCAGACGGTTAGAAACACGCCGAGTTGCTTGCCCAGGAACAGGCCCGCCGCGATTCCGAGCGCAATCGGCGAGAGCAGGGCTTCGAAGCCCAGGCCGGCGAGGGAGACCCCGGCATTGGCGAAGCCGAAGACAGGGATGATCAGGAAGGCGACCCAGGGCTGGATGCCATGTTCCAGCCGGTGGAGCGGCGAATCGGGGCGGTCCGATGCGCCCGGCGATCGCTTGATCGGGATGAACAGGGCCAGCGCGACGCCCGCCAGTGTTGCATGCACGCCGGAGGCGAAGGTGGCCGCCCACAGGCCGGCGCCGAGGATGAGATAGGGCCACAGCTTGCGCTGCCCGGACCGGTTCAGGGCGTAGAGGGCGACGACGAACGCCACCGCCACGGCGGACCAGATCGCCGAAAGCTGATCGGTGTAGAACAGGGCGATGATCGCGACCGCCAGCAGATCGTCGATGATCGCCAGCGCGGTGAGGAAGATCTTGAGGCTGACCGGGACGCGCTTGCCCAGCAATGCCAGCACGCCAAGCGCGAAGGCGATGTCGGTCGCGACCGGCACGGCCCAGCCGTTCAGCGCGCCGGAATTGAGGTTCAAGGCGACATAGATGAGCGCCGGGGCCGCCATCCCGCCGAGCGCGGCCAGGCCAGGAAGCACGCGCCGGCGCGGCGTGGCGAGTTGCCCGTCCAGGAACTCGCGCTTGATCTCCAGCCCGACGAGCAGGAAGAAGCCCGCCATCAACAGATCGTTGACCCAGTGCAGCAGGTTCAGCGGGCCGAAATAGGTGCCGAGCAGGGCGAAATACGCCTCGGCCCACGGGCTGTTCGCGACGAGCAAGGCAGCCGCCGACGCGACGATCAGAACGAGACCGGCCGACGCCTGGTGATTGAGGAAACTCTTCATCACGCTGAACGTGACAGTGCGCTTGCGGGTCAAAATCGGCTCCAGCCACAGGATCTCAGCGCTGGCGGCCCGACCAGCGCACGTCCTGCCCGCAGCGAAGCGGAGCACCCTGAAAGTGGTATCGCAGGCGCGCGTCCATCAGGCAACTGGCGGCCTGACAGGTTCGTCACCTAGCCCAGAAATTCCCGCAGCAGGCGGGCGAAGCGCTGGGGCTGGTCGGCCATGATCAGATGGCCGGCATTATCGACGCGCAGCAAGTGCGCCCCGCGCGCACCGCGATAGGCGTTGCGAAAGGCGGTGTCGGTCGTGGCGCCCGTGCGCGCGTCGGGGGCGGCATAGAGCACGGTCAGCGGCGCGCGGATGTTGCCGAGTTCGTTGGTGAGGTCGATCCGGCCGAGATCGTACATGGCGCGGGCGACGACATCGGCATTGCTGCCGCCCGTATCTTCGGGCGGGCTGAAGGCCGCGATCAGCCCGGAAATGGCGCGGCGGGCATGATTGTTGTCGATCAGGCCGTCGAGCATGCCTGCGAGGTTTGATCCCGCCGTCCCGCCATAAAGCGCGGTCGGGCGCGGCAGCATGTCGACCACCATCAGCCGGCCGACGCGGGCCGGGTAACGCGCGGCCAGCATCATGCCGAGCGTGCCGCCCATCGAGTGGCCGACGATCGCCGGGCGCTCGAGCCCTTCTGCCTCGATATAGCGGGAAATCTCCTCGGCCAGCGGCGCGAGGATGCGGCCCGATTCATTGCCGCGCACGGGCTCGCCGGCAAAGCCCGACACCTGCAGCAGATGATAGCGATAGCCCGGCGTCGCCCGCACCGCCGCATCCCAGATGTGCCGGCCCGACATCAAGCCGGGGATCATCAGCACGTCGCGGCCGCGGCCGCGCACCTCCACCGAAAAACGCGTCGGCGCGAAGCGGCGCGGCTGGGCGAGCGCGGGCAGGGGCGCGGCGGCCAGCAAGGCCAGCGCGCCCGAGGCGAACAGGAAGGAGCGGCGATCCATCATCCGTCCGCTACTCCCGTTCAGTTGAACATTGGCTTGCTGGCGCGCCTCAGGCCTTTGCGGCGGCGGCCAGCTCGATCGCTTCAAGCACGATCCGGCGCGCTTCGGCGGCATCGCCCCATTGCCCGATGCGGACCCATTTCTCCGCTTCCAGATCTTTGTAATGCTTGAAGAAATGCTCGATCTGCTGGAGCACGATCGAGGGCAGATCCTGGCGCTCGCCAATGTCGGAATAATAAGGGAAGGTCGTGTCGACCGGCACACAGACGAGCTTCTCGTCGCCGCCGGCCTCGTCCTCGAGCTTCAGCACGCCGATCGGCCGGGCGCGAACGACGCAGCCGGGGACGAAGGGCGAGCGCGAGATCACCAGAGCGTCGAGCGGGTCGCCGTCGGGCGAGAGGGTGTGCGGCACGAAGCCGTAATTGGCCGGGTAGCGCATCGGCGTGTGCAGGATGCGATCGACGAATAGGGCGCCGGATTTCTTATCGAATTCATATTTCACGGGTTCGCCGCCGGTCGGCACCTCGATGATGACATTGAGGCTGTTGGGCGGGTCGTCCCCGACGGGGATCATGTCGATGTTCATGGGCGGGGCCCTTAGCCCCATCGCTCCGTCATTGCGACCCCGGCGAAAGCCGGACTCGCAATGACGGGTGGTTTGCATGGGGCGCAAATCTGCTAGGCGCGCGGCGATGAGCAAGACCCCGCAGCGCGTCCGTGGCACGCAGGACATTTTCGGCGAAGATGCCGACCGCTTCCAGAAGGTGGTCGAGACATTCGAGCGCGTGCGCCGGCTCTACGCCTTTCGCCGGGTCGAAATGCCGGTGTTCGAAGATACCGCGACCTTCGCCCGCTCGATCGGCGAGACCACCGATGTCGTCTCCAAGGAGATGTACACATTCGAGGATCGCGGCGGCGACAGCATCACCTTGCGGCCCGAATTCACCGCCGGCATCTGCCGCGCCTTTATTTCCAACGGCTGGCAGCAGCATGGCGTGCTGAAGCTCGCCACGCACGGCCCGGCCTTCCGCTACGAGCGCCCGCAAAAGGGCCGTTATCGCCAATTCCACCAATTGGACGCGGAGATCATCGGCGCGGGCGAGCCGGCGTCGGATGTCGAGATCATCGCGATGGGCGCGCAGCTGCTGGACGAGCTGGGGATTTCGGATCGCATCGAGCTGAAGCTCAACACGTTGGGTGATCCCGCCACCCGCGACGCCTGGCGCGACGCTCTGGTCGATCACTTTCGCGGCCGCGCGGCGGACCTGTCGGACGACAGCAAGGCGCGACTTGAGAAGAATCCGCTGCGCATCCTCGACAGCAAGGCGCATCAGGATTGGCCGATCGTCGATGCGGCGCCGACGGTGGACGATTTCCTCACCGCCGAGGCGTCCGACTATTTCGCCGCCGTCACCGCCGGGCTCGACGCGGCGGGCGTGAAATGGACCCGCAATGCGCGCCTGGTCCGCGGCCTCGATTATTACCGGCACACGGCGTTCGAATTCGTCACCGACGATCTCGGTGCGCAAGGCACGGTGCTGGGCGGCGGCCGCTATGACGGGCTGATGGAAAGCCTTGGCGGTCCGCACACGCCGGCCATCGGCTGGGCGGCGGGGATCGAGCGGCTGGCGATGCTGATCGAGAATTTTGA
The DNA here is from genome assembly GCA_023424095.1 of Pseudomonadota bacterium. Classification (GTDB taxonomy): domain Bacteria; phylum Pseudomonadota; class Alphaproteobacteria; order Sphingomonadales; family Sphingomonadaceae; genus Allosphingosinicella. The sequence goes on along the minus strand of JAFAEG010000086.1, from coordinate 2,928 downwards.
GGTCGCGCGAACCACCGTGGCTGTTGTCGCGGAGAGCGCCGGCCTGGAGTCTGCCGCCGACGCGGCGGTTTCCGCGCTTCGTCGGGCGGGGATTGTCGCCGAGGCGATCACCACCGGCGGCTACCGCAAGCGCTACGATCGGGCGGTCAAGCTCAACCCCGTACAGATCTATTCGCTGCAAATGCGTGACGGCGCGTTCAGCTACAGCCAGCGCGGTGCCGATGCATCCCAGGAAGATCTCGATGCCGTCCGCGCGATCGTCGATCCGATCGTGACGAAACTCGCATGACCTCCATTCCCGCAGAACGGATTGCGCAGATCGAGGCGCGGCGGGAGGAGTTGCAGGCGGCGATGTCCGTGGGCGACCTCGACCCGCAGGAATTCGTCAGGCTCGCCAAGGATTATGCCGAAATCGAGCCGGTCGCGGCGGCGGCGGCCGAGGTGTCGCGGCTGCGCGCCGAGCTTGAGAGCCTGGAGCAGATGGCGGGGGAGAGTGACCCCGAATTGCGCGCGATGGCCGAGGAGGAACTGGCCGGGGTGCGTGAGGCTTTGCCCGAGGCGGAGCGGGCGCTGGCGCTGAAATTGTTGCCGCGCGACGCGGCCGACGAGCGCGCCGCGATGCTCGAAATCCGCGCCGGCACGGGGGGCGACGAGGCGGCGCTCTTCGCCGGCGATCTGCTGCGCATGTACCAGCGTTATGCCGAGGAGAAGGGCTGGAAGGTCGAACTGATCTCCGCCAACGCTTCGGAGGTCGGCGGTTACAAGGAAGCGATCGCCTCCGTCACCGGCCAGGGCGTGTTCGCGCGGCTGAAGTTCGAGAGCGGCGTGCATCGCGTCCAGCGGGTGCCGGCGACGGAGAGCGGCGGGCGCATCCACACCAGCGCCGCCACTGTCGCGGTGCTGCCCGAGGCGGAGGATGTCGACGTCCAGATCGACGAGGCCAAGGATCTGCGCATCGACGTGTTCCGCGCCTCCGGCCCCGGCGGGCAATCGGTCAACACCACCGACAGCGCGGTTCGGATCACGCATATTCCGAGCGGGCTGGTGGTCATCCAGCAGGACGAGAAGAGTCAGCACAAGAACAAGGCCAAGGCGCTGAAGGTGCTGCGCACGCGGCTGTACGAGCTGGAGCGCGAGCGGCTGGCGAGCGAGCGGGCGGGCGCGCGCAAGTCGATGGTCGGCTCCGGCGACCGTTCCGAGCGCATCCGCACCTACAATTTCCCGCAAGGCCGCGTGACCGATCACCGCATCAATCTGACGTTGCACCGGCTGCCCGAGATTCTGGAAGGGCCGGGGCTGGAGGAAGTCATTTCCGCCTTGATCGCCGAGGATGAGGCGGAACGGCTGGCGACTTTGGATGCCTGAGGTCCGCGCGGCGCTCGCCGATGCGGAGCGCCGGCTTGCCGCGATCCCGGGCAGCCCGGGACAGGATGCGGCTTTGCTGATGGCGCACGCACTCGGTGTCTCGGTCGGCGAATTGCGGTTGCGCCACCTCGGGGACGAAGCCCCGGCCGCGTTCGAGGGGCTGGTGCAGCGCCGCCTGGCGCGTGAGCCGGTCGCCTACATTATCGGCCGCGCCGGTTTCTGGACGATCGAGCTGGAGGTCGGGCCAGACGTGCTCATCCCCCGCGCCGACAGCGAGACCTTGCTCGAGGCCGCGGTCGCGCATTTCGGCGAGCGGGGGCCGGCGACGATCCTCGACCTCGGCACCGGGCCGGGCTCATTGCTGCTCGCCGCGCTCGATCAATGGCCGATGGCCCAGGGGATCGGCGTCGATGCGAGCGAGAAGGCGCTGGCTTATGCCCGGCGAAACGCGCGCGCGCTGGCGCTCGACGAGCGTGCGAGCTTTCGTGCCGGCGACTGGACGGAGGGGCTGGCGGGGCCGTTCGACCTGATCCTGTGCAACCCGCCTTATGTCGAGGATGGCGCATCGCTCGATCCGGACGTGACGGAATGGGAGCCGCACGGCGCTCTGTTCGCCGGACCGGACGGGCTGGACGATTATCGCCGGCTTGCGCCCCGGCTGTCCGAGTTGCTGAGCCCGGATGGCATTGCCTGTCTCGAGCTCGGCAAAGGTCAATGCGAGCCGGTCGCCAATCTGTTCGCGCAACACGGCTTCACCATATCGTCACGCAAGGACCTTATGGGCGTAGAGCGTTGCCTCGTCTTGCGGCGCTAAGCCGGCACAATCTCTTTTGCGCTTGGATTTCACTGAATCCGTGGTTACATAGGGTCAGGGACGGGGCTCACAACTCGATGATGTGAAGCCGGCCGTCGCCCACCCCGATTTGCATCGTCGCGGCTGTCGCCCGGAAAATGGGCGCTTTCCGCTACAGCAAAACGCAAGGCTGGGCACCGCGGCCGGAAGGACCGGCCGGAATGAGGATCGAGACAGCAACTTTTGGCTAGGATCTCAATTTGATCAACAATCGTCAGAACGGCCGCCGTCGCGGTCGTGGCGGGCCCGGTGGGGGCCGCGCGCCGAGTGGAATGCCCGGCAATCGCCAGGACAATCGCCAGCGCGGTAATGCCGCCCAGCTCCTGGAAAAATACAAGCAGCTCGCGCGCGACGCGCAGCAGCAGGGCGACCGGGTGCAGAGCGAATATTATCTGCAATTCGCCGACCATTATTTCCGCGTCCTCGGCGAAAGCCGCTCCCGCTTCGAAGAGCAGCGTCCGCGCGGCCGCGACGAGGATTATGACGAGGACGAAGGCGACGAGGAAACCGGCGCCTCCGGTGAAAACAATCTGGGCGAGGAAAATGCCCGCGACGACGAGCAGGAGCGCCGCCCGCGCCGCGAGTATCGCGAGCAGCGTCCGCAGCGGGACGAACGGGAGCAGCGCCCGCGGCAGGATCGCGAGCCCCGCGCCGACCGCGAGCCGCGCCAGGACCGGGAACCGCGCCAGGATCGCGAACCCCGCGAACCC
>JAFAEG010000020.1 GCA_023424095.1 Pseudomonadota bacterium | reverse complement strand
AGGCGCGGAATTCTTCAAAAGTAGAAGAACCGGCGCTTTGCGCCGGCCCCTCCACCGCCTTCGGCGGCGCCCGCCCCTGCAAAAGCAGGGGAGGAATAAGGCCGATCAGCGCCCCCGGAACAGCCCGCCCAGCAAGCCGCGCACAATGCCGCCGGCGACACGGTTCACGACCTGGCGCTGCACAGTCTTGCCGAGCTGCCGGCTGACCTGGCCGAACATGCCTTCATTCTCACGAGACTGACGCTCGGTGCGGCGCTGCTCGCGCTCCTGCCGGGCCGCTTCGCGTTCGGCGGCGATTCGGGCTTTCTCTTCTTCCTTGACCGCTTTCTCCTGGTCACGCCGCGCCTGCTCCTCGGCGGCCGCGGCCTGCACTTGCTGGGCGCGGCCGAGCAGGATTTCGTGCGCGCTCTCGCGGTCGACTTCCTCGTCATACTTGCCGCCGACCGGCGAATAATTCTGCAAGGTCGCGCGCTCGACCGGGGTTAGCGGCCCAGCCCGCGAGCGCGGCGGCGCGACCAAAGTCCGCTCCACCGGCGTCGGCGAACCGTCGCGCTGCAGGGTTGAGACCAAAGCCTCGCCGATCTTCAGCTCGGTCACCGCCGCTGCGACGTCGATCGCCGGGTTGATGCGGAAGGTATCAGCCGCCGCCTTCACCGCGCGCACGTCCTTCGGCGTGAACGCGCGCAAGGCGTGCTGCACCCGGTTGCCGAGCTGCGCGGCGACGCTGTCCGGAATGTCGATCGGGTTCTGCGTGACGAAATAGACGCCGACGCCCTTCGAGCGGATCAGCCGGACGACCTGCTCAATCTTCTCCATCAGCGCGGCCGGGGCGTCTTCGAACAGCAGATGCGCTTCGTCGAAGAAGAAGACGAGCTTCGGCTTTTCGACGTCGCCCACCTCGGGCAATTCCTCGAACAATTCCGACAGCAGCCAGAGCAGGAAGGTGGCGTAGAGCTTCGGGCTCTGCATCAATTTGTCGGCGGCCAGGATGTTGACGGTGCCGCGGCCGGAATCGTCCAGCTTCAGGAAATCGGTGATCTCGAGCGCCGGCTCGCCGAAGAACCGGTCAGCGCCCTGCGCCTCGAAGGCCAGCAATTGCCGCTGGATCGCGCCGACTGTCGGCTTGGCGACATTGCCGTATTTCATCGTCAAATCGGCGGCATTTTCCGCCACCCAGGTCAGCATCGATCTGAGATCGTCGAGATTCAGCAGCAGCATCCCCTCATCGTCGGCGGCGCGGAAGGCGATCTGCAGCACGCCTTCCTGAGTCTCATTCAGGCCGAGCAGACGGGCCAGCAGCAAAGGCCCCATTTCGGTGATGGTGGTGCGGATCGGATGGCCGGAAACGCCGTACAGATCCCAGAAGATCACCGGATTGTCGGCATAGGCCCAATCGGTCAGGCCGATCTCGGCGGCGCGCTGGGTGAAGGCCCCATGCGCTTTCTGCTCGGCATTGCCCGGCATGGCGATGCCGGCCAAGTCACCCTTCACGTCGGCGGCGAAGACCGGCACGCCGGCGCGGGAAAAGCCCTCCGCCAGCACCTGCAGGGTCACCGTCTTGCCGGTGCCGGTCGCGCCGGCGACCAGGCCATGGCGGTTGCCGCGGTCGAGCCGCAGCAATTGCTGCGCGCCGCCGCCCACACCGATCAGAATGCCATCGTCACTCATGCGCCTGTCTCCACCACTCTATCCCCTCCGGCTAACGCCCCGGGCGACGATGTTCAACTTGCCGAAATGCGCGGGCGCGAAGAGAGAGCCGGCGTGACGATGAGACGGCCAGAATGTTCGACCTAAGCCAGGCAGACCGGGCGCGCTCGTTCGCCTTCGTGCTGGCCGCGCATGGCGTCGCCATCTGGCTGGTGCTGGCCTTCGCCCACACCTCCTTCATCCGCGAGCGCGAAACGATCGTCGGGACGTTCAACGTCCGCCCGGTGGAGCCCCCTCCCCCGCTCGACCCTGCTCCCGTACCGGCAGCGCTGGCCCCGAGGCCCTCTGGCGCCGCCGCGCCCGCGAGGCCTGCCGCACGCCAGACGCCGCGAACGGCGCCCGCCACAACCGAGACTCCAAACGCCCCGCCTGCGCCCGCTTCAGGCGGCCCACAGGCACAACCCGACGGCACGGGCGGCGGCGGCACAGGCGGCGCGGGCGGCGGTCTCGGCGGGGCCGGGACAGGGACGGGAGGCGATGGTCCACTTACCCCGCCACGCCTGCGCGGCGGACAGATCGTACCGCGCGATTATCCCCGTTCCGCCGGGGGCGCGCAGGGCATCGTAACCGCTCATGTCGGGGTCGGCGTGGACGGACGGGTCACCGGCTGCACCGTCGCGCGCTCGAGCGGCAATGCGATCCTGGACGCGACCACCTGCCGCCTGATCCGCGAACGCTTCCGCTTCAACCCGGCGCGCAACGCGCAGGGCGAAGCCGTACCGGGCGAATTTGGCTGGCAGCAGCGCTGGTGGCGGGACTGAACGACTAGAGCAGCAGGTCGCCGGTTGGCGGGGCGGCATGAAGGGGATTGGGCCCGTCGACAAGGGTCGGATCCGCCAGGCTGTCGAGCAAGGCCCCGGGTCCATCGAGATTCCACAAATTGCCGCGCGCACCGCCCGACACTTTCTCAAACCCACCGGCCGGCTGCTGCATCGCATTGACGCCGTTAAAGTCTCCGGCGCCGAGCATGTGCCCTCCCAGCAGCGTGACGTCGATGACCAGATCGGGAGTGGCGTTCGCATCGACAAACACGTTCACGGTCGCCTGATCGCCATTCTGGACGACCTGCACCTGCCGCGCGCCAGTCTGTCCGTTACCGCCGATAAAGGTGAAGGCGCCGCCGCCGGTATTGAGTGCCAGAATGGAAAAATCGATCGTGTCGCCCGCGGCGAAATCGCGAATGTGGTCGCGATTGGCGGCGGTCGAGTCGCTCGCGACAACATAGACGAAATCGTCGTTGCCCGAGCCGCCCCAGAGCTGATCCGCACCGCCGTCGCCGACTATATAATCGTCGCCGCCGCCACCCCAAATCTCGTCGGCACCCTGGCCGCCGAACAGTCCGTCGCCGCTGGCGCCGGAGAAAATCTGGAATGTCCCATCGAGTTCCGCCCGCCCATCGAAGACGAGCGTCTCGCCTGCCTGCAGCGTGTTGGCCGACACCACCAGCCGCTGGCCCGCCGCGACGTTGCCGTCATGCGTGAGGATCTGATAATCGACCGTCCCTCCGGCCGAACCGAAGCGATTGTCGCTGGCCGACATGAGTACGATAAATTCGATTCCGCTCAGTTGGCCGGCGCCGAAGGTGATTGAATTGGCGCCGTTGTAGCTCCCTTGCAGGCCGAGCTGATCCATGTTTCCGGCGCCGCCATTCACCACGTCGTTCGCGCCGAACCGGCCCTGGCCGAAAAAGAAGCCGTCATTACCGGAGCCGCCGGTCAGATTGTCGGTCCCGAAGCCGCCATAGATCAGGAAATCGATGCCAGTCGCGGAACCGTCGAAGGTGAAATCCTCGCCGACGCGCAAGGTATTCGCCTGGATGGTCAGCCGGTTGCTGCTGACCGCCGTCGAGGCATCGGCAACGAGGTTATAATCGTAGCTGTTGTTGGCCGTGTCGCCAAACCGGACGTCATTGCCCGGCAGAAGCACGACCATTTCGACACCCAGCAGCGAGCCGAGCGTCACGCCAGCGGCATAATTGCCCTGCAGGCCGACCTGATCGCGGCTGCCCGCGCCACCATTGACAATGTCGGCCACGGTGTAGGTCGCGCCAAAGTAGAAGCCGTCGTCGCCGGCGCCGCCACCAACAGTCTCGTTGCCGCCCTGCTGAAGCAGGAAGAGGTCATTGCCGTTATTGCCGTTGATCGTGTCATTGCCGGCGCCGCCGATCAGCAGATGATCGCCCTGATTGCCGAACGAGACATTCGTGCCGGACGGGCCCGACACGGACAGGTTCGCGCCGGTCGGCCCACCCGGAAAGTTCGCGGCGAGCCCGGTCCGCACATTGGGATCGAGAATGGTCGTGGTGTAGGTCCGCTGGCCCTGATCGGCGATGCTGAACGACGCGAGTCCGGGGTCGCTCATGCCGTTGAGGCCCCAGGTGAAGTTCCCGGTGAAGCTCGTGTCGATCGAGCCGTCGGCGTTCAGCGCGACCAGGGTGAAGGTCACCTGGTTGCCGTTGCGGCTGAAATTGCGGATCCCGAACTTGACGGCCATCTGCTCCCCCTAATCCTTTCCGCTCACATGAAAGCGGAGCGCAAGTAAGGCGCACCGCCAATGGCCTAAACTAGAAAAAACGGGAGAAGATCACAAGCGAATCAAACTCTACCAAACCATTCCTGCTTCGCGACCTGCCGCAGTCGTCAATATGTCGATCGCTTCGCCGGGACTGGTGGCAACAAGCAACTGATCTCGACGTCCCTGAGAAACAAAGCCGCTCGTCACGGTCGTATCCAGGAAGGCGAGCATCGAATCCCAGAAGCCTTCTTCATTGAGCAATGCGAAGGGCTTGGCGTGATAGCCAAGCGCGTTCCAGCTCCAGGCTTCGAACAATTCGTCCAGCGTGCCGACGCCGCCGGGAATCGCGACGAAAGCGTCGGTCAGTTCGGTCATCAGCGCCTTGCGCTCGTGCATGGTCTCGACGACGTGCAGCTCTGTCAGGCCGCGATGGGCCACCTCCAGATCGACCAGCGCCCGCGGGATCACGCCATAGGCCTTGCCGCCGCCGGCCAGCACCGCGTCGGCGACCACGCCCATCAGTCCGCGATGGCCGCCGCCGTAGACCAGGTCGACGCCGCGCGCCGCCATCGTCTCGCCCAGCACACGGGCGCGCTCGGCAAAATGGGGCGAGCTGCCCATGTTCGACCCGCAATAGACGGCCAGACGCTTCATGGCGTGATCCTCCAGCGTCCTTGGTGGCCGGACGCAGCGATCCGCTACATCGCCATCGCGCGCGCGCCAACTGCCATCCACACCGCCATGGCGATCATCATCAGATTCTCGGTGAGCGAGAGGAAGCCAAGCGGCACATTGCTGTCGCCGCCAACGCAGGCGCATTTCAGCTCGCGTCTGTCGACATAGACCGCCTTGAACACCGACACCGCGCCGATCGTGCCGATAAAGAGGGCAAGCGGGATGGACAGCCAGTTCAGCACCCCGGCGATCATCAGCACGCCGGCCAGCCCTTCCGCGAACGGATAGACATAGCCGTAGGCCGGCCAGCGCCGCGCCAGCAGATCGTAATTCAGGAACATCGTCGCGAAGCTGTCGACATCGCGCAGCTTCATCAGCGCCAGCACCGCCATCGAGAATGCGACGAACCATTCGGCGGCGCGAATGGTGAAGGGCGAGCCGAAGGCCGCATGGCTCGTCGCCAGCGCCATCAAGGCGGTGATCGCGAACAGAGCGATCACCGGCGTATAAGTCAGCGCCTTCGGATCGCGCACCTTCAGGCCGAAAAAGCGGCGCAGATCGTCATGCCCGCCGATCCTCTTGCCGTCGATGAAGGTCTGCGGCGTGGTCTTCACATCGTGCGCGGCCTTGAACGCATCCGTTTCGGCGCGTGTCGTCAGGTGGTGGTCCTCGACTTGATAGCCTTTGCGCTCGAGCAGGGCCTTGGCCTTGATCCCATAGGGACAGACATGGTCGGGCATCACCATGCGATAGAGAATGGCGGTGGGTCGGGCGGACATGGGCGGCTCCTTGCGGATCAATGATGCCCGGCCGATATAGGGTCCGTACCATGGTACGGAGTCAAGGCCCATGTTGACGATCGGAAAGTTGGCCGCGGCCGGGGGCGTCGGCATTGAGACAGTGCGCTATTATCAGCGCCGCGGCCTGCTGGCCGAGCCCGCGCGTGGCCCCGGCGAAGGCGTCCGCCGTTATGACGAAAATGATCTGCGCCGGCTGCGCTTCATCCGCTCCGCACAGAGCGCGGGCTTCACGCTGAATGAAATCGCCGAATTGCTGGACCTGCACGCCAGCGACGACCGGGCACGAGCGCGCGACCTCGCCGCGCGGCGGATCGCGCTGATCGATGCCCAGATCGCCGAACTCGGCCAGGCCCGCGCCGCGCTCGCCCAGCTCGCGCAAAGCTGCGCCGCCGGGCGCACCGGCCCCTGCCCGATCCTCAGCGCCTTCGACACCACAGCGGCGCCATAAAGAAAACGCCCCGCCGGTCATCCCGGCGAGGCGTTCTCTTTTCGTCAGGCCGAAACCTGGAGCTTATTGCTCCAGATAATCGCCCGCATCGGCGTCGGTGCCGGTGCCGCTTTGGACGACCTCGGCCAGCGGATCGGCGTTGATCGCCGCTTCCGGACCCTGCGCCAGTTCGGCTTCATGCTCCTCGGCGGCGGTGTTGGCGGCGATGATCGCCTCCTGCACCTTACGCTGGGCGGCACGGATCGCGACGTCGCGGCTGGTGGCCGCAATGCGCGCGCGGTTCATGCCCGCGCCGGTACCCGCCGGGATCAGGCGGCCGACGATGACATTCTCCTTCAGGCCGTCGAGCGTATCGACCTTGCCCTGCACCGAAGCTTCGGTGAGCACGCGGGTCGTCTCCTGGAAGGACGCCGCCGAGATGAAGCTGCGGGTCTGCAGCGACGCCTTGGTGATGCCCAGCAGGACCGGCTTGCCCTCGGCCTTCTTCTGCTTCTTGTCGAGTTTGGCGTTCATCTCGCGGAACTCGACGATGTCGACCTGCTCCCCATTGAGGAAGGTGGTGTCGCCGCCGTCGGTGATCTCGACCTTCTGCAGCATCTGGCGAACGATCACCTCGATGTGCTTGTCGTTGATCTTCACGCCCTGCAGTCGATAGACTTCCTGAATCTCGCTGACGAGATATTCGGCCAGCGCCTTCACGCCGAGCACTTCCAGGATGTCGTGCGGATCGGGCGAGCCGCCGATGAGGTTGTCGCCGCGCTTCACGAAGTCGCCTTCCTGCACGTCGATCACCTTGGACTTCGGCACCAGATACTCGACCGGATCGCCGCCCTCCTCGGGGATGATCGCGATCTTGCGCTTGGCCTTGTAGTCCTTGCCGAACGCGATGCGCCCGGAGACCTTGGCGATGATCGCATTCTCCTTCGGCTTGCGCGCTTCGAACAGCTCCGCGACGCGCGGCAGACCGCCGGTGATGTCGCGGGTCTTGGCGGCTTCGCGGCTGACGCGGGCGAGCACTTCACCGGCCTCGACCGTCTGGCCTTCCTCGACCGAGAGCATCGCGCCCGGGGCGAGCATGTAGCGCGCCGCCTCACCCGAATTGTCGTCGAGCAGGGTCAGGCGCGGACGCAGATCCTCCTTCGACTTGGCGCTGGCACGGAATTCCGTGACGACGCGCTGGGCGATGCCCGTCGCTTCGTCGGTCTGCTCGGTGAGCGTCTTGCCCTCGATCAGATCCTGGAACTTCACGATGCCGCCCTTTTCGGTGATCACCGGCATCATGAACGGATCCCACTCGGCCAGGCGATCGCCCTTGCTGACGATGTGCCCGTCCTGGACCATCAGGTGCGCGCCGTACGGAATACGGTGCGAGGAGAGCTCGCGCCCGTCCATGTCCTGAATGACCAGCTCGCCGCTGCGCGACATCGCCACGTGGCGGCCGCGCGGATCGGTGATGACCGGCAAATCCTTCATCGAGATCGTGCCGTCGACCGGCGATTCGAGGCTGGACGTTTCGTTGAGCTGCGCCGCGCCGCCGATGTGGAAGGTCCGCATCGTCAGCTGGGTGCCCGGCTCACCGATCGACTGCGCCGCGATGACGCCGACCGCTTCGCCGATGTTCACCGGCGTACCGCGCGCAAGATCACGGCCGTAGCACTTGCCGCAGACGCCATTCTCGCTCTCGCAGACCAGCGGCGAACGGATGTGCACCGCCTGGACGCCCAACTCGTCGATCGCCTTGGCGGCGGGTTCGTCGATCAGCTGACCTTCCTTGGCGATCACGTCGCCGGTCTTGGTGTCGACCACGTCCTGGATCGGCGTACGGCCGAGGACGCGCTCGCCGAGCGAGGCAATGACCGCGCCGCCCTGGACGATGGCGCGCATCTCCAGATTGTTCTCGGTCTTGCAATCCTCTTCGACGATCACGCAATCCTGCGAAACGTCGACCAGACGGCGGGTCAGGTAACCCGAGTTGGCGGTCTTCAACGCGGTGTCCGCGAGGCCCTTACGCGCGCCGTGGGTCGAGTTGAAATACTCAAGGACGGTCAGACCTTCCTTGAAGTTCGAGATGATCGGCGTTTCGATGATCTCGCCCGACGGCTTGGCCATCAGGCCGCGCATGCCGGCAAGCTGCTTCATCTGCGCCTGCGAACCACGGGCACCCGAATGCGCCATCATGTAGATGGAGTTGATCGGGGCCATGCGGCCGTTCTCGTCCTTCGGCTGGGCCTTGATTCGGTCCATCATGGCGTTCGCCACCTGGTCGCCGCAGCGGCTCCAGGCGTCGATCACCTTGTTGTACTTCTCCTGCTGCGTGATCAGGCCGTCCTGATACTGCTGCTCGTAATCCTTCACGAGCGCGCGGCTCTCGTCGATCATCGCTTCCTTTTCGGGCGGGATGATCATGTCGTCCTTGCCGAACGATATGCCGGCCTGGAACGCGTGGCGGAAGCCCAGCTGCATGATCGCGTCGGCGAACAGCACCGTGTCCTTCTGGCCGGTGTGACGATAGACCTCATCGATCACGTCACCGATGTCCTTCTTGGTGAGAAGGCGGTTGACGGTTTCGAACGGCACCTTGTGGCTCTTCGGGAGCGTTTCGGCGAGCAGCATGCGGCCCGGCGTCGTCTCGAAGCGCTTCATGACGGTCTTGCCCTTGTCGTCCGTCTGCGGGACGCGGCTGACGATCTTGGAATGAAGCGTGACCGCGCCCGCGAACAGGGCCTGATGGACCTCCTCGATATTGGCGTAGAGCCCCTGCAGCGGCGCTCCGGTCTTCGGATCCTGCTTATATTCGCCCGGCTCGCCCTCGCGCTCCATCGACAGATAATAGAGGCCCAGCACCATGTCCTGCGAAGGCACGATGATCGGCTTGCCGTTGGCGGGCGACAGGATGTTGTTGGTCGACATCATCAGCACGCGCGCTTCCAGCTGCGCTTCAAGCGACAGCGGGACGTGCACGGCCATCTGGTCGCCGTCGAAGTCGGCGTTGAAGGCGGCGCAGACGAGCGGGTGAAGCTGGATCGCCTTGCCCTCGATCAGCACCGGCTCGAACGCCTGGATGCCGAGGCGGTGGAGCGTCGGCGCGCGGTTCAGCAGCACCGGGTGCTCGCGGATCACCTCGTCAAGGATGTCCCAGACTTCCTTGCGCTCCTTTTCGACCCACTTCTTCGCCTGCTTCAGCGTCATGCTGAGGCCCTTGGCGTCGAGGCGCGAGTAGATGAACGGCTTGAACAGCTCGAGCGCCATCTTCTTTGGCAGGCCGCACTGGTGCAGCTTCAGCTCCGGCCCGGTCACGATGACCGAACGGCCCGAATAGTCGACGCGCTTGCCGAGCAAATTCTGACGGAAGCGGCCCTGCTTGCCCTTCAGCATGTCGGACAGCGACTTCAGCGGACGCTTGTTGGCGCCAGTGATCGTGCGGCCGCGGCGGCCATTGTCGAACAAGGCGTCGACCGCCTCCTGCAGCATGCGCTTCTCGTTGCGGACGATGATGTCCGGCGCGCGCAGCTCCATCAGCCGCTTCAGACGGTTGTTGCGGTTGATGACGCGGCGATACAGATCGTTCAGATCCGACGTCGCGAAGCGGCCGCCGTCCAGCGGCACCAGCGGGCGAAGCTCCGGCGGGATGACCGGAACGACGTCCAGGATCATCCACTCCGGACGGTTGCCGGATTCCAGGAAGCTCTCGACGACCTTCAGCCGCTTGATGATCTTCTTGGGCTTCAGCTCCGACTTGGTGACGGCCAGCTCTTCGAGCAGAGCCGTCTTCTCGCCTTCCAGGTCGAGGTCGATCAGCATCTGCTTGACCGCCTCGGCGCCGATGCCGGCGGTGAAGGCGTCCTCGCCATATTCGTCGCGGGCGCTCTCAAGCTCGTCCTCGGTCAGCAGCTGGAACTTCTCCAGCGGCGTCAGGCCCGGCTCGGTGACGATGTAGCTCTCGAAATAGAGCACGCGCTCGAGCTGCTTGAGCTGCATGTCGAGCAGCAGGCCGATGCGCGACGGCAGCGACTTCAGGAACCAGATGTGCGCGACCGGAGCGGCGAGCTCGATATGGCCCATACGCTCGCGGCGGACCTTCGAGACGGTGACCTCGACGCCGCACTTCTCGCAGACGATGCCCTTATATTTCATGCGCTTGTACTTGCCGCACAGGCATTCGTAATCCTTGATCGGACCGAAGATGCGCGCGCAGAACAGGCCGTCACGCTCGGGCTTGAACGTGCGATAGTTGATCGTCTCGGGCTTCTTGATCTCGCCGAACGACCAGGAACGGATCTTCTCCGGGCTGGCGATGCCGATCTTGATCTGGTCGAACGTCTCCGGCTTGACGACCGGATTGGCGAAGTTGGTGAGTTCGTTCATCTGTTTTTCGTCCCTCTGGGGGGTCAATTCTCTGGGCGAAGGAAGGAGCGCCGCCTCCGAGGAGGCAGCGCTCTAACTCCGCTTATTCAGCCGCTTCCAGGAAGCCGTCGTCGTCCACCGCGTGGCTGTTCAATTCCACGTTGAGGCCAAGCGAGCGCATTTCCTTGACGAGCACGTTGAAGCTCTCCGGAATGCCGGCCTCGAACGTGTCGTCGCCCTTGACGATCGCCTCGTAGACCTTGGTGCGGCCGATCACGTCGTCCGACTTCACCGTCAGCATTTCCTGCAGCGTGTAGGCGGCGCCGTACGCCTGCAGCGCCCAGACCTCCATTTCGCCGAAGCGCTGGCCGCCGAACTGCGCCTTACCGCCCAGCGGCTGCTGGGTGACGAGCGAGTACGGCCCGATCGAACGCGCGTGGATCTTGTCGTCCACCAAATGGTGCAGCTTCAGCATGTAGATGTAGCCGACCGTGACCTTGCGGTCGAAGGCGTCGCCCGTGCGGCCGTCGAACAGGGTGACCTGCCCGCTTTCGTCCAGGCCCGCCTTGCGCAGCATCGCCGCGACATCGGCTTCCTTCGCACCGTCGAACACCGGGGTGCCCATCGGCACGCCGCCCTTCAGATGCTCGGCCAGCTCAACGATCTCGGCGCTGCTGCGCGCCTTGATCTCGGCGGTGTAATTGTCGCCGTAAATGTCGAGCAGACGCTCACGAACCGCGTCCGGCGCAACGCCGGCGGTGGGATCGGGATTGTCCTGGCGCCATTGCTCAAGCGCCTCGGTCACCTGCTGGCCCAGACCGCGCGCGGCCCAGCCCAGATGGGTTTCGAAGATCTGCCCGACGTTCATGCGCGACGGCACACCCAGCGGGTTGAGCACGATGTCGACGTGGGTACCGTCCTCCAGGAACGGCATGTCCTCGACCGGCAGGATGCGGCTGATGACGCCCTTGTTGCCGTGACGGCCGGCCATCTTGTCGCCCGGCTGCAGCTTGCGCTTCACCGCGACGAAGACCTTGACCATCTTCAGCACGCCCGGCGGCAGCTCGTCGCCACGCTCGAGCTTCTCGATGCGGTCGTCGAGCTTCGCCTTGATGACGCCCTCGGCTTCCTCATACTGGGCGCGAACGGCCTCGAGGTCGGCCTGGACGGCATCGTCCTTGACCGCGAACTTCCACCATTCATGCGGCTCGACCGAGTCCATCATCTCGGCGTCGATCTCGGCACCCTTCTTCACGCCCTTCGGCGCGGCGGTGGCGGTCTGGCCGATCAGCATCTCGCGCAGGCGCGCATAGGAAGAGCGCGTCAGGATCGAGCGTTCGTCCGCGGCGTCCTTCTTCAGGCGATCCTTCTCTTCGGTCTGGATCGCGCGGGTACGGTCGTCGATGTCGATGCCGTGGCGGTTGAACACCCGGACTTCGACCACCGTGCCGGCAACGCCCGGCGGCAGGCGCAGCGAGGTGTCGCGCACGTCCGAAGCCTTCTCACCGAAGATGGCGCGGAGAAGCTTTTCCTCCGGCGTCATCGGGCTTTCGCCCTTCGGCGTGATCTTGCCGCACAGGATGTCGCCCGGCTCGACCTCGGCACCGATGTACACGATGCCCGCCTCGTCGAGGTTGCGAAGTGCTTCCTCGCCGACGTTCGGGATGTCGCGAGTGATGTCTTCCGGCCCGAGCTTGGTGTCGCGGGCCATCACCTCGAACTCCTCGATGTGGATCGAGGTGAAGACGTCATCCTTCACGATCCGCTCGGAGATCAGGATGGAATCCTCGTAGTTGTAGCCGTTCCACGGCATGAACGCGACGAGGCTGTTGCGGCCCAGCGCCAGCTCGCCGAGATCGGTCGACGGACCGTCGGCGATCACCGCGCCCTTGGTGACCAGATCGCCCTTCTTCACCAGCGGACGCTGGTTGATGCAGGTGTTCTGGTTCGACCGCTGGAACTTCATCAGCGTGTAGATGTCGACGCTCGACTTGCCGGCTTCGACATCCTCGGTGGCGCGGATGACGATGCGCGACGCGTCGACCTGGTCGACCACACCGGTGCGGCGGGCGGCGATGGCGGCGCCGGAATCGCGCGCGACCGTCTCTTCCATGCCGGTGCCGACGAACGGCGCCTCGGCACGAATGAGCGGCACGGCCTGACGCTGCATGTTCGAGCCCATCAGCGCGCGGTTGGCGTCATCGTTTTCCAGGAACGGGATCAAAGAGGCCGCGACCGAAACGAGCTGCTTCGGCGACACGTCCATCAACGTGATCTGGTCGCGGGGCGCCATCAGGAAGTCGCCGGCACGACGGCTGGAAACGATATCCTCGATGAAGCTCTTGTCGTCGGCGAGCTCGGCATTGGCCTGCGCGACCGTATGCTTCTGCTCTTCCATCGCCGACAGATAGACGACCTCGTCGGTCACCTTGTTGTCGATGACCTTGCGGTACGGCGTCTCGATGAAGCCATACTTGTTCACCCGCGCGAAGGTGGCGAGCGAGTTGATCAGGCCGATGTTCGGGCCTTCCGGCGTTTCGATCGGGCAGATCCGGCCATAATGGGTCGGGTGAACGTCGCGGACTTCGAAGCCAGCGCGCTCACGGGTCAGGCCGCCCGGCCCGAGCGCGGTGACGCGGCGCTTGTTGGTGACTTCGGACAGCGGGTTCGTCTGGTCCATGAACTGCGACAGCTGCGAGGAGCCGAAGAATTCACGAACGGCGGCGACGGCCGGCTTCGCGTTGATCAGGTCGTTCGGCATCACGGTCGAGACGTCGACGCTCGACATGCGCTCCTTCACGGCGCGCTCCATGCGGAGCAGGCCGACGCGATACTGGTTCTCCAGCAGTTCGCCGACCGAACGCACGCGGCGGTTGCCGAGATTGTCGATGTCGTCGATCTCGCCCTTGCCGTCCTTCAGGCCGACCAGTTCCTTCACCACCGCGACAATGTCTTCGGTGCGGAGCGTCGTGACCGTGTCCTCGGCGTCGAGCGCCAGGCGCATGTTCAACTTCACGCGGCCGACCGCACTCAGGTCGTAGCGCTCGGAATCGAAGAACAGCCCGAAGAACAGCGACTCCGCCGTTTCCTTCGTCGGCGGCTCGCCGGGGCGCATGACGCGGTAGATGTCGGACAGCGCGCTGTCGCGATCCTCCGACTTGTCCGCCTTCAGCGTGTTGCGGATCCAGGCGCCGGTCGAAACGTGATCGATGTCGAGCAGTTCGAGGCGATCGACGCCGGCCTTGTCCAGGCTCTCGAGATTCTCCGGCGACACTTCGTCACCGGCCTCGATGTAGATCTCGCCGGTCGCGTCGTTGGCCAGGTCATAGGCGCTGTAGCGGCCGAAAATATCTTCGGTCGGGATCAGCAGGGTCTTCAGGCCGTCCTTGGCCGCCTTGTTGGCGCCGCGCGGCGTGATCTTCTGTCCCGACGGGAAAACGACCTCGCCGGTCTCGGCGTTGACGACGTCGTACATCGGCTTCTGGCCGCGCCAATTCTCGACCTGGAACGGAATCTGCCAGCCATTCTCGCCGCGGACATAGGTCATGCGGCCGTAGAAGGTGTTGAGGATTTCCTCGCTGGTCAGGCCCAGCGCGTGCAGCAAGGCCGTCACCGGCAGCTTGCGCTTGCGGTCGATGCGGACGTTGACGATGTCCTTGGCATCGAACTCGAAATCGAGCCAGGAGCCGCGATACGGAATGACGCGGGCGGCGAACAGATACTTGCCCGAGGCGTGGGTCTTCCCGCGGTCATGGTCGAACAGCACACCCGGCGAACGGTGCATCTGCGAGACGATGACGCGCTCGGTGCCGTTGACGATGAACGTGCCGTTCTTCGTCATAAGCGGCATATCGCCCATATAGACGTCCTGCTCCTTGATATCCAAAACGGAGCGGGTCTCGGTGTCGGAATCGACCTCGAACACGATCAGGCGAAGGGTGACGCGCATCGGCGCGGCATAGGTCATGCCCCGCTGGCGGCACTCGTCCGTGTCGTACTTCGGCTCTTCCAGCTCGTAATTGACGAAATCGAGCTCGGCGGTGCCGGCGAAGTCGCGGATCGGGAACACGCTGCGCAGCGTCTTCTCCAGGCCCGAGACATAGCCGATCGACGGATCGGAACGCAGGAAATGCTCATAGGATTCGCGCTGAACCTCGATGAGGTTCGGCATCTCGCTGACTTCGTGGATGTTCCCGAAAATCTTGCGGATACGCTTGGGCGCGGAAGTGCGCGTCTCGGTCGCCGGAGCTGCAGTCGCCATGTGGATTGTTCGCCTCTTCAAAATCGTGGGCACATCAGACACAAAAAGCCGCGGATTCCTGCCAGCAATCTGGACGTGGAATTCGCAGCTTCAAGCGGCCTGAAACCCCATAGGCCTATGCGTGGAATGCGCTGCGCGAAGGCACATCCTGTTCCGGCTTATGGGGTGATGGCGGCGATATAGGTCCCGATAGGAGACTTGTCAAAGGGCGGAAGCGGATTTTCCGCCCTGTCAAGCGCGACCTCAGCGCATGTGCCTGAGCCCGACGCGCAGATAGTCCCAGCCGGTCAGCACGGTCAGCGGTGCGGCGATCCAGAGGCTGACCAGGCCGACCGTCATCATCCACGGCCAGAACGGCGTCGCGACGGCGAGGATCAGCGCCCCCAATGCGATCATCTGGAAGGTCGTCTTCCATTTGGCGAGGCGGCTGACGGGCACACTCACCTGGCTGCCGGCGAGATATTCGCGCAAGCCGGAAACCATGATCTCGCGCAGCAGGATCACCAGCGCCGCGATCACATGCCAGCCGGCGATGACCTGCACCGCGCAAAGCATCAGCAACACCGCCGCGACCATGATCTTGTCCGCGATCGGGTCGAGGAAGGCGCCGAGCTTGGACGCGCTGTTCATCCGCCGCGCCAGCCAGCCGTCGAAATAATCGGTGATGCCGATCAGCGCATAGAGCCCGAAGGCGAAGGCGTAGAGGTACGGGTCCGGGACCCAGAGCAAGGCCACGAGGAACGGCACCGCGAGGATGCGCGAGAGG
Source organism: Pseudomonadota bacterium (assembly GCA_023424095.1). GTDB lineage: Bacteria > Pseudomonadota > Alphaproteobacteria > Sphingomonadales > Sphingomonadaceae > Allosphingosinicella. The sequence goes on along the minus strand of JAFAEG010000020.1, from coordinate 8,973 downwards.
GTGAGGAGGTTGGGCAAGGTCAGCACTGCCCCACCCTAACGAGCGAAGCACGGATTCGCACCCTCCCCGTCTTCGTCATTCCAGCGAACGCTGGAATCCCGCTTCTTACCCCCGGCACCTCAAAGAACGAATGAGATTCCAGCTTTCGCTGGAATGAGGGTGTCGGAGGGATGACGGTGTCGAGGAATGACGGGGCACCAGTGTCCCATCCAATCACCACCCAAAGCCTTGTGCCTGCGCCCCCGCTTTGGCTATGCCTCCCCGTCCGCCGGATGGCTCGAAAGGTTGCAATGCCCATTCCCTCCGCGCGCGTCGCTTTTGCATTTGTGGCGTTTACCCGATCATGAGTTTCAGCCGGCAACTCGGTCTGCACCTGGTTAAGAAGAAGCGTTTCGGACCGGTCTTCGCGACCCAGTTCCTGAACGCGTTCAACGATAATCTCTACAAGAACGCGATGGTGCTGTTCGTCGTCTATCAGGTGATGAGCAACGAACATGCGGAGACGTGGTTCAGCGCGCTGGCAACGGGCATCTTCACCATCCCCTTCGTCACCCTTTCGGCGCTCTCCGGCCAGCTGGCCGACGCCTATGACAAGGCGCGGATCATCCGGATCGTGAAGATTTGCGAGATCGGCATCATGGTCGTCGGCGCCGCCGGGCTGATGCTCGCGCTTTGGGCGATCCAGGGCGGGCAACACGACGTCTGGTCGACCTGGATGCCGATCGTGCTGATGCTGCTCGCTCTGTTCGCGATGGGCGTCCACTCCACTTTCTTCGGCCCGATCAAATATGCGATCCTGCCGCAGCATCTGAAGCGCGACGAAGTGCTCGCCGGCACCGGCCTGATGGAGGCGGGCACCTATCTCGCCATCCTCGCCGGCACGATCCTGTCGGGGATCATCTCCGTCCCCGCCGCCGCCATTTCGGTGCTGGCGATCGCTCTGGTCGGCTATTGGATGAGCCTGAAGATTCCCGCCGCGCCGCCGTTCGAGAGCGGCCACCGGATCGACTGGAACGTGCTTCGCTCCTCGATCCGGCTGGTCAACGCAACCCTGCACGTGCCGCGCCTGGTGATGGCGATCATCGCCATTTCCTTCTTCTGGACGATCGGCGCGGTGCTGTTCATCCTCTTTCCGCCGCTGGTGAAGAACGTGCTCACCTCCGACAAGGAAGTGGCCAGCGTCTTCCTCGGCGTCTTCTCGATCGGCGTGTCGATCGGCGCGGTACTGATCAACCGCATGCTGAAGGGCGAAGTCTCGGCCAAATGGGCCGCCCCGTCGGTGCTCTTGATGGGCGCCTGCATCATCGGCTTCCAGCAGGTCGCGCTCGGCTGGACCCCCGCGCCCGAGGGCACTTACTACCAGATCTGGGAATTCCTCTCGCAGCCGGCCACGCCTTTGCTGCTGCTCTTCCTGCTCGGCATCGCGGCCGGCGGCGGCATGTTCGTGGTGCCGCTCTATGCCTTCCTGACCACCGCGGTGAAGCGCGGCGAAGCATCGCGGACGATCGCCGCGAACAACATCGTCAACGCGCTGGCGATGGTGGTCGGCTCGCTTATCTCCGTCGGCCTGTCGCTGCTGGGCGTCGCCACCTTACCCCAGCTGATCTTCGCCGCGGCGATGTGCGTGATTTCCGCCTGGCTGGCGTGGAAGCTTCACAAGGTCGCGGATTCGGGCAAGGTGTTCGAGGACAGGGCGCTGCCGGACGACGTCTGATCCCGGGTGAGCCGTTGCCGCTGCAGTTTCCGCCTACAGGGGAAACAGGGGAGGAAAGCCCAATGTCGATCTTCGTGCGCAGCATGGGCGGATTGTTCTTCGTCGCCGGCATCGTCGGCCTGATCTTCGGCCTCAGCCTGATGGACGCGAACGAGATCCGGCTGATGGCGCTGAAAAGCTCGGTCGGGGAGCTGAAGGGCGTGATCTACGTCGTCGGCGCGCTGATGGCCTTCTTCTTCGGCACCATTCTCCTGCTCGGCGCATCGATGTACGACCATCTCAGGCGGCTGGCGGACATCAACGCCTCGGCGGCGGTGCAGATCACGGCGAACAGCTCGATCCTGGCGGACAGCACCTACCTGCCGCCCTTGCCGCAATCGCAGTCGAGCGCCGACCCGGCGGCCTAAAACGCGGCGGTCGCCGAAGCCGCTAGCTGACCATCTTCTTCGGGTTGGCGAAGATCCGGCTCACTTCCGGCTCGAAGCTTTCCAGGCTGTCGGAAGCGAAGCCCGGGTCGAAGGCCGGCGCGTCCCAATCGTCGACCAATTTCACCGCGAAATCATACCAGCTCTCACCCGCAAACCGCTCCCGCGCCTCCGGGTCGAGGCCCAGATGCTCGAAATAATAGCGGCCCTGAAATTGCTGGTGGTGGTAGACGGCGTGGTAGATGTCGTCGGACACGTAGGGCTTCAGCATCTCGGCCGCGATCGGGCCGTGATTGGGGATGCTGAACAATTTGCCGAGATCGTGGCAGAGCGCGGCGACCACTTCCTGATCGCTCGCCCCTGCCCGCCGCGCGAGCGTTCCGGCCATCAGGCTGTGCTGCAGCTGGTTCGCGCCGAAGCCGACCTCGATCACCTCGAGCCTGGCCAGGCTTTCCATGATCTGCCGCGCGGCGGCGCTCTGCTGATGGCGGGCATGTTCCGCCCCGATATGCTGCCAGTCGGCAGCGGTGCCCTCGTGCATGGTCGTGAACATGGCCCGCACATTATCATTTGCGCGGCCGGAGCGGAAGCAGCCGCCTCCGCCCCGCCCGAACGGCAGATCAGGCTAGGCGATCAGCGGACGATGACCGTCCCGGCCCAGGTCCGCGCGATCTGGCGGTCGCCGACGACGCTGCGCAGAGCGAGCCGGAGCTGCCCGCTGCCCGTCCCGGTCGCCTGGAAGACGAAGCGGTTGGTGACCGGTCCGCCGACGATCGGCGGCTGTCCCGGCCGCTGCGGCGCGGCGACCTGCTCGCTCGAGGCCAGGCGCAGGAAGGCCGGCGTGTCGGTGACCACCCATTCGTACGGCGTGCCGGCCGAGGAATTCAGTTCGACCGTGACGGTGCCACCGCTGGCGACCGCGATCGTGCTGCCGCTGGCCGTTTCGCCGACAGTCACCTCGCGCGCCATTGCGCCGGCCGAAGCCTCGCCGGGCCCGCTGATCGGCTGAGTCGTGGCGCAGCCCGCCACCAGAGCGGCGAGCGCCGCCGCCTGAAACGTCCGTATCATCTCTACTTCCCCTGCTTACGCGACCCGTCGCGGCCTATTGCCGTCCCCAGGCGAATAAGGAAGGGCCGATGAACGCCAGCCGACCGGCGGCGCAGCTCGCGGCTTCAGCCGAACAGGGTGCCGAAGATGACGAGCCCGGCAACCCAGCCGGCCGCGAACAATTTCGCGTCGTCGAGCCAGGAGGCGGCCTGTTCGATCACGGGCATGGGCCGCGCCACGGCCACCGGGAAGCTGCCCGGATTGCGGGTGCGGCGGCGGACCAGAGGGGCCATGCGGTTCATTCCACATGGCTAACAGCAGCTTAACTTTTGACGCAACAGCGCTTGCGGCGAGCCGAGTCGTCTGTCCCGGAGCGGGGCGGATCAGTGCCCGCCGATTTCCGTTCCGCAGCCGGACGCGCCCGGCTCCGCACGCTTGTGCGCCTCGCCATGGCCGCCCGCCGCGCCGGCGGTGACGCACCAGGAGCGGCTGCTCAGCACATAATCGCTGCAGCGTTGTTCGTGGACGACATCGCCGAGCTTGTAATGGCCGACCGATTCCAGCGCCGAGATGCGCTCGACCTGGCCGTGCGGCTGGCGCGAGACCCACCCGTCCATGGCCGCGTGGCAGGCCTGATGCGAGCGATAGCGCCGCGATTGCGCGGCATCCGCCTGCGCGTGCCGCTCGTCGGCGGCGGGATTGTGCGGATGGTGGGGCCGATTGTCCTTCAGCGCCGAACCGAAGGGCGGCCCGTAGCTGGCGGGCAGCAGCCGCTCGCCGGGCGGAAAGATCTTGCCGCAGCCCGCGAGCGCGGCCGCGCCGATCAGCAATGCGAACCCATGGCCCCAGCGCATGCCTGCCCCTTCCTTGTCCGCTGCGAACATAGCGCAGCTGGTGCGGGTCGAGAAGATCGCTCCGTTGCCGGGCGGCTCAGACGTAATGGGGCCCGGGTCGCTCGTGCAGCTGCTCGTAATGGACCAATACGGGCTTCGGCCCCAGCGGCACCGTCCGGCCGCCGCGGAAGGCCCATTCGCCCCGGTCGCAATCCTGCGCGCGGACATAGCCGTTGATGAACAGGCGGCGCTGATGGTCAGAATGGTTGGTGCCGGAACCGTGCACCATATAGCTGTTCCACAAGGCGACGTCGCCCGGCTCCAGCAGCACGTCGACGACATCGTCCGCCGATAGCCCGACCGCCGCCAGCGCTTCGTCATCCATGCTGCGGCCGAGCACGTCGCTGGAATAATCCAGCGCCAGTTCGCCCTGCAGATGGCTGCGCGGGATGAAACGCAGGCAGCCCGATTCGCGCGTGTGCGGATCGAGCGCGAGGCCGGTCTGCACATAGGCTTCCGACAGGTTGCGGTAGCAATCGTCCGGCTTGCGGAACTGCGAATCCTGATGCCAGGCGAAATCGCCCTTCGAGCCCGGCTTCTTCCAATGCAACTGGTTGATGATCTGCTTGATATCGCCGCCGATCAGGGGCGCGAGCAGGGCCGCCCAGCGCGGATCGCGCCGCACCCGGTCCAGTTCCGGCATGTGATAGGATGGCCACTGCACCATCTGCACGACCGGATCGCCGCCCTCCTCGCCCGCCGCCATCCGGTAGAAGAGGTTGCCGTGCCGGAAGCTGCGGCCGTGCGCGACCGCCTCCGCATGGAGCCGGTCCACCGCCTCCCCGATCGCCGCGACCTCGTCGGGCCGGAAGAGGCCGCGGACGATCGTATAGCCGTCAGCCAGATAGCGCGCGACGACGTCGTCCGCGGATTGCTGTTGCGTGATGCTGGGCATGGACGGGACAAAAATGCCGCCGGCAGAGCGACTTCGCCCCCATTATGTGCCGGGGCCGATATAACCTGGGGGAATGCAGGCCGGCGCAACCAATCCGCGGAGCCTTGGTTGAGCAGGGACTTGAGCGCGGAGCAGCAAAGCGAATGTCGAAAAAGATCAGTCTGAAGCGGGCGGCCCTGTGGGGCGCCATCATCTCCCCGATTCTGCTTCTGCTTCGCTACTTCCTGACCGGCGACGGACCGCGCGAAGGCGCGTCCACCTACATCGGTTATGCGCTGGGAGCGGTCGGCGGCGGCGCGCTGCTTTTCGTGGCGGCCGCGGCGATCATCAACGCCGTCAGACGATAGCCGCGTGGCGGCCCGGCCGAGCGGGCAACGCCTCGAAAGGCGGTTTGTTTTCAGAGAGTTGAGGGTTGGTGGAGCCTAGCGGGATCGAACCGCTGACCTCTACAATGCCATTGTAGCGCTCTCCCAGCTGAGCTAAGGCCCCACACCATTTCGCCGGTCCCTGGGAGGACCGGAAGCGGGCATTTAAGTGAGCCGGGCGGCGGGCGCAAGGCCGCACCGCCCCTATTTTTTACCGCTCTTCGTCGTCTTTTTCGCCGCCGGAGACGCCGATGTCGTCATCGCCGCCCAGATCGACCTCGTCGTCCGGATTCTGCTCGGCTTCCTCGTCCGGCAGTTCCATCTCATCCGCGGCCAGATCGCTGTCGGCCTTCTCCGCCGCCGCCTTCTCGGCCTTGGCGATCTCATAGGGCATCGGCTGCTTCGACTTCAGCACCGGCTCCGGATACCAGTTCACGCCGCAGGAAATGCAGGTGACGGGATCTTCCTTGCCGAGATCGTAAAAGCGGGTCGCGCACTTCGGGCAGGTCCGCTTGGTGCCCCATTCAGCCTTCACCATGGGTGAATATTCTCCGTGATTTCGTGAAGCGGGCGGCAAGCGCCCTCAAATCGGCGCGCGCCTTGCCACACGCTTGGGGCGCTGTCAAAAGCCCGCGCCATGAGTTTTGGTGGGCGCGTAAGAACATGATCATCGCCGTCGATGGTCCCGCGGCGAGCGGCAAGGGCACGATCGCCAAGGCGCTGGCCGCGCATTACGGCCTGCCGCACATGGATACCGGCCTGCTCTACCGGGCGGTGGCGCTGAATTTGATGGAGATGGGCGGCGATCCGGAGAGCGAATTTTCCGCCGCCCGCGCCTGCGACACGTCCCAGATCGACTTCGCCGACTCGCAATTGAAGAGCGAGGCGGTGGGCGGCATCGCCTCGCGCATTTCGACCTACCAGATGGTCCGCGACGCCCTGTTCGAGCGGCAGCGGGCCTTCGCTGCACAGGAGGGCGGCGCGGTCCTGGACGGGCGCGACATCGGCACGGTGATCGCCCCGCAGGCCGAAGTGAAATTGTTCGTCACCGCCGCCCCGGAGGTGCGCGCCCGCCGTCGCTTCCAGGAGCTGAAGGCGATGGGCATGAACGCCCATTATGAGGACGTGCTGGCCGACATCCACGCCCGCGACGAGCGCGATTCCGGCCGCAGCGCGGCGCCGCTGAAGCAAGCGCAGGGCGCGGTCGTCATCGACACGAGCGAGCTGAGCCCGGACGACGCGGTCGACGCGGCGCTGCAGGCGGTCGCGAGGATCACCGGCGGCGCCTGACGCCTTGCAATCGGCGCGGACGGATGGTCTGTTCCCCTGGGCAGAGGTGGGGAGCGGATGATGGTGCGTCGCGCGGTTTTTGTCGTTCTGGCGGTCGCCGCTGCCACTTCCGCTCATGCCCAGCCACGCCAGCGTTACGACGTCAGCGTCACCCGCACGACCTACGGCATCCCGCACATCAACGCCCGCGATCATGGCGGCCTCGGCTATGGCGTCGGCTATACGGCCGGCGAGGACAATCTGTGCATCATCGCCGAGCAGATCGTCACCGTGCGCGGCGAGCGGGCGCAGTTTTTCGGCGCCGGCGCGGTCTCCCCGAGCGACGCGACCACCAACATCGAAAGCGACGTCTATTACCGGGTCACCGGCCAGGCGGAGGCGCTGCGCCGCGCCTTCGCCGGCAGTTCCCCGGACGCGCGGGCGCTGATCACCGGCTTCGCGGCCGGCTATAACCGCTATCTACGCGACGCCGCCGGGCGGCTGGCCGCGCCCTGCGGTGGCGAGGCCTGGGTCCGGCCGATGAGCGCCGACGACGCCTTGCTGATCCTGCAGGGCGGCCTGCTCGCGCCGGTGTTCCTGCGCCAGGTCGCCGCCGCCACGCCGCCTGAAGCCGTGGCGCCGTCCGCCGCCGCGATCGGGCTGCCCATGGACGATCCCGAGACCGCGCTCGGCAGCAATGGCTGGGCGTTCGGCGCGGATGCGACCGCGAACCGGCGCGGGCTGCTGGTCGGCAACCCGCATTATCCGTGGGAAGGCCCGAATCGCTTCCGCCAGATGCACCTCACCATCCCCGGCCGGCTCGATGTGATGGGGGCCGGGCTGGTGGTCGGGCCCTTCGTGGCGATCGGCTTCAACCGCGATGTCGCCTGGACCCACACCGTCTCGACCGCGCGGCACAACACCTTGTTCGAACTGAAACTCGATCCCGCCAATCCGACCGCCTACATGGTCGATGGCCAGAGCGTGCCGATGGAGCGGCGCGACATCACCATCCAGGTGAAGGATGGCGCCCCGGTCACCCGGACGGTCTATGCGACACGCTGGGGTCCGGTCGTCGCCGCGCCGCAGCAGGGGCTCGGCTGGACCCGCGAACGCGCCTTCGCCTGGCGCGACGCGAACCTCTACAATTTCCGCGGCACCGACGCCTGGCTCGCCTTCGGCAGCGCCCGCAACGTCGGCGAATTGCGCGACATTGCCGGCCGCACCTTGGGCATCGGCTTCACCAACACCATCGCCGCCGATCGCCACGGCAACGCCCTCTATGCCGACGTGACGCCGGTGCCGGACGTCGATTCGGCGCGGCTGGAACGCTGCGCCACGACCATCTCTGCGCTCGCCGCCAGCCAGCGCATCTATGTGCTCGACGGCTCGAAGGGCGATTGCGACTGGAACATGGATCCCGCCTCGCCGGTCCCCGGCCTGACGCCCATCTCCCGCCTGCCCGTGCTCGAACGGCGCGACTGGGTGCAGAACAGCAATGACAGTTATTGGCTGAGCAACCCGGAGGCGCCCCTGCCTGCCGCCTCGCCGCTCGTCGGCCCGGTCGGCACGCGCCCGAGCTTCCGTACCCAGTCCGGCATTCTTGAAATCCAGCGCGCGCTCGCCACCGGCCGGATGACCCAGGCCCGCGCCCGCGACCTCGTCTTCGCCAATCGCAGCATGGCGGCGGAGCGGCTGATGCCTGGCATATTGTCGATCTGCGAAGCCGATCCGGCGCTGCGTCCGCCCTGCGACGCGCTGCGCGCATGGGATCGCAAGGCCGATCTCGACAGCCGCGGCGCAATCCTCTTCTTCTCGTTCCTCCGCCATTTCGGCGGCAATGCGGCCAATTTTCAGCCCTTCGACCCGGCCAATCCGGTGACCACCCCGGCCGGGCTGAGCGAGGCGGCGGCCGAACCCGTCAAGCGCGCCCTCGCCGCCGCCGTCGCGGAACTGACCACGGCGGGCATCCCGCTCGACGCGCCTTTGGGCCAGGTCCAGGCCGCGCTGCGTGGCGACACGCGCATCCCGATCCACGGCGGCCCGCACATCGCCGGCATCCTCAACATGATGCAGACCCGAGTGACCCCGCAGGGCCTCGTCCCGACGCACGGCAGCAGCTACGTCCAGGTGGTGAGCTTCGAGCCGTCAGGGCCGGTCGCCGACGCTCTGCTCAGCTATTCCCAATCCACCGACCCCGCCTCACCCCACAGCAGCGACCAGACCCGCGCCTTCAGCGAGAAGAGGTGGCACCGCCTGCCGTTCACCGCGACCGAAGTCCGGCGCGCGGCAATGGGGCCGGCGCTCAGGCTGAGGGAATAACCACCCCCCGTCATTCCAGCGAAAGCTGGAATCTCACTTCTTC
>JAFAEG010000101.1 GCA_023424095.1 Pseudomonadota bacterium | reverse complement strand
CTTCTACCCGGCGGGGCCGGGCGCGTGGGGGCGCTCGCGCGCGCCCCATTCGGACCAGGAGCCATCATAGAGCGCCTTGGCCGGCTTGCCGATGGTTTCGAGCGCAGCCGACAGGATGGCGGCCGTCACGCCGGAGCCGCAGCTTGTGATCAGGGGCTTGTCGAGGTCTACGCCGGCCTCGGCGAAGGCCGCGCTGATCGCCTCGGGCGACTTCAGCTCGCCCTTCTCCATGATCGCGGTGACCGGCAGGTTGAGCGCGCCGGGCATGTGGCCGGAGCGGACGCCGGGGCGGGGCTCGGGTGCCTCGCCGCGGAAGCGGTCGGCCGGGCGGGCATCGACCACCTGGATCGCCCCGCTGGCCAGCGCGCGAGAGACATCCTCGGCGGCCGCGACGGCGGAATGGTCGAGGCGGGCGGTGAAGCTGCGTGCGGCACGGCTGCGCGGCGGGCCTTCCTCCACGGCGCGACCCTCCGCCTTCCATTTCGGGAAGCCGCCTTCGAGGATCACCACGTCCTTGGCGCCGAAGGTCTTGAAGGTCCAGCGCACGCGCGGGGCGGAGAACAGGCCGAGCCCGTCATAGACCACGATCCGCATGCCGTCGCCGATGCCCATCGCGCCGACCGCGGCGGCAAATGCCTCAGGCCGGGGCAGCATGTGGGGCAGGGGCGACTCGCCGTCCTTGACCGCGTCGATGTCGAAGCGCAGCGCGCCGGGGATGCGCCCCGCCGCATATTCCGCATGCGGATCACGTTGATGGGCCGGCAGGTACCAGGAACCATCGACCACGACGACGTCGGGCGCGTTCAGGTGATCGGCAAGCCACTGTGTCGAGACGAAGACGTTATCGCGGTGCATAATTGGCATTTCCTCGAAGTTCTTGGCCGCTGTCGCGACTGTCGACGCGTCAGGCGAGCGCGATGCGGACGCGCCGGTTCTGCTTGCCCTTCTTCTCGATATCCGTGACCGCGACAAGGCCGATCTCGGAGGTGTTGCGGACATGCGTCCCGCCGCAGGGCTGCAGGTCGATATCGCCGATGGCGACCAGCCGGACGCGGCCCGAGCCGCGCGGCGGCTTGACCGACATCGTCTTCACGAGGCCCGGATTCGCATCGAGCTCCTCGTCGGTGATCCAGCGCGTCGTGACATCGGCATTGCGCGCGATAAGCGCCTTCAGCTTCTCCGCGACCTCGGCCTTGTCGAGCCCGCCCTCGGGAATGTCGAAATCCAGCCGGCCATCGCCATCGCCGATCGAGCCGCCGGTCACGGGGTAGGACAGGACCACGCTGAGCAGGTGGAGCGCGGTGTGGATGCGCATGCGCTTGAGGCGCTTCTCCCAGTCGAGCAGCACGGTCACCTTCTCGCCCGGCTGCGGCACGACCTCACCTTCGAGCGGCACATGCAGGATGCGGCTGCGGTCCTCCGGATCGTAGATCGCCGTGCCGATCGTGATCTCGCTGCCGTCTGCGCGCTTCAGCTTCCCGCTGTCGCCGGGCTGGCCACCGCCGGTGGCATAGAGGACGGTGCGGTCGAGGATGATGCCGCCGCGCTCGTTGACGGCTTCGACGACAGCCTGGCATTCGGTGAGATAGGCATCCTCGCGGAACAGCAATTCAGTCGGCATGGGTCTGGCTTTCGGATTCGTTCGGGCACCATCATGTGCCGCTGGAGCGGAGACTGGCACGGACGGCGAGGGGTTCGCCACCGCTCCGGCGTTGCACACCGTGCAATGCGGCCCGCGGCCTTCCGCGCTGCCGTCTCACCACCTAGATTGCGGGCGGGTTCGTCGCCCGCCCGGGAGCCTGAATGTCACTGCCGCAGATGCGTCCCCAGGACGGCGTCGCCTGGATCACCGGCGCCAGCTCGGGAATCGGCGCGGCCGTTGCGCGCGAGATGGCGCGCCGCGGCTGGACCGTCGCCGTCACCGCACGCCGGCTCGACCTCCTGGAGAATCTCGCGCGGGAGGCGGAAGGCCTGCCGGGCCGGATCGTCGCCCATGCCGCCGATGTCAGCCAGCCTGATGCAATGCGTGCCGTCGTCGAGACGATCGAGAACGTGCACGGACCAATCGCGGTGGCATTCCTCAATGCGGGCGTTGCGCCGCAGACCGACGCGACCGCGCTCATCGATGTCGCCGCCCTGGAGAGGGCGCTCGCCGTGAACACGATCGGCGTGGCACGCGGCCTGGCGGCGATTGCGGAGCGCATGCGCCAGCGCCGTCGCGGGCAGATCGTCGTCAACGCCTCGGCCGCCGGCTATGCCGGGCTGCCGGGGGCAGGGGTCTACGGTGCGTCCAAGGCGGCGATCATCTACCTCTGCGAGTCGCTGAAGTTCGGCTGCGACGCGCAGGGAATCAGGCTGCAACTGCTCAGCCTGGGTTTCGTCGACACGCCGATGACGCGCGCCAAGACATTCGCCAAGCCACTCATGCTGGGTGCAGAGGAGGCGGCGCGGCGCATCGTCGACGGTTTCGAGCGCGGCGGATTCGAGATCTCCGTGCCGCGGCGCATTGCCTGGTCGCTCAAGCTGGCGCGGATGCTGCCCTATTCCGCCTATTTCCGCCTTCTGGGACGTGCCGCGCGCAGATGCATCCCCAGGCGCGAGGACTAGTCCTTTCGCCATCGCGGCTCGCGGAACCCGCAACGCGGCAGCACGTTTTCTCTCCCTGATCGCTCGATGGGAGGAGATGATGTCATCACAAGGCAAGGGCCAGCCGGAAGCGCTCGCCACATTCGCCGCCGCCGCCCGCAACGACGGCAAGAAGCCGGATTCGATCGGCCTTGGCGCCACCGCCGAGACTAAGCCGATCCCGACATCGCCGGACGCCAAGGCCGATGCTGCGACGCGGGTTCTTCAGGAGGGCGTGACCGGTTAGGACCGTGGGGCCGACGAGGCGGTCGACGATCTTCCCGATCGCGTGATGAAGCCCGGCGAACGCTGATTCCCGCTGGCAGCGGCCGGCCATCCGCATTAGCCCGGAACCATGACAGCTGCTTCGCTCCACTGGTTCCGCGACGATCTGAGGCTCGCCGACAATCCGGGGCTCGCCAGTTCGGTCGCGCACGGCCCGGTGCTGTGCCTCTACATCCTCGACGAGGGAGGGGACCGCCGGCCACTGGGGGGCGTATCGCGCTGGTGGCTTTCGCGGTCCCTCGCTTCGCTCTCACGAGATCTCGCCGCGAAGGGCGGCGAACTCGTGGTGATGCGCGGCCTGCCCGAGAGCATCATCCCGCGGATCGTGGCCGAGGCCGGGATAGACCTCGTCACCTGGAGCCGTCGCTACGAGGCGCCGGCGATCGCGCTAGACAAGGGGCTCAAGGCCCAGCTCGAAGCAGACGGCGTCGCCGTCGAGACGTACGGCAGCCTGCTCCTGAACGAGCCATGGCAGGTCACGACGAAGCGCGGAGAGCCCGTAAAGGTGTTCACGCCCTATTGGCGCGCCGCGCGCGCCCGGGGCGAGCCTGCGGCCCCTCGGCCGGCGCCGGATGCCATCAGGCGCTGTCCGTTGCCGGAATCGCTCTCGCGAGACGCTGTTCAAGTCGGCGAACTCGGCCTCGAGCCGACCTCGCCCGACTGGGCAGCAGGGCTGCGCGATTCCTGGGTGCCGGGTGAGGCGGGGGCGGTGGAGCGCTTCGCAGACTTTCTCGATTCCGGGATGAGCGGCTACGCTGAGCGCCGGGACCGGCCCGATCACGCCGGGACCTCCCGCCTGTCGCCGCATCTGCGCTTCGGGGAGATCGGTCCGCGCCAGATCTGGCAAGCGCTGCGTACTGCGCAGGATAGCGGCCGGGCGGCAGGCAGTGCGGGGGATGCGGAAAAATTCCTCTCCGAGCTCGGCTGGCGCGAATTCTCCTACCACCTGCTCTTCAACAACCCCGCCCTCGCCACGCGGAACTATGACCGGCGCTTCGATGCCTTTCCGTGGCGCAGCGATTCCTATGCACTCAGCGCCTGGCAACGCGGCCTGACGGGCTATCCGATCGTTGACGCCGGCATGCGCGAACTCTGGGCGACGGGCTGGATGCACAACCGCGTCCGGATGATCGCTGCATCCTTCCTGATCAAGCATCTGCTCATCGACTGGCGCGCGGGCGAGGACTGGTTCTGGGACACCCTGGTCGATGCCGACCCGGCCAACAACGCGGCGAGCTGGCAGTGGGTCGCGGGCTCCGGCGCTGATGCCTCGCCGTATTACCGGATTTTCAATCCGGTGACCCAGGGCAGGAAGTTCGATCCGCGGGGCGACTATGTGCGTCGCTGGGTGCCGGAGATCGCGGGCCTGCCGGACGACGCGATACATGACCCCGGCAATTGTTCGCAGGTCGAACTCGCCGCTGCCGGGATCAAGCTCGGGACGACCTATCCCTGGCCGATCATCGGGCTCGACCAGGGCAGGGAGCGTGCACTGGCCGCCCTGGCCTCCATCCGATAGACTTGATCGCCGAAGCCGGGGGAGCGCAACCGGCGGGGCTGTCGCCGCCGGCCTCTCCCGTCACTGCAGAGGCTGGAGCTTGGCCTGCTCGAGCGCGGCCTGGGCCAGCATGGCCTCGAGGTGGGCGAGAATCTCGGGTGTCATGCGCAACTGCAAATTCGCCTGGCCCTCGATCTCGAGCGCGATGAGCGCCTCGGCGTTGCCGTCGGCCGAGACCGTCACATGAATGATCTTTTTCACCAGCGCGTCGATGATCGGCTTCTTGTCCGCCATGGCCGAAATCTCCCCTGTCAGGGCACATATGCGCGCCGCTCTCCAGCCCGCAAAACCTAGCAGCGGCGGTGCGGAAAATCTCGCCTGCCCTGCCGAAGCACAAAACAAGAAGGGCTCAGGCGGGTTCCGCCTAAGCCCTTGAAATTTATTGGCTCCCGGAGCAGGATTCGAACCTGCGACCAATCGATTAACAGTCGATTGCTCTACCGCTGAGCTATCCGGGACCGATGAGTGGCCGTATAGCCAGCCACTTCCGGGGACGCAACCCCGTTTTGAAAAATGTTTGCACCGCAGCGCATTTTTTCGGGGAAGGCGGGATTGCGTGCTCGACCCGCTTGCAGCCCGCGCCGCATATGGCTATAGCCGCTCCAGACGCAGCCCGCGCAGAGCGGTTTGCGGCGGAAGGCCTCGTGGCGGAGTGGTTACGCAGAGGACTGCAAATCCTTGCACCCCGGTTCGATTCCGGGCGAGGCCTCCAACATCTTTTTCATCCGTTGATTTCCTTACGTTTTTTCGCCGATTTGTCCCGAGGGGAAACCACCCCCTGGGCCGGCGGGACAATTTCGTTCTCGGTTTCGGCCTTGGAGAGCGCAATTTTCGTGGCTCCAGACCCTGCCAGCCGGCGGCGATTGGCTTTCTTCGTGTAGAGCGCAGCCTGCTTCGGTGATTCCCATCCGAAGGTCGCCATGAGCTCGTGCTCGGTCGCGCCGTTGTCGGCCGCGATCGTGGCGCCGGCCTTGCGGATGCCATGGCTTGAGCAATGGTTCAGGCCTATCGCGTCGCACCATTTCCGCATCCGCTGACCGAGGCCCTTCACGCTGAAGGGTTTGTCCCACTCGTTCACCAGGAAGTGCATGTGCCCTTTGCTGGATGGGCGACTCGCTTCAATCGCTTTCTGCAGCTCCGGAGCCACCGGCATTTCCACAGCGACGCCGTTCTTCGTCGCGCGGAAGCTGATCCAGCCCTTGCTTACATGCTGCCGCCCCATCTTGGCGGCGTCGGACACCCGGACGCCCGTATAGAGCATGATCGACGCGCACAGATGGGCCGTAGTGCCGAGCGGATAGGCCTCGAAGAATCGGTTGATCTCGATCTCGGTCCAGGTGTGGTGGCCGCCCTTGTTCTTCGGGCTGAGCCGCGTCACGTCCTTGGTCGGGTTCTTCGTCGCGTGCTTGTACTCGATCGCGAATTCGAAAAGCTGGCTCATCGACTTCAGGAAGGTGTTGGCGGCGGCAGGGGTATCCCCGCGTCGATCGCGACCGGCGCGAATGGTCTCTTCCGTGATCGAGCTCACCTTCGCATCGCCGGCCGTCCGTACGACCGCCTTCAGGATGTTGCCGCGCGCGCTCTGGGTCGCCTCTGCCAGCCCTTTGAACTTGGCGCTGCGCATATACTCGTCGACGAGCCACCGCAGCGTTCCGCGGCTGTCTGCCTTCGCGACCGTGCCGTCCGGTCGCTGAGGAGCCGGCACGCCGGAAATGGCCGCCTGGTACGCCGCCATGAACTCGGGATCGCCCAGCTTGCCGGGCAGGCGCTTCTTCTTCTCGCCCGGCAGCCGCAGATAATACCGCGTCAGCCCCTCCGAGCGGTCGATCGTGACGTATTTCAGCCGAATGTTCGCCATGTCGCACATTAGAGCACGATCTCACGCTCTTGCGGCAAGCGGTGATTCGCGTCCGCGGTGTCGGGGTTCTCATCTCCAGGGAGCATGTCGAAAGATCGATCGAGCGCGCGAATATCCCACACGCGCCTGCGGTCGATCTGCTTGCACTTCGGCATCCGGCCGTCCGCGACCATCTCAAGGAATTTCGTCACGGACACGCCGATGTAGTCGGCCGCCTCAGCGCACGAGAGGCCGCGCCGCGGCGTCGGCCGGCGCGCAGCATCGTCCTGAGCTAGCAAGACCGCCCCGGCGCTCACCGCCTCTCCCTCCCAGGCCAGAGGAACCTCATCGGATCTCCATCGTGATCGGGCCCGATTTCGACACCGGCAGCTCGAGCGGTTTCATCGATATCGACGCTGCAAAGGCACTGATCGGGCTTGGCGAGGATGGCGCGGATGTCGTCGGTGTCGAGTTCGGGCCGGAAGCGGATCGCCTCCGCACCGATAGCCGCGACAAGGCCCCGCACGTTCGTGACGCGCTTCGCCTCCTGCGTGAACAGAATGCTCGTGCACATCAGCGCCTCTCCCTCCTCAGCGTGCTCGCTTCTCCGAGTGGCTCTTGGTGGGGATCGGGGCGCTCCCGATACGTCAGCATCTTGGAGACGACCCAGCCGAGGATGGAGATGCAGGCGATGGCTATCAGCGCCAAGGCTCCTTGCTCTGGGCTGATCGCGGGGGTGTGGAACCAGGTCATGGGCGGGACTCGGCAGGGTTTCCGCGCGAGTCAGCCACCATGGCATCTTCCATGGCTTCGCCCGTCACCTTGTTGATGGCTGCAGCGAGTTCGGCAGCGTATAATGCGCTTCCGACATCGACCTTGATGGTTTGGCCTTCGACCAACAAAAGCAAAGCCGCGCCCTGCACCATCCCCATTGCAAACTTCGGTTCATCGCTCATGTCACGCGTCCTTCTCGCTTGATGTGTTGAGGGATTTGGCGAGGGCGGCTTCGTTCTGCGCGATCTGTTCCGCCAGCGCCCCGACCATGTCGCCGTTTCTGGCCACCCAAATGCGCATCTGGACGGTGCTGGCCTTCAGCGCCTCAAATAGATCCGGCGCGGCGGCGATCAGAGCGGCGTTGGCCGCGAGCTCACCATCAGCGCGGCGAATGTGCGCGCCGAGCGTTGTCGCCCAGTGGCCATCGCCCATTGCGCCGGCATAGAAATCCCGGTGGATGCACGCGATAATGCCAGCGTCAGCAACCGAAAACCCGTCTGCTGCGAAGACCTCGCAATCGTATGGCGCTTCACCAAGCGCCCAAGGCCCCTTGGTGAACTTCGGCTCCGTCATCTCGTCATCCCTCCATTGCGTCGTGGCGGTAGTTGCTTTTCGAGCGGGGTGGTGGCGCGGGCCTGCGCCCTGAACTTGGGGAAGCCGGCAGACTGGATCCGCACAGGGTTGCGGATGCCGAGGCGCTTGGCGCCGGCCCGGTCTGCCTTGGCGCGTGGCGCGGCCTCGCTAGCCGTCTTGACCGCATGGCACTCGACATGGGCCGGGCGCAGGTTCTCGCGGTCGTCCGTCCCGCCCATGGACAGCGGCTTGACGTGCTCGACCTCCCAGCGCTGTTTCGGCGCGTCTATGCGGAGGCCGCAGAGGTGGCACATGCCATCGGCGTCCAGGAACACGCGGACGCGGGTTGCCTTGCTGATCGAGCGGCGGGTCATGCTGCATCCCTCTCCGGCTCGTTGAAGACGACGGGGCTCATGAAGCCCTCCGCAAAAACCCGCCGCGCCACTGCTCCGGCCCGCTCAGGTAGGTGACGATCTGCTGCAAGTGCGGGCACCACACGGCGAAGAAGTTGCCGCCCTCGGCCTCGATCTCGTGGAACTCGCGGCGATCGGCCCCATAGCCGTGGATCTGCGTCTCGAAGTTCCGGATCGCCTGCTCGTGCGCTCTGATCTGAGGCTCGGAGAGCGCCCAGCCGCTGCGTTCCTCTGCGCGGCGCCGGGCATGGCCTCTCGCGCGGGCCGCGTGACGTTGACCGAACCGCCCGTTCACGACGCGAGCCTCATCTCAGCGCGCACGGTTGCATTGTGGCTGTTCCATTCCGCAAATTTCATCTCCAGGTACTTCAGCTGGACCCGCTTCATCTCCGCCTGCTCGCGGGCAGCGACCATCTTGGCGATGTAGTCGGCCCACTCGTCGGAGGCCTTCACGGTCATCTCCGCCCGGCTGACAGGCATGTCGCCAAGGGCCGCCATGCGCTTCGCAAGCGTTGCCGACTTGCACTCTTCGAGCAGATCGGCGGCAGCCTTCAGCGCCACGTATTCCTTGGCGACGAGGCGGTACTGCTCAGACCAGGAGGTGTGTTCCCGCGGGCTCATGGCGCGAACTCCGGGAAGAGCTCCCTGCGCTTCGATCGGTAAGCAGCCGCGGCCTTTTCCTGGGTATCGAAGTAGCCCAAGAACACCGTTTTTCCGGCTATGGTCGTGCGGGCCATCCAGCGTTTCGCGTGCGCCGCCCACCGGGTGCCCGTGATCGGTTTCCCGTCCCGAAGAACGCTGTTCGCCATGTTCTCCGGCTTCGTGGCTTCTCGTAGGTTTGCTATCCGGTTGTCGTCACGATCACGGTTGATGTGGTCGATAAGGGCGGGCCATTTCCCATAGCTGATGAGCCACGCAAGACGATGCGCTCTGTAGGATTTCCCCCGAACGCTGATGACCCGGTAGCCATCCGACCGAAGCGCCCCGGCGGGCGCTCCTTTGACCATACGCCCCTGCGATTTCTTGCTCAGAAAGACGCCCGTGCTGGCGTCATAGTCGACGAGGGCGAGCACATCGTTGATATCGGGCCCGCTCATCGTGCCAGCTCCCGCCAGTGCTCGCGGGCGCCCTCGATGATGCCGGCGGCATGGGCCGGGATCGCGCTCTCGATCGTCCCCCGGTTCGCGGCGACCCACTCGACAAGATCCGAGCGGGTCTGAGCCATGCGGGCCGCCTCAGCGCAGACGTTGGCGATCTGGGAGGAGGTCATGCCGCCTCCTGCATCTCGTAGCGGGAGCGCAGCGCCTCGACCTTGTCGTTGAGCTCGACAAGGAAGGCGATGACCTCGCCAGACATGTCGTCGATCGCGGCCTGGTCGCGCTCGACGCGCTTCACGAATATCTTCATGCTGTCCGGCATGCGCGGGTCGAAGCTCACGAAGTCGCACCACTGCCGGCCGGTGACGGCCATCTGCCACTGCATCTGCGTGACGTATTTCGCCGGGACGGTTTGCCCCAGCAGCGTGTCGATGTGCGTGGCGGTGTTCGGGCACTTGATCTCGACAAGCCCGCCGTCTCCGATCAGGCCGTCAGGCGAGGCGCCGCACATGGCGAGGCTCGGATGCTCGATGAACCCGACTTGCTCCACCTCGCTGTCCGTGACGAAGGCGTAGTAGTTGCGGGCCGCCTCCTCGTGGTCGGTCCCCCACTGCATCGCCGCGTTGGTGAAGCGCTCTGCCGGCGTGCCGGTCAGGCGCTCCGCGATCAGCTCCGCCATGTAGTTCGCGCGGCTGGCGCCGTACCCGGTCTTGGTCTTGGCGATCACGTCCGCGACGCGGGAGGCCGTGACCTTGCCGCAGCGCGCAGCGAGCCATTCGGTGCTGCCCTGTTCCATCAGCGGTTGGCCTTCTGCTTGATGAGGGCAACCGCGGCCTGGAACTTGTCGGCATAGATGTCCGCCAGGCTCTCAACCTGAATGATTTCCTTGAAGCGGCTCTCGTCCTTGCCACAGGCCTCCAGCAGATCGCGGAGCTGGAGCACTTGGTCTTCCGACACGAACGGCCGCTCAGCCGTCTGCGCCGGCGGGGCGTTGCCGTCGCGATCTTCCTCGCCAACGGCGATGTTGAAGATGCCCTTGAGGAGATAGCGGGCGCCGTAGGAAGCCGCCGCGCCGGTCGCGTGCGTCTTCGTCATCACATCGCCGCCCTTGGCGCCCTTGCCGTCCGCAGGCATGTCCTTGCGGTAGGTGCGGGTGAAGCCGGCCTCATGGGAGACGTAGCAGAGGACGCGGATGTGATCCGGCTTGGGGCTGTCCTCCTCGTCGAAGCTCAGCGAGAAGCCGTGCTTCGTATAGATCGGCCGCAGCACGCCATCGAGCTTGTCGTAGGTGGCGTACTTGCTCTTGGTCTGGTCGTTCTTCTTGTTGGCGCCGACCGGGCGCATCTCCGCCTGCGCCTCCTTCATCGCAATGTTGAAGAGCTTCTCGGCTGCCTTGCTCTCCATCTCGTTGCGCATGCGCATCAGGCGCTCGAACTTGTCGATGTCGACGTTCGGGTCGCGCGCGGCGCGCTCGATCATGGAGATGATGGCGGTCGTCTCGCTGGCCTGGATGGCAGGCGGCGGGGCTTCATCGTGGATCGTGAGAGCTGCTTCGCTCATGAGAACTTCCTTTCGGGGTAGCGCTTGCCCTGCTCGTGTTCGAGGCGGGCGCGCACGAGGTCTCGTTTCAGGCGCTCAAGGCGGCGCGTGGGCTGGTGGTGCTGGCGGTGCTTGGCGAGCAGTGCTTCAAGCTGCTGCACCTCGGGGAGGGCGCGCTGAAAGCGGCGGCGCTGACGCCATGCACGCCAGCCAGCGATGGCCTTGCGAATGAGACGGCGGGTCATGCGAGCGCCGCCCAGCAGGAGGCGATGCCAACGGCCCAGATCGAGGCGAAGACCGCCACGGTGGCAGCTACGTCGCCAAGGCTGTCGAAGCGCCAAGCGGGCTCGGGCGCCGGCAGATAGACCGGGGCGCGCTCCGGCAGGTGCACGGCAACCATCGTGGCGAGGTACTGCACGCTTCCACCCGCCGGCAGGCTGTCGATGAAGAGGTCGCAGGCCTCGCGTGTTGCCCAATGGGGCTGCGGCTTGATCTTGCCGGCCTCGACGAGCGCGCCAATGCGGCGGGCGTCTGCAACCGTGGCGGCGGGGATAAAGAGGCAGGTCCACATCACGCCGCCCTCCGATCTGTCAGGATATTGCTGGAGAGCCGCTTCATCGCCTCGGTCAGAGGGTTGATGAACTCGACGTCGACCCCGTTCTGGCGGCCAAGCTCGATCACATCCGACAGCGCCGTCATGAACTCTTTCATGCGGGTCTCTTCGGGGGGCGGCAGCTTCGCGATGAAGGCCTCTATCTTGGCCAAGACATCGGCAGCAGATTTGCCCTTGAAGAACTCGTAAGCATCATTGAACGAATTCGTCTTCTTCCAGGAGAGGTAGCCGCGAAGCTCGCTGTTGGCTACGATGGTGAACTCGGCGCGCGGCTCCCGCAGGCCCTTCGCGCTCATGCCAGACGGCAGAGCGTCAAGGCGCTTCTGCACGTCAGCAATAGTCATGGGTGTCGACTTTGCCATCACGCAGCCATCGTCATGCGGCTGTCCTCGCGGCGCATCTCGTCGCGCTCGTCGGCGCGGCAGGCGTCCGCCTCGCCGGCTTCGCTCAGCAGGTCCGCGTTGATGTTGGGGTCATTCTCGATGAGCGAGGCCAGCCAGCCGGTGACGGCCTTGCGGTCGGTCAGCTTCTTGCCGAAGCGCCATGTCTCGATGACCGCCTCGATGGACTGGAACTCGACCGAAGCGTCATAGGGCGGGTCGACGCGGTCGCCGGCGAAGCCTGGCTCGACCGTGAACTTTATCTCGATCGGCAACTCGGTGCCGCCGACGTTGAGGTATATCTTGTGGTCGTAGACGTACGCCATGTCTCTCTCCATCTTGTCGCGGGACGCGTGCGCGCCCCTCAGAAGTTCCAGGGGCGGGCGCTGCGGGCAGCGCAGATGGCGAGGGCTTCGCGCTTGTTGGCGACGCCGACCGTCTCAGAGGCGGCGAACTCAGCCCCATTGCAGGGCTTAGCGCACAGCGTCAGCGTGAACTTGGACCCGGAGGCCTTCGGAGCGCGGTAGAGGTAAGCGACCATGTCTCTCTCCATCTCGTCGATGGAGAGACGTTACACACATGCGTGTTAGTGTGTCAACACAGAAATAGGTTTATCTGGATGTGTAAGATCCGACGATGACGTGACAGATTGTCCACTCGTCACGCGGCAGGGTGAACTCCCGCGATTCGCCTTCCGCTGGATTCCATTGCGTCAAATGCCATTCGCTCGCGGTGGCCCGGCGCAGGTGCTTCACGATCGCGTGGTGATCGTGCACGTCGCCCCTGTACAAAACGACATCGACGCCATTCCGGTACGGCATGTGCGGATGAACAAGCGCAATCTCACTCGGGTTGAATCGAGGGACCATGCTGTCTCCGACGATATAGATGCCGTAACCCCCTTTGACATTAGCTAGCGGCGCAGGCCGCTTTACCCATTCGATTGGATCTGTTGACAAGATAAGCGCCCCGTCGCCGCCCTGTGCGGATGAATATACGGGCAAATCTCGCTCTCCGACGAGTTGTTCCCCCGAAACAAGCTTCGCCGGTTCGAGCTTAACGTCAGGTTGACTGGGAGACTCTGTGCCATCCAGGCCGAGCGCCTTTAGGACAGCGGGCGTTGCTCGGGAGTGACTCGTCTGTCCGCTCTCGATGCGCATGATCGTCTGCTGCGTCGTGCCGGCACGCTCGGCAAGCTGCTGCTGGGAGAGGCCGAGCGCTTCGCGCGCCTGCCTAATGCGGGAGCCGTTTTTCATCCTCAGCATATAACACAGCCGTGTGTTGAGGCTCCAACACATCGGAACCTACAAGCGTGTTGACTGGAACACGCAAGTGTGTTGTTCTGTGTGTATGAGCGATGTGACAGAACTTCTCCAGGCCGCGATTACCCAGCTCGGCAGTGAAGCGAAGCTGGGTGCAGCCGCCGGCTATTCCCAAAACGCCATCTGGTCTGCAAAGCGCGCTGGACGCGTTTCCGCTGAACTGGCGGCAGCCATCGACAAAGCCACCGGCGGGCAGGTCCCGCGCTGGAGGCTACGGCCCGACATCTGGCCTGAGCCCGTCCGCAAATCGCGGAGGGCAGCATGAGCGACGACCAGCTCAAGTCCATCGTCGAGCGCATCCAGCGGCTCACGGAGGAGCGCAAGGCGCGCGCCTCCGATATTGCTGAGGTTTACGCCGAGGCAAAGGCCAGCGGCTTCGACAAGTCCGCCATCAAGTGGGTGGTCTCCGAGCTTGATAAGCCGGAGCTGGAGCGCGCCGAGCGTGACGCCATCCGCGAGCTCTACATGCAGGCCGTCGTCGGCACCTCTCACGTGCACGTGCACGAGGCGACCTGACATGCGCGCTCCCTGCACCCTTCTCTCGATCATCGTGGCGTTCGCCATCGTCGCCTGCGCTGTCGGAGGTGTGTGGTGAGTAACGCCGGCCTTTCCCCCAACGCCTGCAAACTCACTCTGGAGAACGTTCATGAAGCTTTCCTCGGACGAAATCGGCGCGATCGAAGCACTGCTCAACCTGCGGGCAATGGGCGTCCGCAATGGCGAGATCGCTCAGCGGCTGGAGACATCGCCGGCCGTCATCTCTCTCGGCTTCTCGGCTTTGGCAGCGCTCGGCGTCGCGGTGCCAGCAGCGAAAACCGGCCGTCCCATGGGCAGCAAGAGCGCCCGGCCGAAGCGGCAAGCAGTTCGGAAACGGGCCGCCGCGCGTCAGCCGCGCAAATTCCTCACCGCGGAGGAATGGGAGCAGCGTCTCTCGGCTATCGCGGCCTGACCCCTTCATCAGAGCTGGTCGCCAGGACGACCAAGCAGGCGAGTGAGTTCCCCCTTAGCCTCGCGCTGCAAAGCGGTCTCACGTTTTGCGTGGCCGCTTCCTGGGCTTCCTCCCCGCGCCGTTCTCCCCGGCGCCACCTTGCCGGTGGCCGCAAAGCCCCCGGCCTTTCTATCGAGCCGATCCCGCAAGTCCGCCAAGACCCTCTGCGTGATCGTGTCCAGTCGCTCCATTCGTTCGCCCCTCCTTCAGCGATCCGAGCATCGCTGAAAGAAGGACCAAGGAATTGGGAACTCGCACCGCCGTCTTGGCTACGCCACCCAAGGGATCTGACGAAATGAGCTTCGCATCCCAAGCGCGCGATCACATCGACGTGCTCATGAAACACCTCGCGCCGGGGCTGCCGAAAAAGAGCGCCCTGCCGCGTGTCGCGGAACACCTCAAGCTCAATGTCCGGCGCGTCCGGGCGTTCTGGAACCTCGAAGCGCGGGCTGTCCTCGCGCACGAGCTTGCCGCCCTCAAAGCCGCCCGAGACCGCGCCGCTGACCGGGCGCTCATGCAGGAACTTCACCGATATGCCAACCGGCTGGAAAGTTACGCCGCCCATCTCGCTGTCGAAGACTCGGAAGGCCATCGCGAGGACATTGATCGCAATAGGCGACGCGCTCGTTTCATTCGGGATTTCCTTGATCACGAGGGGGCGTAAGCGATGACCCACCTCGTCCCCGTCAAGGAATATACGGACGCGGCCGTGATGCTGGCAGAAGCGGCAGAGCGCAGGGCGCGCCTTTACGCGCCTGCGCCCAAGAAGACTGCTCCTACGCCGCGACCTGCGCCCGTCCGGCGAGACAACATCGAGTGCCGTTACGAGCCTTGGTCGAAGGAGGATGACGCGACCCTTTGCTCGATGCGCGACAATCACGCATCCCTGAAGGAGATCGCGACCGCTCTTTGCCGCACACAGAGCTCGATCCTCGACAGGGCAAGGCTCCTGGCCCCAAGGATGCCAGACTTCACGGAGCCAACTGCCGAGAAGGCCCGGATTGCATATGAGGCGGCGCAGATTGACCTGCTGCCAAGACACATGCGGGTGCAGGAAATCATCAAGCTGGTGGCGCAGCTTACTGGCACCACACCTGCCGCAATCACCTCCGGGTGGCGCACGGCGCCTATCGCCAGCGCGCGTCAGCTTGCCATGTGGCTAGCGGCCGACAGGCTTGACCGGTCGTTTTCATACCCCGTTCTCGGCCGGGCTTTCGGGCGCGACCACACGACAGTCCTCCACGCCGTTAGGCGCTTCAACCGCGTCTTTGGCGAGAATGCGAGGGGCGCCGGAATCCGCTCGAAGCGCAAGCGCGACTGGCTTCTGGCGAAGGAGCGCGAGCAGTGACCGGCGCCGTCGTCATCCCATTTGCCCCGAATGCCGCTGCCATCCGCCGCCAGCGGCAGGCCAAGCGCGATCAGGCCCTCATCGACGCCATGGAGGCCATGCTCGACGAGCAGCCTGCCATGGGGCTGGAGGAGCTTGTCCGCCGCGCCACCAAGCAGGTCGAGGAGCGCGCGCAATGAACGCCGTCCTCCTCACGCTGCCCTATCCCCCGTCGACCAATCACCTCTTTGCCAACCGCAAGAGCGGCGGCCGGTTCAAGTCACCGCACTACAAGGCATGGGCCACGCACGCCGCCTGGGAAGCCAAGCTCCAGAACGCCGGCAAGGTGGTGGGGCCGTATGCCCTCTACATCACCGCTGCGCGCCCTGACGCTCGCAAGCGCGATCTCGACAACCTCGTGAAGCCGATCAGCGACCTCCTGAAGGAGATCGGCGTCATCGAGGGGGACCACCTTTGTCAAAGGCTCGACATGCGCTGGTCCGGCCGCGGCAAGACCGTCGTCGTCAACGTCATCGCGACGCAGGAGGCAGCATGACAGCCAAGCCCACAGCTCCCGCGCGTCTTCACGGCCTCCGCGTCCGCGTGACCTTCGAGGCCGAAGTCCTAGGCCACTACCAGGCCGGCCCCACAGCCCCGGAGCACGTCATGGTCAAGCCCGCAGGTGGCATGATCACAATCGTCCCGGTGGCGCATGTCGAGGTGGTGAAATGACGCCGCAAGAGAAAATCGCTCGCTATGTCTATGAGAATCGGAGGCGTGACCTAACCGAGGTTCTGGAGGTCGCGGCTAAGCGGAAGAAAATGACGCCAATCGAGGCGATATTCTATTCTGCCTTCTGGACGATCGCCCAGGAAGAAAATCAACTCGGTTTGGTTTCCGGGGAGCACCCTGGTGCCGGCGAGCTCTCAATCGTGGCGCAGGCGCCGATTGAGAGGTATCGCGCGGACTTTATCGTCAGCGTCATCGATGACGATAAGAAGCTCCATTCGATGGTCGTTGAGTGCGATGGCCACGATTTCCATGAACGCACCAAGGAGCAGGCACGGCATGACCGAGCCCGAGATCGCAGGCTTCAGGAACTCGGGTTTATCGTGTTTCGCTTCACCGGCTCGGAGATCTACAGCGACCCGGTGAAGTGCGCATTGTCTGTCTACGAATGGGCAGTGTCGAAGGCATGGGGGAGGGTAGAATGAGCGCCCCCTACATGCCGCTCTTCGTGGCGGACTACCTCGCTGATACCGCGCACCTGACCGTTGCCGAGCATGGGGCCTACCTGCTGCTCGTGATGAACTACTGGCAGCGCGGGAAGCCCCTCCCGGCGGACGACAAGAAGCTCGCCAGGATCGCGCGCATGTCGGATGCCGAATGGCAGGACGCTCGCGACACGCTTGCCGAGTTCTTCATCGAGCAGGATGGCTGCTGGTCGCACAAGCGCGTCGATGCCGAAATAGCGGTCGCTGAAGAGAAGACGAGCAAGGCGAAGAAGGCCGCTCGCGCATCTGCGGAAGCTCGCCAAGCGAATGCTCAGCAGATGCTCAGCGAACGCTCAGCGGATGCAGAGCTATTAGGAGAGGAGAGGGTAGGTAAGGAAGAAACCACTCCTGAAACCAAGAGCTCTACGACCAACGTTCGGGCGATCGGCAAGCCGATCCGCCCCGGTCGGGATGAACTCTTCGATCGTTTCTGGAAGGCCTATCCCCATCGCGGTCAGGCTGCGGACCCGAAAGCGCCGGCGAAGGACAAGTTCTTCCGCGCCCTGCAGTCAGGTGCCGATCCAGAGGCAATCATCGCCGCCGCCGGCCGCTATGCCGAGATCGAGCGCTCTGCCGGCCGTGCCGGGACCGAGAAGGTGGCGCAGGCCGTCACCTGGCTGAACCAGAGGCGCTGGGGCGATTACGAGCCCTCAGCCCCCTCGCAAAGCCAATCTTCGCTGCAGTTCATCGCCCGAGACTCGCCGGAGTGGTTCGAGCGCGTCGCCGCAGGCCACAAGCCGGGCCTCTGCAAGTTCTTCCCCGAGCACCGAGGCGAGGGCTGGCTGTTCCCCGCCGCCAAGCGGAGCGCCGCATGACCTCGCACCCCGAATGGATCGACGAGGCCCACCGCCTGCGGCAAGAGGGGCTATCCTACCAGAGCATTGCCCGCCGGCTCGGTCGGTCGAAATTCGCCGTGCGCTGCGCCGTGGCGCCAGGTGAGGCGGAGCGGCAGGCCGCCCGCAATGCGCGTCGCAAGGCTCGACGCATCGAGCACTTCACGATCCCTCAGATCAGCGGCCCCCGATGCATCACGCTACCGGCGGTCAGCATCCAGGCCGCGCCGATCGACGAGATCGCCCAGCCGCGGCGGATCGCACCGAAGGCGCACCTCCGCAGCGAGAGCCCCCGCATCGCGACAATCCGCGAGATCCACCACCGCATGATCCGCGCCGGCAAGATCGCCGGTCCCGACCTCCTCTCGGAGATGCGGACGTGAACCACCACCAGGCCTCCGGGCCTCAACCCGCGAAGGAAGCAGCATGAGCGAGATCAAATTCAGGGCCACCGGTTTGAAGGCGGTGGCCATAGTGGCGGTATTCACATGGCTCACCGTCTGCGGACTGATTTACACCGTCAACTTCATTGCCAAGGTCATGGCGGCGCTCGGGCATCCGATATGAGCGATACTCTGCCCACTCCCGATGAGCGCGCCAAAGTTCTCATCGAGTATCAGTATCGCGGGCTCGGTGTCGGTATGCCTGATTATTGCTGGGATTGTAGCGAAAAGGCATTCGCTGCCGCCATCCGAGAGGCGGTAAACGCGGCCCTGGAGAGTGCGGCGCTCAAACTTGAGAGTCTTGCACAGGATACGGTCGGCGGCGTCTGCGATGGCTTAAGCGAAGCGGCGGATGTGTGCCGTTCGCTTAAGGCAACCTCGGAGCCCACCCCATGACCTCTCCCATCACAGCAGAGGCGCGAGCGAAGCGGCTTCTCCCCGATTTGATGGACATGATCTTCCACGACGGCGCGTCTCTCGGGGAAATGGAAGCTTTCATCGCCTCAGCCATCCGCGAGGCAGAGGACGCTGCGCTGGAGAGGGCGGCAGATGTCGTCCGCACCGAGCTTGAGGCTATCAAGCGCATCATCTCGGATGAGGTGGATGTAGAAGAGAGCGCGGGCGCCAAAGCCGCCGTCGCCCAGGTCGGATTACTGATCTTCGATTTTGCGCGGGAGTGCGAAGCAGACATCCGCTCCCTCAAATCCACCAAGGAGACGGGCCATGAGTGAGGGCCTCGCGGCGCTGGTCTGCGTCGTCCTGCCGTTCGCCGCGTTCTTCCTCTGCGCGGTTTGGGACAGCCTCGTCCCAGATACGACGCATGCCCGCGAGATCCTTACGGCGGACAGGGTCGTGCAAGACCTGGCCGAGTTTGAGCGTCCTGGCGGCGTTGTGAAGGTTCCCCGCGGCTGGAAGCCTCAGGACTACAACGACTTCCTCGCCAACGAACGCATGCTGCGGCAGGCATTCGGGCTCGACCCCCACCCCCACAAAGGAACCTGACCGCATGGCGAGAGCAGCACGGAGGCATTCACGATGAAGGGCGGCATGCACAAGCTCTGGAAGAAGGCTTCCGCGAAGACCCACAGCGTTCCTGCGAGTTACAAGAACCGGCCCGTCAAGGAGATGATCGGCCCGCCGCGCCCTGCCAAGTTGGCAGAGCGCATCGAGGGCAAATGGACGATCATGCATACCGGGCCGCAACAGGAGTTCGTTGCCGTCGCTGCTCTGCGCAAGGATGGATACGCCGCCTATTGCCCAGCCATCACGCGATGGGTGAGGCGAGGGCGCACGCGCTCGATCCGACATGTGCCGCTGTTCCCGCGCTACATCTTCGTCGGGGTGAAGCCTACCGCCGCGCGCTCGCTCAACGCCTGCGCCTGGGCGAAGCCGCTCTCTCTCGATCGTGGCAGCGTCCCCTTCATCGGGGGAGGGCTGGTCTACGCCCTCAGCGACATGCAGGCGGCCGGCGCCTATGACGAGGCCAAGGCCGAAGCCATCAGCGAGGCAGAGCGCACGCGCATTGCCAAGAGGGCCTGCGAACACTTCCGGGCCGGCGATCAGATCGTGGTGACAACTGACGTGTGGGAGGGCTTCCACGCAACAATCGCGCATGCCGGAGATGATGAGCGCGTGATCGCTCTCGTGAATCTGTTTGGCCGCGCAACAAAGGTGCATTTGACGCTTGACCAGTTCAAGGCAGTGGCGTAGTTTACGCATCGCGCGTCAGGGCAGTCCGGGTTCAGCTAGTTGGCACCCGGACTGCCGCGCAATGGATTTCCAGAATTGCGCCCGGCAGAGATGTCGGGCGTTTCGGGATTCAGAGTTCGACGAGGCTGGTATCTTAGGCAGCCCCCGCGTGCGAGGGTTGGTGCTACCCGGAAGGATGCACACCCGGCCTCGTCGATTAGTCCCCCGCGCAGGTTCGCCCTGCACGACAGCCCCGCTCCGGTGGGGCTTTTTCTTTGCCAGGAGCAGAGATGAGCGAACCCCGAAAGAACGGGGGCAAATCGGGAAAGCCCGTTCCGCCCGTCGAGCACCAGTTCAAGGCCGGTAATCCGGGCCGCCCCAAGGGCTCCCGCAACAAGCTGGGTGAAGCCTTCATCCAGGCGATGCACGACGACTTCCTCGACCACGGACCCAAGGTGATCGAGGCCGTTCGCAATGAGAAGCCGGACCAGTATCTGAAGGTCATCGCCTCGATCCTGCCCAAGCAGCTCGAAATCAAGGACAGCGCGTTCGATGGCATTAGCGACGAACAGCTTGCCGCTATCGTCGCTGCAGCGACCGCAGCTCTCGGTGTTGCTGAAGACAGCGAAGGCGGAGCTGGAACGACGTACCAGTGAAAACCGGCTGAGCCATTACAAGCCCTACGCCAAGCAGAGGGACTTCCACGGCAACGGCGCGGGCTTTCGCGAGCGCCTGTTCATGGCGGGCAACCAGCTCGGCAAGACCATCGCAGGCGGCTTCGAGGCGGCGATCCATGCGACGGGCCGCTACCCTGAAGGCTGGACCGGCCGACGCTACGAAAAGCCGAATGTCGGCTGGGCTGCCGGCATTACAGGCGAGACGACCCGCGACACGGTTCAGCGCGTGTTGCTCGGGCGCACGGGCGCCCACGGCACGGGCGCCATCCCGAAGGACGCGCTGGTCGATGTGCAGTCAGCGCGCGGCGTTCCCGATCTTGTCGACTCGATCACCGTCAAGCACGCATCAGGCGGCAACAGCATCATCGGCCTCAAGAGCTATGAGAAGGGCCGCGAGAAATGGCAGGGAGAGACCCTTGATTGGGTCTGGTTCGACGAGGAGCCGCCTGCTGACATCTACACCGAGGGCCTGACCCGCACAAACGCTACCGGCGGCATGGTCTGGATGACCTTCACCCCGCTGCTCGGCATGTCCGAGGTCGTTCGCCGCTTCCTGATGGAGCCTTCGCCCGACCGCGCCGTTACGACGATGACGATCGACGACGCGGAGCATTACACGCCGGAGCAGCGCGAGCAGATCGTTGCGAGTTATCCGGCGCATGAACGAGAGGCCCGCGCCAAGGGCATTCCGACGCTGGGCTCCGGCCGCATCTTCCCGGTGCCGGAGGAGCTGATCGCGGAGGACCTGCCGGCCGTGCCTGCGCATTGGCCGCGGATCGGCGGAATCGACTTCGGTTGGGACCACCCCACGGCAGCGGTGGAGCTGGCCTGGGACCGAGACGCGGACGTGGTGCACGTTCTCAAGGCCTATCGGCAACGAGAGGCGACGCCTGTCTTCCACGCCGCTGCGCTGAAGCCATGGGGCGATATTCCGTGGGCATGGCCGCATGACGGCCTGCAGCACGACAAGGGATCTGGCGAACAGCTTGCCGAGCAGTTCCGCAAGCAGGGGCTGGCGATGCTTTCGGAGCGCGCCACGTTTCAGGACGGCAGCAACGGCGTCGAAGCCGGCCTCTTCGAGATGCTCGACCGCATGCAGACGGGGCGCTGGAAGGTGGCGCGTCACCTCACCGACTGGTTCGACGAGTTCCGGCTTTACCACCGCGAGGATGGCAAGGTCGTGAAGGAAATGGACGACCTCATGTCAGCGAGCCGCTACGCGATGATGATGCTGCGCTTTGCGCGCACGCCGCGGGCGAAGTCGCTGCCCAAGCGGGACATGAAATGGGTGGTCTGACCGAAGCCGTAGAGGATCGCGAGGGCTGGCTATGGCCCAAGGGCGACCGGCACACATGGCCCACGGTCCAGTCCGAGCTCGATGAAATCGCGCCGCTCGTGGCGCTGTGCAAGCAACGCCGCACCTGCATCCAGGCCGGAGGCAATGGCGGCCTGTGGGTGCGCCCGCTCGCTGGACTGTTCGAGACGCTTTACACCTTCGAGCCTGACGCGGTGAACTTTCGCTGCCTCGTGCACAACGTGCCGGCGGAGAATGTGATCTTCACGATGGGATGCCTCGGCATCGCCGGTGGCGACTTCGCTGAGGTGGACCGCTGGATGCCGGGCAACCCCGGCGCGAACCGCATGGACTACGGCCGCGGCAAGGTGCCGGTCTACGCCATCGACGAGCTTTGCCTGACCGATGTCGACCTGATCCAGCTCGATGTCGAAGGCGCGGAACTGCTGGCGCTGAAAGGCGCGGCGGGAACGATTGATCTTTGCAAGCCGGTGATCTGCGTGGAGTTGCGCGGTCATTCCGGGCGCTACGGCAACGACGACCAGGCGGTGCGCGATTGGCTGCATGCGCGGGGATACGTCCTCGCCGCCCGCATGCACCACGACGAATTCTACACCTTTCAAGGCTGAGTGAATGGCACGCAAGAGCATGTCCTCGACAGAGCTGACCGCTCTGCTCGACGGGCAGATCAACGACGCCATCTCCTATGACCGCAGCGACCTGCGAAAGCAGCGCACGCAGGCGCTGGAGTATCGCGACGGCATCATGAGCGATGTCCCGGCCGAAGACGGGCATTCGTCCGTCGTCTCCCGCGATGTGGCGGACACGATCGGCTGGATTGCGCCGGGCCTGGCGCGCGTCTTCCTCGCCTCCGAGCATGTTGGCGTCTACGAGCCGACGCACCCGAAGCAGGAAGCCTTCGCCAAGCAGGCGACCGACTACGTCAACCACGTCCTGATGAAGGACTGCAATGGCTACCAGGTCATCAGCATGGGGCTGGATGACGCTCTGCTGCTCGGCAACGGCATCGTCAAGCACTGGTGGGACGACGCGCCGGTCTATCGCACCGAGCGCCTGACGGGCCTAACAGAGGCTCAGTACCTGATGCTTGCCGGCGACGATGATGTCGAGGAGGTGCTCGAACACAGCGCCTATCCCGATGCCTCCGCGCCGATGGACATCGACCCGATGACTGGCTTGCCGGCCATGGCAGAGCCCCCGATGCTGCACGACTGCAAGATCAAGCGTGTCGAGCAGCGCGGGCGCCTCATGGTGCAGGTCCTGCCGCCGGAAGAGTTCCTGATCGAGCGGGCCGCACGCGCGCTTAACGAGGAGGAATGCCGCTTCTGCGCTCATCGCTGGCTTGAGACGCGCTCCAACCTTGTGCGCGCCGGCTATGACAAGGAGACGGTGTACAACCTGCCGGCTCATTCCGGCCTGGAGGATGACGACGCAGCGCAGGCACGCGATGCCGAGAGCCTGACATCGACCACGGACGAGGTGGACCGCTCTGTCGAGAAGGTCGAGGTTTTCGAGTGCTACACGCTCGTCGATTATGATGGTGACGGCGTCGCGGAATGGCGCCGTGTCGTGATGGGCGGCGGCATCGGCGCGCGCAACGTGCTCTTGAACGAGGAATGGGGCGGGGATCTGCCCTTCACCGACTTTGTGCCGGACCCCGTGCCGCATCGCTGGCGTGGACGCTCGATCTTCGATGAGACACAGGACATCCAGCGCATCAAGACCGTCGTGCTGCGGCAGGTGCTTGACAACCTCTACCTGACGAACAACCCGCAGAAGGAGGTTGTCGAGAACCAGGTCGTCGACATGGACGAACTGGTGAACCCGCGCATCGGCGGGATCGTTCGCACGACTGCGGCCGGCACGGTTCGCGAGATCGTCACGCCATTCGTGGCGGAAAAGGCCTTCCCGGTCCTCGAATATGCCGACGCGATCGTTGAAAAGCGCACAGGCGTGTCCCGCTCGACCATGGCGCTCGATCCTGACGCGCTGCAGAACCAGACCGCGACGGCCGTGCAGGCGCAGCAGGCCTCCGCCTATTCCAAGATTGAACTTTACGCCCGCAACATTGCCGAGAACGGCATGACGCGGCTCTTCCGCTGCCTGCTCAAGTTGGTCTGCGAGAACCAGGACCGCCCGCGCACGATCAAGCTGCGTGACGATTGGGTCGAGATGGACCCGCGCGGCTGGGACGCGGAGATGAGCGTGACGGTGAACACCGGCTTGGGCGCCGGCTCGCGTGACCGCGACCTGCGCATGCTCGCCTCGATCCTGCAGCAGCAACAGCTTGCGATCCAGGTGGGCGGCCCGATGAACCCGCTGGCTGACATCTCGCAACTGGCGACCACGCTGCGCCTGATGGTGGAGACCAGCGGCATCAAGTCGCCGGATCGCTTCTTCAAGGAGATCGGGCCGGAAGAGCTGCAGGCGCTCCAGCAGCAGATGAGCCAGCCCAAGCCCGATCCGAAGATGATGGAGGCGCAGCAAAAGATTGGGATCGAACGGGTGAAGATGGAGGCCAAGGCCGCCATGGACGCTCAGAAGATCCAGGCCGACGCCGATCTCAAGGTCATGCAGGCCCGCGCCAAATACGACACGGACTTGAAGGAGCTGCAGGCGAAGCTGGCGCTCCAGCAGGAGATGCAGGCCGGCAAGCTCGCTGCAATGCAGCGCGAAGCCGAACTCAAGGCGCAACTCCGCGAGAAGGAGATGCTGCTGGAAGCCCAGCTCACCGCACAGGCCAATGCCATGAACGCGCAGGTCGCGGCCCGGCAGGCTGACACCAATATCAACCGCCCCGGAGGCGAATAGACATGCCTGAGCAGGCATTGCTTTTCCCCCAAGGCAACAGCTCTCGGCAAGCACTCTTGGACTACGCCGCGCAGCTACCGCCTGAGCCTGAAAAGCAGAGCTTGGTGCAGATGTTGCTCAATCAGACGGCTATCGGCGGCATGTTGAAGGACATCGGACAGGCGGTCACTGCGCCGGGGGACGTTTATGCCGGCCGGCTCGATCCGATGTCGCAGGAAGCCACCGAGCGGATGTTTAATCTGGCCGGCGTCGCTACCGGCGGGGCGGGCATGTTCCCGTCATCTGGCGGCTCTGAGTTGCGGGCCGGTGCAACAACTATCAAAGGGCTTAGGGACCACCTCGATTCCACGTATCAGGGCGTCCAATCTTTCGTCAGCGAGAGCCCGAACGCAGTAACGGTCAGCAAGGTTGTCGTCCCGCCCGAATCGAGAGGGAAGGGCACAGGCACAGCCTTTATGAACGACATCATTGAATATGCCGACAGCGTCGGCAAGCCAGTCGCGCTGACCCCGTCATCCGATTTCGGCGGGAAGGTCTCGGCGCTAGAGCGTTGGTACAAAAGCCTAGGTTTTGTCCCGAACAAGGGCAGGAACAAAGATTTCTCAGTCTCAGAAGCTATGATTAGGCCATCGGCCAAACGTTCAGGAGGGGAATGATGGCCGTAATCCGCGCGATCAAGCCTCAGCGCAACAACGCCGCCGTCCGCAGCGCCCGCATGGTCTGCGCCGGCCTGGAGAGCGGCGAAATCACGAGCGCCGCGTTCGTGCTCGTCAAGCGAGGCGGTTACGTCTCGACCGGGTGGGACGCGCTTGGCGACGACACCCACAAGCTGATCTCCGGCGCGAGCACGCTGGCCTTTCGCATCGTCCGTGACGCCGAAGAAGGGGCTGAATGATGGCCTTCGACCCCCAGACCACCCAGATCCACGACGCCCTGCGCTATGCCCAGGCCACGAGCCCCATGCAGGGCATGGCGAACGCGCAGATCGACTTCTCCAAGGCCTTCGAGGGCATGGAGAACCCCGGCCCGTTCCAGAACTTCAACCACGCGATCGACTACGGCATGAAGCCGGTCGACGGCATGGTCTATGTCGGCAACACCATGCCGGGCGTGGGCGTGAACCCGATGACCGGGCAGCGCGCGGACCCCAACGCGCAGCAGGGCGGCCGCTGGGAGTTCATCGGTAACCACGACACCGGCACGCGCAACCCCGATCACGGCCCGTCCGAGCAGGGACAGTGGCGCTATCGCGAGGACGCCAAGCCGGCGCCGGTCGTGCAGCAGGCGAAGCAGGAGGAGGCACCCGAGCCGCGCTTCCCCGACGGCGACATCTACAACGATTGGGACTACTACCAGAAGAAGGCGCGGGCTGAAGTCGAGGGCATGAACCGCATGCCGCACGTCTTCAGCGACTATGTGAACATCTCGCTGGACCCCCAGAAGGCGATGAACCAGTTCTATCCGGCCGCCTGGCAGGAGCAGGGCGTCCAGAAGACCATCGGCCCCAACGGGCAGAACATCGCGCCGAAGCTCTATGAGGACTTTGGCGACCCGCAGTTCATCAACACCACCGGGCAGAAGGATTGGCCGTCTCTGGTCAAGATGCTTCTGGGCAACGGCTCGGTCAACGAGCAGCAGGGGCAGGCGCTGCTTGGCCTGATGGAGCCCAAGAAGCTCGACACGTCCTTCTCCAACCAGATGCTGCTGGGTCGATGAGCCCCGAGGACAAGATCCTGGCTGCCGAACAGGCGCGGCAGCTCATGAACAACCCGCATCTGCGCGCTGCCTTCGAGGCGGTCGAGGCGCAGGCAATTTCGGACGCGCTCGCTGTCAAATGGTGGCTGCCGGGCGCGGATCGTCGTCGTCGCGTCGCCATCGAGCGCGCGAATGTCGTGAAACAGGTTCGGGCCCAGCTCGAATCCACCATTTCCGGCGGAAAAATCGCCGCGAAACCACGGCCGGGCGTGGCCTGACCCGGATCAGCCGCTTGTAGCGCTCGCGGGCGCTGTAACCGGCACATGTGAGCACCCAAATGGACGAAGAGACCGACGCTCCGCTTGCGGGTGAGAGCGAAAGCACCGCCTTGTCTGACGACGAGGCCGCATCCCTGATCGAGCACGCGCTCGACAGCGACGAGACCGAGGCCGACGCCGCCCCTGAGGGGGATGATGGCGACGAGCCGCCGGCTCAACAGGCTTCCGACGACGAGTCAGGGGCCGAAACGAAGGCAGACGCCGAAGCCGCCAAGCCTGATGACGACGACGACCCTGAGGTGATCCTGCGGGACAACACCAAGGTCAAGTTGTCCGAGCTGAAGCGGATCGCAGGCGACACTGCCGGGGAAATCCAGCGCGCACGAGCCGAGACGCAGGCCAAGGAGGCCGAAATCCAGGCGCGCGCCGCGCAAGTTGCGCAGCAGCAGAAGTTCTTTGGCGAGGTCGTTCCGGCGGCCATGGCCATCGTACAGTCGCAGATCCCTCCGAAAGCCACCGACGAGATGTGGGCAGACGACCCCATCGCGGCGGCGCAGCAGGACAGGGCGCATGAGGCCGGTCTGGCACGCTTGCGGGCGTTCCAGGGGGCGATGCAGGCCCAGCACCAGCAGTCGGCACAGGAGAAGTCGAAGGCGGTCACTACGCACCTCCAGCGGGAGCACGAAGCGCTCCTCAAGGAGATGCCGCAGATGGCCGACCAGAAGGTTCGCAGCGAGTTCCTCGGCAAGATGATGGAGACCGGCAAGGCAGCCGGCTTCTCGGATGCCGAGCTGAACAACATCTCCGACCATCGGATCTTCAAGATCCTCGACAAGGCGATCAAGTACGACGAGCTGATGGCCCGCAAGCCCGTGGTCGAGAAAAAGGCCCAGGCGGCGGCCCCTGTCCAGGTCCCTGGACGGCGCGTCACCCCCGCAGAACAGCGGGCACAGGCGCAATCAGAGCACTTCGAGCGACTGCGCAGGACCCATCGGGAGGACGACGCCGTGAAGGCGATCGCGAGCCTCCTCTGACCCTGTGAAAAGGAAGTGAGCCATGCCTCAGCCGACCAACACCTACGCGACGAACGATGCCAAGGGTATCCGCGAGGATCTCGCTGACATCATCTCCAACATTGCGCCCTATGAGGTGCCGTTCCAGTCGAACGGCAAGAAGCGCAAGGTCAAGAACATCCGCCACGAGTGGCAGACCGACAGCCTGACGGCGGTTGACCTCAACAACGCCGTCATCGAAGGCGACGACGCGACTCTCGATGCGTCCAACCCGACGACCCGCGTGGGCAACATCACGCAGATCATGGACAAGACGGTCGTCATCACCGGCACCCTGGAGGCGGTGGACAAGGCCGGGCGCAAGTCCGAGCTTGCCTATCAGCTCACCAAGAAGGGCCGCGAGCTGCGCCGCGACAAGGAGGCCATCCTCCTCAACAATCAGGCCTCGGCTATCGGTGACGACACCACGGCGCGCAAGCTGGGTGGCCTGCCTACCTGGCTGACCTCCAACGTCAGTCGCGCAGGCGGCGGCGCATCTGGTGGCTTCTCGACCTCGACCGCGCTGACGGTCGCCGCGACGGACTCCACCGCCCCGCGCACCTTCACCGAGACCCTGCTGAAGGCGGTGCAGCAGTCCTGCGTCAAGAATGGCGGTTCCCCGACCATCCTGATGCTCGGGCCGTACAATAAGGGGCAGTTCTCGAACACGACGAACTTCCCCGGCATCGCGGATCTGCGCTCGAATGTGGCGCAGGCGAAGGGGCAGGCGACCGTCATCGGCGCCGCGGATGTGTACCTCGGCGACTTCGGCGCGCTGCAGGTGGTCGTGAACCTCTTCCAGCGCGAGCGCGAGGCCTTCCTCCTCGACCGCGAGAAGTACGGCGTCGGCACCCTGCGCCCGCTCAAGCAGTGGGAGCTCGCCAAGTCCGGCGACTCCGAGAAGCGGCAGATGCTCGAAGAGGTCACGCTCATCGTCGACAACCAGGCCGCGCACGGCGTGGTGGCGGACCTCACCACCTCCTGAGCCTGACGCTCACATCCCACGACAACCAGAGGGCGCGGCTTCGGCTGCGCCCTTTTTCATAAGGGATCAGGGTTCGATGCAGAAGAAACCCCGCCGCAGTCCGCAGGACCACAAGCCGCCGCAGCCGGACGGGCTCACCCGCATCAAGATCGGATGGCGCCTCGTCGGCACCTCCCG
The DNA here is from genome assembly GCA_023424095.1 of Pseudomonadota bacterium. Classification (GTDB taxonomy): domain Bacteria; phylum Pseudomonadota; class Alphaproteobacteria; order Sphingomonadales; family Sphingomonadaceae; genus Allosphingosinicella. Next base: position 16,933 of record JAFAEG010000101.1, on the reverse strand, counting down.
CGGCCATGCCGAGCCGGACAGCATCGTCTCGCTGCCGGAGCATGAGGCAGCCGAACTCGTCGAAAAGGGGCTCGCTGACCTTGTTTAAGCGCGTCCTGCACCATGACCCGATTATCGGGATCACCGAGATTTTTCACGGCTCCGAGGATGGCGACTCGTTCACCATCGAGACCATCCAGGATGTCGAGCCGCTGCTTGAGAAGAACAAGCAGGACTTCAACGAGGTCTCAGGTACCGACCGCTGGGGCGACGGCAAGCTCGTCGCACGCATCCCCATGGTCATCTACGACCAGTGGATTCGCGAGGGCATCGTCGACGACCAGGCGAAGCTGAAGGCCAAGCTGAACGATCCCGACAACCGCTTCATGCGCATCTGGCCGGGGCATCTGTGATGAGCGTTCCAAGCTTCGCCATCTGCATCCCCACGCGGGATCTCTGCACCTCGCAGTTCACGAAATGCCTCGTCGATATGGTGGGGCGCTTCTGCACCCGCTTCGTCGCGGACGGGCAGGCCAATCTGACCACCATCGTCGATCTCGGCACGCTGCTGCCGGACATGCGCAACGCGCTCGCGACAGAGGCGATCAAGCAGGGCGCCACCCATGTCCTGTGGCTCGACACGGACATGACGTTCCCGCCGGACACGCTGGAGCGGCTGTACCAGCACGGCAAGCCGATCGTCGGTGCGGGCTATTCGCAGCGCAAGGAGCCGGCCCGGCCGGTCTCCGCCAAGGATGGCGTCTGGGTCTACACCGAGGAGGAATCCACCGGCATCGAGGAGGTCGACTATATCGGGCAGGGCTGCCTGCTGGTCGAGACGGCCGTCTACGAGCACTTGGACAAGCCATGGCATCAGCTCGGCTGGCACCCGGAGAAGAAGCATGTCGTCGGTGAGGACGTGTATTTCTGCCGGATGGCGCGGGGCATCGGCGCTCCGACCTTCATCGACCACGACCTGACGAAGGAAATCGGCCATATCGGCTATCGCACCTTCACCTACAAGGATGCGCTCGCAGCGCGGCCGGGCCTGATCGCCAAGCAGAAGGGCGAAGGCACGACGCTGAAGGTCGGAGGCTGAGATGCCCGCCGATTACGCAGAGCTCCAGCAGCAGATCATCAGCGAAGCCTGGCGGAGCGGCGATGCCGAGTTCGCCGCGCTCGTCCCCGGATACATCCAGCGCGCGGAACTGCGCATCAGCCGCTCTCTGCGGGTGGCGGAGATGGAGGCCACCGCGACCGTCACCCTGACGGATGGGGCGGGGCCTCTGCCGAGCGATTTCATGCAGGCGCGGTGCGTCATCGCGGCTGTATCTCCGCCTTCGGTCCTGCGACCTATCACGCCGTCCTATGCGCGGGCACGCTTCCCCGAGAACCCCGGCGGCTATCCGCGCTTCTACACCATCACCGGCAACACCATCACGACGTTTCCCGCGAGCACGGGTGACCTGACGCTCGACTACTACGCCAAGATCCCGCCGCTCTCCGACACGAACGTGACCAACTGGCTGCTGGAGCAGGCGCCTGATCTCTACCTCTATGGCGCGCTGGTCGAAGCCTCCCCGTCGATGATCGACACGCAGGGCCTGCAGACCTGGCTGACCATGTACCGGGCGGCACTGAACGACATCCAGACATCCGACAAGGGCAAGCGCTGGGCAGGCTCCCGCGCCCGCGTCTCGGGGCCGACGCCATGAGCGAACGGGTGACGATCGAGGCCGGTGCGCCGTCATGGGCGCACGCCATGGCGCTCGCGCTCAACAAGATCATCGCCACGCAGGCCAAGCGCATTCGCGAGCTTGAGGCCCGCGTGAAAACACTGGAGGGCGCATAATTGCCCAGCACGCCATCCCCGCTTCTGAGGGCTGAACTGCAGGCCCTTGGCGAGAACCTTTCGACCTGGGGCGATACGAGGCTCAACGAGGCGCTGAAGCGGCTCGAAGAGGGCATCGCGCAGGTCTTCACCAAGGTCGTGACCGGCAACTACACGCTGGCTTCGTCGAACTATGTGCAGGACGAGGCACGCTCCGCCGTGCTGGTGCTGACAGGCACGCCCGGCGCAACCCACAAGATCACCATCCCCAGCGTCACCAAGACCTATCTCGTCGCCAACAGCACGAACGCTTCACAGACGATCGGCACGGCGGGGGGCGCTGCTGCGACGGTGCGGGCTGGGCTTATCACGCTCGTCTATTGCGACGGCACCGACACTTTTGCTGCCGACCCGACGCTCGACAAGATCAAGGCTGCTGCTGCCAACGTCTCGCTGAATAGCAAGAAGATTACAGACCTCGCAGACGCGACCGCTGATCAGGACGCCGCCACCAAGAAGCAGGTCGACGCGGTGCGCGCCTACGCCGCCGGCATCGCCAACAAGGGCGTGCTGGCGAACGGGTCCACAGTGGGGCGTTTCCTGAAGTGGTACGGCGACCCCGATCTGGGCGGCGCGGGCTGGGCTGAGTCCGACATCCCTGCGCTCATCAACGGCGCCGGCACGATCGTCTCGGGCAGCTTTACCGATGGCGACATGGCGGTCGATGTCGATACCGGCACGGGCGCAAACAAGATCCCCTCTCGCAATGCCTCAGGCCACATCGCCAACCTCGTGGGGGTCTGGGCCGTCAAAACGGGCGCCTACAACGCGGCATCAGGCGACCAGATCATCGCTGACAGCTCGGGCGGGGGCTTCACGGTGACGCTGCCGGCCTCTCCCGCCACTGATGACCAGATCGTGGTGGCGCGGATTGGCGCCTCCGATGTCACGATCGGTCGCAACGGCTCGACCATCAGCGGCGCGGCCGAAAACCTCACCCTCGACAGCAACTACGCGCTTGTGACGCTCGTCTGCACCGGGACGAACGCATGGCGCGCCATTCCGGGGCAGTTTCGATGACCACGTTTTCAGGGCTGTTTGGCGGCGGTGGCGGAACCGGAATCTATACCGCGCCGCATATGGGGTATGCGTCGGGCAAGTATTACAATGTAACTGCATTAAAGGCCGGGACGGCGACAACCGCCTCGGCCCTGACTGGCAATCAAGTTTACTATACACCGGTCTATCTACACAGCGACGTGTCGCTTGACGCAATCGTATTTGAGAACACCGGGACCTCAGATTCTGGGCGGAAGGTCCGCGTCGGCATTTACTCAAACCAAGGCGGCGCTCCGGGGGCTCTGGTTGTGGCCGCCGGAGAGATCACCATCGGCGCATCAGGAGCGATGAACCAGGGATCGATAGCGACGACCCCGCTTGCTCGTGGGTGGTATTGGTTCGCCACGCTCACTGACGGATCAGTGACGGCACGAGTCTCTACGGCCGCCAATGGGCTGGAGGCAACGTGGGGGTTGCAAGGTGCGGCGTCTGCCAGCACCGGCCTTGCGCTCGTGAACTATGCCTCGCTGACCTATGGCGCTCTACCCTCCACTGCTACGGCACCCACCAGCTCCAACCTCGTCCCCGTCCTCGTTGCGAGGGTAGCATGAAGCACCGTATCTATGATCTGAACGGCTTCCTCGTCGAGGAACGCGATCTCCCCGCTCCCCAGCGCGCGCCCCGCATCCTGACCAAGCTGGAATTCACCATGCTCGCGGCCTCGGTCGGGGGCATGCCTTCGGTCGCAGCGGCGAAGTCAGACCCCGCGCTCGCTGACTTCTGGGTGTTCTTCGACCTCGCGACGCAGGTCGAGCGCGACCACGACCTCACACAGCAGGGTCTCGCTGCCATGGAGGCTGCCGGGCATCTCCCGAATGGCGCTGACGCGGTGATCGCCGCATGGCCGGAGGACTGAGAATGATCAATTTCGGCTCGCCGCCCCGCCAGGAAAGCCAGGTCGTCAAGTCTCCGCAGCAGGTCCAGGAGGAGTTCCAGGCTGCGCAGCGGGCCTATGAGGCGCAGCGCGCCGCGCTCGAATGGCAGCAGCAGAACATCGCGACGCCGATGGAGTACGCCCAGCAACAGACCACGGCGCACGCCAATTCCGGCGCTTTCGACGAGTTCTTCAAGCAGCAGGCGACGTATAATCCGATCTGGAACACGCAGGAGCAGCAGGACTGGTATCGACAGGAGTATGCGCGGGACGTTGCGCCAACCATCCTCTCGGGCGGCAACGCCTACGATACGGCCTATATCAACCAGTTCGAGGGGCTGAGGGGCGTCCAGGACTACGACCCCACAAAGGTCGCAGCGGGCATCCAGGGGCAGCTTGAATCGCTGAACAGCGGTTTCCAGAAGCAAAAATCGGCCTTCGACGCATTCAGCGCCAACCAGACCCGCCAGCAGCAGGCCTACAATCAGCAGGCGGGCGGCGGCTTCGCCGGCGGCATCATCGACGCCAGCTATTCCGACCCGTTCAGCAGCCAGATCAGCGGGCAGAGCACTGGCGGTCTCGGTGGCCTCGGGGGAATGCCGACTGATCCATCGCTTCCGAGCGTGGCAATGCCGTGGGCGCAGCCTTGGGGCACGCCGGGCTTCGGCCAGCCGGGGCAGGGCAACAGCGTGGGTGCCTATAGCCCGACCGGCAGCCAGCCGCAGGGTGGGACGCAGGGCAGCCAGTGGGGCGGTGTCTTCGGCGCGAAGAACCCGTGGAGCCCCGCCTGATGCTGAGCAAGGTCGAGTTCGCGCCCGGCATCATCAAGGACGATACCCCTCTGGCCTCCGAAGGCGGCTGGGTCGACGCGGACAAGGTGCGCTTCCGGCAGGGGCGCCCGCAGACGATCGGCGGCTGGGAAACCGCGACCGTGAACAAGTTCAGCGGCATCGTGCGCGGCGGCCATGCTTGGACCGACCTGATGGGGCAGAAGCAAATCGCCTTTGGGACGGCTGAAAAGCTCTATGCCTATAGCGGCGGTCAGATCCTCGACATCACCCCGGACTTTTCAGAAGGCGTGCTGGTCGACCCGTTCACGACGACGAATGGCTCGGCAGTGGTCACGGTCGAGCACAAGGAGCACGGCTTCTACGCTGACCAGGAGGTTACCTACAGCCATGCGGTGGCTGTAGGCGGTATCACCATCGACGGCACATACGCCGTCACCGCCGTAATCACCCGCGACAGCTACACGATCACGCACACCTCCGCGGCCTCCAGCGACGCCACTGGTGGCGGTGCGGTCGACTATGTGGCGGCATGGCAGGCGGGGCTGGTGGATGGCACGGGCGGCCTTGGCTACGGCACCGGCGCCTATGGCGTGGGCGTCTACGGCTTGTCCTCGCAGACCGACTACCTCCCGGCCGTCTGGTCGCTGGACAGCCTGGGAGAGATCCTGCTCGCCAACCGTCGCGGCGGCGGGCTCTATATCTGGCAGCCCCAGACCAGCTATCCCGACATCATCGAGAATGGCGACTTTGCCACGGATACGATCTGGGCAAAGGGCACCGGGTGGGCGATCGGCTCAGGCGTCGCCACCAAGACGGCCGGCACCGCCTCGATCCTCTCTCAGAACGTCGTCGGCATCGCCAAGCCGGGCTATGTCTATCGCGTCAAGGCCAAGGTCACACGCACTGCCGGAACGCTGAAATTCCGCGTCAATGCGGGCGATCCGCCTGCTGTGGTCGATGTCGGCACCGCTTCGACCGCGATCGATGTCAGCGGCACCTATTCGCGTACCTTCATCATGCCCGCGACGCCGGTCGACATCTGCTTCGAGGGGGATTCTACCTTCGCCGGCACGGTCGATGACGTCTCGATCGAACTCGTCTCCAAGGCGATCCTGGTGCCGGAAGCGCCGCGCATTATGCAGTCCATGTTCGTCGATCCCAACGGCGTCGTGGTGGCGGTCGGCACGTTCGAGGTCGATGGTGACTATAACCCGAACGCCGTCCGCAACTCCGACATCGGCAATTTCCGTACATGGGTGCCGGACACCGACAACCTTGCCTCCGAGATCATCCTGCGTGGCGGTGGCGGCAGGCTGGTGCGTGGCATCGCCACAAGGCAGCAGGATCTTATCTGGGGGGATGATGGCCTGTTCCGCCTGCAGTGGCAGGGAGAGGCCGGCGCGGCTTTCTCATCCGACCTGCTCGGCACCGGCTGCGGGCTGATCGGCATGAACGCAGCGGTCGAGCACAACGGCATCGCCTTCTGGCTGTCCAACAACGGCAATTTCTACATCTTCCAGGGCGCGATCCCGCAGGTCATCGAGTGTCGCGTGCGCCGCGACGTATCCGAGAATCTGACGCCCGCTCAGGAGGAAAAGACCTATTGCGGCATCAATGGCGAATTCTCGGAGGTCTGGTGGTTCTATCCTGACCGCCGCGATGGCTCGGAATGCTCGCGCTATGTCGCCTTCAACTGGTTGGAAAACCACTGGACGACCGGCACTTTCAACCGCTCGACCTGGCTGCGGGCCGGCATCTACGCCACCCCCGTCGCCTTCGGGACTGACGGCTATATCTACTTCCATGAGCGCGGCACCACGGCCAACGGCGGCGCGCTGAAGGCGCATCTGCAGTCGAGCTATTTCGACATCGAGGATGGAGACCATCTCTTCGCGATCAAGGGGATCGTCCCTGACTTCGACGACCAGGCCGGGGCGGTAACCTTCACCATCCAGACGAAGACCTTCCCGAACGGGCCGACGCTGTCAGGCTCCAGCCATGTCGCGAACCCGACGACGCAGGTGCTGAGGATGCGCCGCATGGGGCGGCAAGGCGCGATCCGGCTGGCATCGAACGACAACCCCTCATTCTGGCGGCTCGGGGCCTTGCGCCTCGATGTCGAGAAGACCGGCGCCCGCAGATGACCCTGAGAGACGAGTTTGAGCTAGAGCCGGTAGAATTCTCCCCGCTGCGCCTTGGCCGCGCGAATGTACACTTCACCCGCTTCGGAGGGGGTTTCAAAGGTGCCGAGGCATTTCCACTTGCCATCGGACCAGAGCTTCGCGCTGAATTTTGATCTATTCCGCGCGACGCCGGGCGGTAGGCCAAACTTGCTTACGCGGCGTCGTTTGTTCCACCCGTTCTGAACAGTGGTCGCCTCGCGTAGGTTTGACCACCGGTTATCATGCCGCACCAAGTTAATATGGTCGATTTCTGAAAGTGGCCAACTGCCCGTCACCATCCTCCAGATAATGCGGTGCGCCAAATAATTCACCTTGTCGATCTGCAACATCACGTACCCTTTGCCGTTGACGTAGCCCGCTGTCTTACCAGCATTTCTGGCGTTCCATCGCTTCTCATACATCGGGTTCGGGCTATTCGATCTCCGCTTCCATATGAGAATTCCGGTCTCTTGACAGTAATCGAAGAGGTCTTCGACCCGGTCTTCTATAAGGGCGTACTTGTCCATTTATGATGCGTCCTTTCGGGATCTTGATTCTAACAGAGGTTCGCACAAAGAACCATGCAATCATCTCTAAAGTCGGAATTTTCCAGAGTCTGGCCTCTGCTGAAGCCGGCCCTCACGGTTCATGGCGATACGCATCGCAAGCGGCACGTCTGGGAGGCGCTTGAGGCGCGAAAGGTTCAACTCTGGTCGAGCCCGAACGCTGCCATCGTGACCGAGATCAAGGTGTTCCCTACCGGGTACAAGCACGTCAACGGCTGGCTGACCGGCGGTAACCTCGACGAAATTTTGCAGCTCGTCCCTCAGATCGAGGCTTGGGCGAAGAAGCTTGGCGCCAACAGCATCGGCGTCGACATGGCGCGCCCCGGTTGGGCGAGGAAGCTGCCCGGTTACTCCACCGTCAGCGTCAATGTCCTGAAGGATCTTTGATATGCCGAATTTGGGCACCAGCACGCAGTCGAGCACCGAGCAGTCCCAGACGAGCTACCCGCAGTGGACGCAGGACGCGCAGCAGAACACCTACCAGACCGGCACCGGGATGCTGGAGAATTTCCTGCGCAACCCGCAATACGCCGTGGCGGGCCTGACGACCGACCAGCTCAAGGGCTTTGACCTTGCGCGCACCACGGCGCGTAATGCCTATACCGCCTCGCCGCTGACGGCACCGGGGAGCCCGAACCTGACGGCGGCCATGGGGAGCGCCGCGCAGGTCACGCCTGGGGCCATCCAGGCCTTCATGAACCCGTACATGCAGAGCGTGGTTGACCCGACCGTCGCGAAGATGCGTGGCGAGCGGGATAACGCGGCGGCGGCGATCGGCGCAAAATACGCGGCGCAGGGCGGGCTTGGTGGCTCCGGCGACGCCATTGCGCGCGGGCAGCTCGATCGCTCGTTCGGCGAAAATGTCGCATCCACGGTTGGCGCTCTCATGGCGGCTGGCTACGACAAGGCCACGGCGACGGCTCTCGCCAACGCGCAGATGCAGCAGCAGACCAACCTCGCCAATACGGCGGCAGAGAACACCATGCGCACCACCGGCGCCGATTACGGGCTGAAGGCGACGCAGGTCAACGACGCGCTGCGCACGACGCAGCAGGCGCGTGAGATGTCCGCGCTGCAGCAGCTCTTGCAGGGCGGCGGGCAGCAGCAGCAGTTCGCACAGTCCGCGCTCGATGTGCCGTGGACCATGCTGCAGATGCTGATGGGGCTCACGCCGAAGCAGATGAACAGCCAGACCGTGGGGCAGAAGGAGACGGAGAGCACGCAGAGCCCGCTATCGATGCTGACGGGCGGCATTAGCGCGCTGTCTGGCATCAAGGGTCTGTTTGGGGGCTGACATGGGGCTTCTCGACCTCTTTGAAGGCGGCTTGGCGCAGCCTCCGAGCCTGGGCATGGTGCCGCCGTCCGCGCCACCACAGCCCCCGGCTGACCCCTACAGCCGCTACGACACTATCTATGACGAGGTGTCGAAGGAGACCGGCATCCCTGCCGCCATCCTCAAGGCGCAGACGATGCAGGAGAGTTCTTTCAACCCGGATGTCGTCAGCAAGACCGGCGGCGTGGGGCTGATGCAGATCCAGCCTAGCACGGCTGCAAAGCCCGGCTATGGCGTCGAGCCGATCGATCCCGCCAAGCTGACTGATCCGGCCGAAAACATCCGCTTTGGCGCGCGCTACCTCGCGGCGCGAGCGAAAAGTGAAGGCGTCCAGAACTGGGATGACCCACAGCAGGTTGCCAAGGCGCTCGCAGCGTACAACGGCGGCGGCGACCCAAATTACGTCCAGAACGTCTTTCGCCACCTGAAGCCCCCCGGCGGCGCTCAGCCGCAGGCAAGTGAGCCGGCCTCAGCCAAGCCGCAGGCCCAGGACGGCACTTGGGTGGCCTATGCGAACCAGAGCGCCATCCGCAACAAGCCGCTTCAGCCCGAACTCGTCAGCGCGATGAGCTTCCTGCCGCAGATGGGCATCACGATGCGCGTCAATTCCGGCGGGCAGGAAGGGATTGGCGAGGGCAGGCGTCGCACCGGCTCGACCCGCCATGACCACGGCGGCGCGGGTGACGTGCAGTTCCTGCGCAACGGCAAGCCACTCTCCTGGGAGAATCCCAACGACATCCCGGTCCTGCAGCAGATCGTGCGGCAGGCTCGCCAGAATGGCGTGACAGGCATTGGCGCCGGGCCCGGCTACATGAACCCGACGACCACGCATATCGGCTTCGGGAAGCCTGCCATCTGGGGCGCGAAGGGCGGCTCGCCTTACGCCGCGCTGGCGGAGGCAGTTGGGAATACCCCTATCGGCTCCCGCCCGGCCGGTAGCGGCCAGCCCATGAACCCCACACTCGTTGCCGCAGCGGAGCGCGGGCGCGGCCCTGCCGCTGATCGCCCGGCCCGCGCCGCCGTTACCGCTGAAGGACAGATGCCCATGGCCCGACGCCAGATGGTCGACACCACGAGCGCAGACAATGCCGGCGTGCTTGAGTTCCTGCGGCAGCAGGCGGGCATGGGGCAGGAAACGATGCCAGTCGAGACCGCGCAAGGCGGTCTTGGCGGGCTTGGTGGGTTCCGTATCCCCGGCGCTACAGCGCCCGCAGCGCCGGCTCCTTCCGGCCCTTCTGCGGCTGCACAGCCGGTAAGTGTCGAGTCCCTTATCCCGGCGGCCCCTCGCGATCCCTTCGCAATCATCGGCAAGGGAGCGGCGCAGAACCAGCAGTGGGAGCTGGAGCGCCAGGGGCGCATCGCCATGGCGAACGAGTTCGTCCGCATGGGCATGGATCCGCAGCGGGCGGTTGCGCTCTCCGCCAACCCCGACGCGGCCAAGCTGGCGCTCTCGCAGATTGCTCAGGCGCGCACGGCGGCGGCGGATAAGGGTGCCGTGGGGCTCATGACGGGGCAGGGCGCGGAGACCGCGGCCCCCGCCGCTTCGGCCTCCGTGATGAATGATCCGGCGCTCAAGGGGACGACGACCACAACCCGCGCGCAATTCAGCAACGTCCTGCGCGTGCTCGCGGACCCCAGCGTCAGCAAGGTCATGAAGGACGCGGCGGAAAAGCAATTCGCGGCATTGCTCGAAGATTCCAAGCTGACCAGCGAGCAGAAAACTCACCTCCAGGCGAAGGCTGAAGGCTTCACGGGGGGCATCCTTGAGATGAAGGAACGGCTTGCCAGAGCCGGCAAAACGGACATCACCGTCAAGAATGAAGGTTCGATCCCCGCTGGCTACCAGGTAGAGCGTGATGCGCAGGGCAATCCCCTGCGCATGGTCCCGATCCCCGGCGGCCCGGCGGCTGAAAAGGCCGCGGCAGACGCGAAGTCACAAGAGGCCAAAGCCGCCACGGTCAAGGCTCAGACCAACAACGTTTTGGATGCGGTGTCGACTATCGAAAAGACGATGGCTGGCGCGGCGTTGCCGACGACAGGCGGCGCGGGGGCGTGGCTCGCCAAGCTGCCGGGCACGGCCGCGCACGACATTTCAAACCTCGTCGATACGATCGAAGCCAACGTTGCCTTCGGCAAGCTCAACGAGATGCGTGCACAGTCTCCGACTGGTGGCGCTCTTGGCAGCGTTACAGAGCGCGAGCTTGCACTTCTCGGCGCGTCGTTGGCGAGTCTGAAGCAGTCCCAAAGCGCTGACCAGTTCAAGCGCAATCTGGGGATCGTGCGTGAAACCTACCTCGACATTCTCCATGGCCCCGGCAAGCGCCCGGCTGCCGCCACCGCTGAGAAGCCAGCAGAGAAACCTGCCGAGCAGAAGGCCGCGCCCGCCATCCGAGACGGCGCCCGCGCCAAAGGGCCGAACGGTCAGATCATCATCCTTCGCAACGGTCAGTGGGTGCCTGAATAATGGCTGAGCTTCCTCCCGGCTTCACCCTGATCGACGAACCCGCAGGCGATACTGGCAGCGGCCCGCTTGTCGTCACCGTTGCCCCGAACCGTCGTCAGGCAGAGGTGCCGCCGCTCCCGGAGGGCTTTACGCTGATCCCGGATGAGGCGCCCACTGCCATGGTCGGTCTGCAGGCCTCCAACATCGGCGCGCGCCAGGGTCTCACCTTCAACTTTGGCGACGAGATCATGGCCGGCCTCACCACACCCATCGAGATGGCGATCGGTGCCTACAAGGGCACGGACGCCGGCAAGGGCATCGGCCAGCGCATCTCCGATGCCTACAGCCGCGGGCTGGAACAGGAGCGCGCGCTGGTCAAGAAAGCCGAGACTGACGCCCCGGCCGCCACCATCGCAGGCAACATCGGCGGCGGGCTCGTCACCGGCGGTCAGTTGATGAAGGGCGGCCTCACCTTCATGAAGGGGGCGCCTTCGATAACTGCCGGTGCGCTGGAGGGTGCCGCCTATGGCGCTCTTTCCGGTGCAGGTGAAGGCGAGGGGCTGGAGGACCGATCGTGGCGCGCGCTGAAGGGCGGCGCGATAGGGGGTGGCGCAGGCGCAGCGCTCGGCGCCGCCGGCAAGGCCATGGCGGGCAAGGCCGCAGATGCTGCTATACCAGACACTGAGGCGCTGAAGCTGGCCTCCAAGAACGCCTACGCGCGTTCAGAAGCGGCCGGCGTTATCGTCAAGCCGGAGCCCATGCGCCGCTTCGCTTCCGAGATCCAGACTGAGCTTGCCGATTTCGGCTATCTCCCGAAGCTGCAAACGAAGGTGGCGGGCGTCCTAGAGGAGATTGATCGCGTCGCCAGTGGGAATGTCACGCTGAAAAACATCGACCAGATGCGTAAGGTGGCGAACACTCTGCGTAAAGACCAAGACGCATCTACGCGTGAGCTTGGCCGCCGCATCGTGGAAAAGCTCGATGGCACCCTCGACAGCCTGAAGCTCACCGACATCCTGACCGGCAACAAGACCGAGGGGGTGCGCGCGCTTCAGGAGGCGCGCAAGTTCAATCACATGGCGCGCAAGTCCGAGGTGATCGAGGAGGCGCTGGAGAAGGCAGCGAACAACGCGGCGTCATCTGGCACTGGCGGCAACATCGACAATGCCATCCGGCAGCAATTCCGTTCGATCCTGAACAACCCGAAGGCCCGCCGTGGTTTCTCGACTGCAGAGCTTTCTGCTATCCGCCAGATCGTGCGCGGGACCGCCCCGCAGAATGCGCTCCGCATGATTGGCAAGCTGGCGCCTAGCGGCGGGCTCTCGATTCTACTCAACCTTGGCGCCGCCATGCAGAGCGGTGGCGCGACCATCCCGCTCGCTGCGGCCGGTGCGGGGGCAAAGGCTATCGCAGATCGCGCCACCCCGAAGAACGTCGAACAGCTATCCCGAATCGTCCGATCTGGCGGGGAACTCCCGGCGCTGGCGCTCACTGAGCTTCAGCGTCTCTTGCTCGGCACGGGTGCACGGCAGATCGGGCAGCAGAGCGGGGCTATTCAAACGCGCTGAAAATCAGGCGCACGATCCACTTCGACCAAACCTCTAGTGACGGTCCCAGGAAGTAGCTGATCGCCATCGCGGCGATCACGCCCGCTGCCGCCTGGATGAAGAACGGCTTGGCGTTGGGGCCGAAGAAGGGCTCGCGGTTCATTCAGCCAAGATCAAAGTAGGGGATGCCTTTGCTCATCGCCGGCAACGTGTTGCTCTGGTTCTCAGGACTTTCTGAAAAACCTAATAGCATGTCCTCGCGCGAGAGGCCCCTTCCGAGTTGCCCAATCCAGTACGCGGCGCCGTCTGCATCAGGCGCCCTGTCCAGGACGTTCTGGTATAGCAGGTTAGTGAAACCGCGATCATCGGCGCCGCCATAGCGCTGCTGGAACTCCGCTGACCCGATGAAAGCAGCGGCAATTTCCTTCAGCGAGATGCCAGCGTCTCGTTGCTTGATCCAGTAGCTGATGCCATCGATATCAGGCGTCCTATCGAATGCGGCCTGATAAAGCCGGAATGCCTCGCCAGCATTGCCGAAGATGTCGAAGGCCAGCTTTCCGTCCGAGAACTCAAGCCGCTCAACGGTAGAGAGGAGGTCAGTACCGTCGCGAGATGCAACGCTATCGCTGACCGAAATGCCCCAACTGCTCGTCGTAATGGTGTAATCCCGTACCCGGCCTTGGAACACGGCAGTGTCTATGCCGCCGTCGCCGTGGATCTCGTCGTTTCCGCCTCGACCCATGATGCGGTCGTTGCCCGAGCTGGCGAAGATTACATCGGAAGCGTTCGAACCGAAGATGCGGTCAGGGCCGGAGAGGGCATTCGTGAAGAGGCCTTGCAGCGCGTTGGCGTTGACGAACCGGAACGCGACATTGGCGTCGAACTGGATGTCCGAGACGGCCCATGCCACTGCGCCGCTGCGGTACTCGGTGTACCCCGTCAGCAAGCCGGACACGTCCCCGCTCGTCGAATAGGCAAATCGGCCTTCGTACACGCCCGTGCGGCCGCCATCCTGGATGACAATCCGGTTGGATGAACTCTCGGTATTGCGGCCGAAGAAAACCTCGTGCGTCAGCATGTTGAACTGCGTGTTGAAAATCACATCGACCATTTAGATCGCCCCCATTGTATTCGCCTGGCACCCCGCCATTCCCAAAGCCAATCCCAGAAGCAGCAGCTTTTTCATTCAAACCTCGTGGAGAGAGAACATGGCCCGTGATGTCGAGATGCTGAAGATGATCGCCTCTCAGCAGAGAGCTAGGAGAACTTCTCGCGGAACTCACGAAGCACCTGGATCGTGTTCGAATCCATGTTCTGACGCTTCGCCATCTCCTCGACCAGTTGAAGCCGCGCCAACACCTTCCGCTCGTCCGGGAGAAGGTTGAGAGCGACCGCTATGACAATCTTCAGTCCGCCGATCTCTGCGCGTAAAGCCTCGATCTCGCCGTCGAAGATTGGCTCTGCCATCTCCCCCTCCCTTTTGCCTAATCCTGCCTGACGTTCCGTCACGAGTCTAAGGTTAGTTTTGCCCGATCTCCGGCATTTTCAGCCAAGGGCTTGGGATTTCGCAGCCGCCTTCCGGGGCGGCTTTTTCATGTCTGGAGGCCCTATGACACGCCGTATCAACGCCGAAGGTCTTGCGCTCATCAAGCGCTTCGAGGGCCTGCAGAGGCGCGCCTATATCTGCCCGGCCGGCGTCTTGACGATCGGCTATGGCTCGACCGGGGCACATGTGACGAAGGGTATGGTCATCACCGAGGCCGAAGCCGAGCGGCTGCTGATCGCGGACTTGTCCCGCTTCGAGCGCGCGGTCGAGAAGCTCGTGAAGGTGCCGCTCTCGGATGGACAGTTTGCGGCGCTGGTGTCCTTCGCCTTCAACGTGGGTGAGGGCGCGCTGAAGGGCTCGACCCTGCTGAAGAAGCTGAACCGCGGTGACTACGACGCCGTGCCGTCCGAGCTCAACAAGTGGGTCAACGCCAAGGGCAAGAAGCTGCCCGGCCTGGTCAACCGCCGCGCTGCCGAGGGCGGGCTGTGGGCTCGCGGCTCTTTCGTGTCGAGCAACACGGTTGCCGCATCCCCCGCCAAGCCTCCGGTGCTCACGGTCGACAATATGGTCAAGGTGGGGACGCCGGCCGCCGCCGTGCTGCAGTCCTTCACCGCCGGGCCCGCGCAGATCATCCTGGCTGTGGCCTTCGCGCTTGGCGGCCTGTTCCTGCTGTGGCGCTGGCACCGCAATCGCGCTGAGGCGTCGGCATGACCCTCCTCGCCACCCTCTGGAGCCGCTTTGCAGGCTACGTCACCGCAGCCGGCGCGCTCATCGCCGTTTTGTTCTCGATCTGGCTGAAGGGCAGGGCAGACGGCAAGGCTGCGATGAAGGAAGAGCAAGAACGCCACCGCCGCGAGGCGATCGCAAGGAAGAGGAAGCTAGACGATGAGGTCGATAGCATGGACCGCGCTGCTCTCGATGGCGCTCTTAAGCGCTGGGTGCGGGACGACACCAGGTGACTTCTGCTCTATCGCCAAGCCAATCCGGCCGTCTGCTGCAAGCCTCGCCGCCATGACCGATAGCGAAAAGCGGGCGGCTCTCGCCCACAATGTTCATGGCGAGAGGGAATGCGGATGGCGCCCATGACCACCAAGCCAGATGTCACTCTGGGCAACGTCCTCTCGATCGCAATGACACTGGTCTCGCTGATCGCGGTCATCGTCGGAATGGCGCTGTCCTATGGAAGCTTGCGAGCGAAAGACGATGTCCATGACATGCGGCTCGCCGGGCTTGAAGCGCAGCTTGCGAAGCGAGAGCAGAACGAGCAGGCTGTGAACAACAGGCTGTCGACGATGGAAGGGGATCTCCGCGTGATCCGTCAGATCCTGGAGGGAGTGCGCCCCCGCCCCTGACCGCCGGGCATCACCAACACCCCGGCTAGACTAGCCCGCGCTGCCTGATGAGGGTGGCGCGGGCTCTCTTTGCGCTCAATGCAGCAGCCCCGTGGGCGTGAGAGAGCCTTCGATCGTCTTACCGGGTTCCGCGAAAACAGACGGGCGCCAGAACCTGCCAGCCACATTCATCGCAGGGTGCATATCGTCATATGGCAGCGTGTGGATCGTGCCGTCAGGGTCTATGATGTCGATGAGCAGACCAAACGGGCTCGGATCGCCGCGCTGTGGGCGGGAGAAGGATACCCAGCCAGCGTCCAGCAGTTCACGCTCCCGTTTGAACGTCGCGTCTATCTCGGCACGCCAAGCGGCTTCCTCGGCTTGCGCTCTGGCCTCAGCCTTCGCTCTCCAACCGAACCATGGGAATCTCATCGGCTCTTCGCCTCCTCATCATCGGTCAGCAATCTCGCGACGCGCACAGCGTGCTCTCTGGCCTCAGCCTCTGTCATGAGCCGCATGGCGCTGCGCCGGGTTTGGTCGTCCTCGAAGTAGATGAAATCGAGTTGCGTCTCGGCGGCGTCCTCTATGACATAGGCGGCGGCGACTTTCCTGATGCGGAGGGGCAGCTTCATCCATCGAGGCTATCAAGGGGAGGGCGGGGGTTCAACGGAGCCCTGCTTCTTCTCCTGCGGCTGTGCGAAGAGGGCGAGGATGGCGTCGGCTTGAAGGTGATGCAGGGTCTTCACTACGCCCGGCTCGCCGGCCCAGCCCGGCCTAGCGTTATACGCGACGCAGGTTGCCTCGTAGATCACCCTCGCGATCTCCTCGCGCGTCGGCAGGGACGGGGCGGGGGAGGCGGAGAGCATAACGTCCCAGACATGGAGGACCGGATCGATGCAGCCAGCCATTCGATGACATTCATCTCGGGCGGCGCTGTCCATCTCCTCTGTCGGCTCGACCGGCACCAGCTTCCATTTCGTCAGATCAGCCACGTCGATCATCCTTTCGGGTGGTGCGGCCTCGAACTAGAGGCGGTACTTCAAGGCCCGCCGCGACGACCGCTCTTTCTGTTGCGCGGGCGCGGATGGCGGCGGCGATCCCTGGCCGAGCAAACGGGCGCGCCAAGTTGCGAGCCCGAATGACAGCCTCTCGCTGCCAGGCTCGATCATCTGGCCCGCCGTCTGCACGCCCGGAAAGCGTGTCGTTGCAGTAGGTGTAGATCTCATCCAGCGCCGCCACGGCCTTCGCGATCTCAGCGTCCCGACCTGCGAGTTGGGCTTCGAAGGAGGAGGCGCGGGACTCGGCGTTCGTCACCCTCAGTTCGCCGTGAGACCGCATGAACACGAGCGCGCTCTTAACTGCCCGCTCAACTGCTTGCGCTTCGTCGTTCGGCCCGACCGCTCCGGCAATC
>JAFAEG010000096.1 GCA_023424095.1 Pseudomonadota bacterium | reverse complement strand
GCGCGATCACATGCGCGCCGCCCGGCAATTGCAGCAACGCCAGCAAAGCCGCCGATTGCCCCGATCCGGTCACCGCACCGCCCGCGGCGCCCTCCAGTTCGGCCAGCGCGTCGACCAAAACGTCGCGGTTCGGCTGCACCGTGCGGGCATAATCATAATCCGGCTTGGCATCCGGATCGTCCCAGACGAACGTGTCGCTGGCGACCAACGGCGGCGTCAGGCTCTGGTGGCCAGTGTCCGCGCCGATCCCGGCCGAAGCGGCGACCGTCGCAGCCTTCTTGTCCATCTGCTCAGCCTCCCAACCCCACCTCTCGGGTGAGCCGGACCAGATCGGAAAGCAAGGCGCCAGCCGTCGGTGCCCCGCCCGCGCCGCGGCCGGTGACAATGCGGCTGAAGCCGTCGGCGGTCTCGATCAGGGCCGCATTCCACTCGCCGTCGCCGATCGGCAGCGCCCCCGCTTCCTCGCGCGGCACCAGCCGCACCGAACCGGTCACCACCCCATCGCGCCGCTCCACCTTGGCGAGCTGCACATAGCGCTTCCCGCTGCCTTCGATCCGCGCGATCGCTGCGCCGTCCAGCGCCTCGGCCTCGAACGCATAATCGGTCGGCGACCCGCCGAACGCCGCCGCCGCGACGATCCGCAGCTTCGCCGCCGCGTCCGCGCCGGAAACGTCCTCCGCCGGATCTTCCTCGGCGAACCCGGCCTCCTGCGCCTGCTTCAGCGCCGCCGCGAAGGAGAGCCCGCGCGCCAGCCGGTCGAGGATGAAATTGACGGTGCCGTTCAGCACCCCGGTCACCGAGACGATCTCCTGCTCGGCCACCGCCGCGGCGATCGTTTCAAGCACCGGCGTCTCGCCACCCACGGCAGCGGAATAGAGCAAGCGCGCGCCGCTCGCCTCCGCGCAGCGCGACAGCGCCGGATAGGCGCCCGCAATCACCCTTTTGCTCGCGCTCACCACGTGGATGCCCTGCGCCAGCGCCCATTCCGACAGCAATGCGCCGGTCTCGGCGCAGGAGAGCGCGTCCACCAGAATGTCGGGCTTGTCCGCGAGCAGCGCCCGCCGGTCGGAAACCAGTTCGCCCGGCGGCGTCACCGCGCGCGTCTTGCTCTCGTCACGCACCAGGATCGGCGCGAGCGCAAAACCTTTGGAATGCGCGATCCGCTCGGCAAGCGCCTGGCCGACGACGCCATAGCCGGCGAGAGCGACACGAATTGTGCGGGGAGAGGTCGCGGGACAGGCGGGCTCGCCGGAAAGCGACTCCTGGAGCGCCGCGGCGGCGGAAAGAAAGGCAGTCATGATCAATCCTTCTCAGACGAAGGAACGATACTGGCTGGAGGAACCCCGTTTGGTTGCCGACCGGCCGCATCGTCCCGGTTGGGGACCGCCACCTTGCCCGGGAGGGCAGGTTGGCGTGGGCCGAAGCCCACTCTTGATGCTGATGCGTTTCCTTACGGGTCCGCATCTGAAGATTCGGTTAGTCGGCCTTGCCCGCGCGGGTCAAGCCGAATTCTAGTGCTCGCTGGCTTTCTCCGCGCCGATCCCCGTTTCCGCCCGCACCCGCTGGGCGAGGTATCCGGCCCGGTCCAGCTCCGCCCGGCCGCTCTTGTCGGTGAGCGACACCAGCCAGATCAACAGGAACGCCAGCGGCATCGAGAAGATGGTGGGCGAGGTGTAGGGGAATGGCGGCGGGCTGGTCAGGCCGAGCGTCGCGGTCCAGATCGCCGGCGACAATATGGTCAGCACCAGGGCCGTCACCAGTCCGACCGTGCCACCCCAGACCACGCCGCGCGTCGTGCAGCCGCGCCACAGCACGCTCATCACCAGCACCGGGAAATTGCCGGACGCCGCGAGCGCGAAAGCGAGGCTGACCATGAAGGCGACATTCTGCGTCTCGAACAGGATGCCGAGCAGGATCGCGACCGCGGCGAGGACCAGCACGGTCCGCCGGGAGACGCGGATTTCCTCTTCGCTCGTCGCCTGCCCCTTCCTGATCACCGAGGCGTAGAGGTCGTGGCTGACCGCGCTCGCCCCCGACAGCGTCAGCCCGGCCACAACCGCCAATATGGTCGCGAAGGCCACGGCGCAGACGAAGCCGAGGAACAGGTTGCCGCCGATCGCATCGGCCAGGTGGATCGCCGCCATGTTGCCGCCGCCGCGCAGCGTGCCGTCCTCGGCAAGGAAGCTCGGGTCCGAGCCCACCAGCACGATCGCGCCAAAGCCGATGATGAAGGTGAGGATGTAGAAATAGCCGATCCAGCCAGTGGCCCACAGCACGCTGGTCCGCGCCGCTTTCGCATCGGGCACGGTGAAGAAGCGCATCAGGATGTGCGGCAGGCCCGCGGTGCCGAACATCAAAGCCATACCGAACGAGATCGCGCTTACGGGATCGCGAATGAAGTTCCCCGGCCCCATGATCGACGCGCCCTTGGCCGCCGCATCCTCCGCCCCGGCCGCCGCCGCGAGCTGCGTCTTCACCTCGACCGCCTTGGCGAACAGAGCGTCGGGCGAAAAACCGAAGCTGGCCAGCACCGCCAGCGCCATCGCCGTCGCGCAGGTCAGCAGCAACACCGCCTTGATGATCTGCACCCAGGTCGTCGCGATCATGCCGCCGAACAAAACATAGACCATCATCATCACGCCGACGATGGCGACCGCCGCGCTATAGGGCAGGCCGAACAGCAATTTGATCAGCTGCCCGGCGCCGACCATCGGCGCCATAAGAAACAAACCCACGACCGCGAGCGTGCTGAACGCCGCGAACAGACGAACCGGCGTCTGCGAGAAACGGAAGCTGGCGACGTCGGCGAAAGTATATTTGCCGAGATTGCGCAGCCGCTCGGCGAGCAGGAACAGGATGATCGGCCAGCCCACGAGAAAGCCCGTCGAATAGATCAGCCCGTCATAGCCGTCGGCGAAAATCTGCGCGGAAATGCCTAGGAAGCTCGCCGCCGACATGTAATCGCCGGCAATCGCCAGGCCATTCTGGAAGCCGGTAATGCCGCCCCCGGCCGCATAGAAATCCGATGCGGTCTTGACCCGTGCCGCCGCCCAGCGGGTGATTCCAAGGGTCAGCAGTACGAAGGCCGAGAACATCAGGATCGCCGGCCAGTTGGTCGCTTGCTGCCCACCGCCGCCCGCCCCCGCGGCCAGCGCGATGGTCGGCAAAGTCACCGCGATCAGCAGCAGCGGCAGGCGGTGCGAGAACACGCCCTTCACGCCTGGGCATCCGCGCGGATCGCATCCACCGCTTTGTCGAAATCGCGATTGGCGCGGCGAACATAGATGCCGGTCATGACGATCCCGGCCAGGATCACGCCGATGCCGATCGGGATGCCCAGGGTCGTCGTGCCGCCGCCGATCGGTGTCGCGAGCAGCGACTTGTCGAACGCGATGAGCAGGATGTAGCCGAAGAAGATCACCAGCATGATCGCGGTCAGCGTCCAGGTAAAACGCGAGCGCCGCCGCACCAGCGCTTCATAGCGCGGATCCGCCGCGATCCGCTCCGCCTGCGCGGCGTCGTCATTCGAAAATGAAGTCACGGCGGCTCCTCTTCGTCGCCATGTCTGGCGCGCGCGAGGCGATGCGTCCAGCGGCGATTCCGCGCCGCTCCAAAACTGGTGCGCATGCGCAACACCTTGTTCTTCAACATGCTGCGGCGTGAACTTATCGCATTGACCGGGCCGGATGCGACGGGGATGCTGGCCCCCGGTTCGGGCATGAAGGCGGGGGCTGGATGACCTATTGTCTTGGCGTTGTGGTCGATGAAGGGCTGCTGATGGTCGCGGACACGCGGACCAATGCCGGCGTCGACAACATCTCCTGTTACCGCAAGCTGCACCTCCTCGCCGACGCGCCCGATCGCCAGCTTCACCTCGCCTGCTCGGGCAGCCTTTCGGTCAGCCAATCGGTGCTTGGCCGCCTTACCAACCATCCCGATCTCGCCACCGCAACCAGCCTGTTCGAAGCCGCCGAGCTTGTCGGCAAGGTGCTGCACGACGGCAATCAGGCGCTGCGCGACGCGCATGCGGGCGAGAAGTGCAACGGCGCCAGCCTGCTGCTCGGCGGCCGCATCGGCGACGAAGCGCCGCGCCTGTTCCAGCTCTATCCCGAGGGCAATTTCATCGAGTGCAAGCCGGACCTGCCCTATCTGCAGATCGGCGAGACCAAATATGGCCGGCCGATCCTGGACCGGGTCGTCACCAGCCGCACGCCGCTGGCCGCCGCGGTCAAGGCCGCCTTCCTCTCCTTCGATTCGGCGATGCGCTCGAACCTTTCCGTCGCGCGCCCGCTCGATCTGATGGTGCTGCCGGCGGGCACTGCCGAAGCGACGATCCTGCGGATCGAGCAGGACGACGTCTATTTCAACGAACTCTCGCGACGCTGGTCCGCCGCTTTGGTGCAGGCCGCCGCAACCATGCCCGATCCCTGGTTCATGGACGAAGGCCGCTCCTGTCCATTGCCCAATCCGGTGACCGCGCTCAGGGCCTTGTAAGCGGAGAGTTTTCCGTCGAAACACGCCGCCTCGATATTCATCCGAGAGCGGAGACCTTCCCTTATGACGATCCTGTTCCTGGCCGCGGCTGCGCTGGCCCAGCCCGCCACGCCCGCCCAGAATCCCCATGCCGGTCACGGCGATCATGCCGGCCATGCGGGTCATGCCGCCGCGACCACGCCTGCCGCAGCCGCCTGGTCGGTGGAGACGAGCACCATCGCCCAGTTGCTGGCCAACCCCGCCGCCAAGGCCGTGATCGACCGCCACCTCCCGGGCTTCAGCACCCACCCGATGGTCGGCCAGGCCGGCCCGATGACGCTGCGTCAGGTCCAGTCCTTTGCCCAGGGCCAGATCACCGACGCGCATCTGACCGCGATCCAGGCCGACCTCGCCGCCCTCCCGGCGAGCTGAACCTCCCAATCCCTCGTCCCCCCCCCCCACCCCCGCCGGCGGGCGCCCCCACGAACGATGCCTCACTGAGGAAGAAGCACCGGATTGGACCAAAAAGTGTAAATCCACTTTTTTGGATCGATGTTCCAGGCCGCCTCTCTTGTTTTCCCGGCCCGCGAACCGAAGC
>JAFAEG010000073.1 GCA_023424095.1 Pseudomonadota bacterium | reverse complement strand
CGCGGCGGCGCGGCGAGTCAAGTCCGGGACGGAATGGAGGCGGCCGGATCGCCCGGCCGGCCGGAGCCTTAGCGGGCGACCGCGACCAGTTCGACGGCGCGCTGTTCGGCCTTGGAAGAAAAGATGCTGGCAAGCTCGAGATGTCGGGCGCGGGCGGCGTCGGTGACGGCCTTACGGGCGCGCAGGCTCTCTTCGGCCGCGCGCCGCGAATAATAGCGGAAATCAGATTCCATAGATCGGCCCCTTCCCCCGAGCGAATCGCCGATTAACATGAATCACACTAAGGCTTAAGCACCTCTTACCGTGATTCCATCTCTTCCTGCCGTTGCGTTGCGCCCGGTCGGTGATTTAGGGCGGATTTAGCACCGAAAATCAGAAGGAAATGCGACAGGCATGGCCGGTCACAGCAAATTCAAGAACATCATGCATCGCAAGGGCGCGCAGGACAAAAAGCGTTCGGCGATGTTCTCCAAATTGTCGCGCGAGATCACCGTCGCGGCCAAGATGGGCGCGCCCGATCCCGACATGAACGCCCGTCTGCGCGGCGCCGTGCTCGCGGCCAAGGCGCAATCCATGCCCAAGGACAATATTCAGCGCGCGATCGACAAGGCGTCCGCGGCGGGCGGCGAGGATTATGAAGAACTGCGCTACGAGGGCTTCGGCCCGGGCGGCGTGTCGCTGATCGTCGAGGCGCTGACCGACAATCGCAACCGCACCGTCACCAATGTGCGCACCGCCTTTTCCAAGAATGGCGGCAATATGGGCGCGCCCGGCTCGGTCAGCCACGGCTTCGACCGGATGGGCCTGATCGAATTCCCGGCCAAGGCGGGCTCGTCTGACGACGTGCTGGAGGCGGCGATCGACGCCGGCGCCGATGACGTGTCGAGCAGCGAGGACGGTCACGAAATCTGGACCAGCGTCGAGGAATTGCACGGTGTCGCCAAGGCGCTGGAAGCGACGCTCGGCGAGCCGGAAAGCGTGAAGCTCGCCTGGCGCCCGCAAACCGAAGTCTCGGTGGACGAGAAAGAGGCCGGCACCCTGATGAAGCTGATCGACGCGCTGGAAGATGATGACGACGTCCAGACCGTCTGGGGCAATTACGACATTCCCGATGAGGTGATGGAGAAACTCGGCTGATGGCGCTTCGTTCTGAACGAACGGATTGCTGGTTCACGCGAAGGCGCGAAGGCGCGAAGACGAGGAAGCTTTCGCGCGGAGGCGCCGAGAAGGAAGGGGAGGCGCGGAGGGGCGCGCGAATCCGACGCCGCCAGGCGCCCTTCAAAGCCTTAGGGCTTGAAGCGCTTCGCGCAGCTTTCTTCCAATTCTCCGCGCCTCCGCGTGAACGGCTTTTCTCCTTCGCGCCTTCGCGCCTTCGCGTGAGAGAATTTTCTCTTTCATGATCATTCTCGGCTTGGACCCCGGTCTCGGCACCACCGGCTGGGGCGTGATCCGGGCGGAGGGCAACCGGCTGTCCCACCTGGCCAATGGCCGCATCAGGACCGACGCGAAGCTGGCGCTGCCCGCGCGGCTGGCGGCGCTCGATGCCGGGCTGGCGGAAGTGATCGCAGCGCATGGTCCGGTCGCGGCAGCGGTCGAGGAAGTGTTCGTCAACGCCAACCCGCAATCGACGCTGAAGCTGGGGCAGGCGCGCGGCGTGATCCTGCTCGGCTGCGCGAAGGCGGGTCTTGATCCGGCCGAATATGCCGCCCGGCTGGTGAAGAAAGCGGTGGTCGGCACCGGCGGCGCGGACAAGAATCAGGTTCAGGCCATGGTCGCGCGGCTCCTGCCCGGCGTGAAGATCGATGGCGAGGACGCCGCCGACGCCCTCGCCGTCGCCATCACCCACGCCCACCATCTGGCGAGCGCCAAGTTGACCCGCTCATCCTGAGTAGGGACTGAGCTTGGCGAAGGCCCGTATCGAAGGACTGTCCTTCGATACGCCATGTCGACTTCGCTCAATGGCTACTCAGGACGAGCGGAGTTGGTGTAGGCAAGGCCCATGATCGCCCGTCTCACCGGAATTCTCGCTGAAACCGCCGCCGATCATGCCGTGATCGATGTCGGCGGCGTCGGCTATCAGGTGCTGGCCTCGGTCCGCACGCTGGAGGCGATCGGCGCGGTCGGCGGGCAGGTCATGCTCTACACGGAGCTCCAGGTGCGCGAGGATGCCTGGACCCTGTTCGGCTTCGGTTCGGCCGGGGAACGCGACTGGTTCCGCTTGCTCACCGGCGTGCAGGGCGTCGGTGGCAAGGTCGCGCTGGCGATCCTCTCCGTCCTCCCGCCCGAGGAAATCCACCGCGCGGTCGCGGCCGGCGATGCCGCCATGGTCGCCCGCGCCAACGGCGTCGGCCCCAAGCTCGCCGCCCGCATCGTCAACGAATTGAAGGACAAGGCCGGCGGCATCGCCAGCGGCCCGATCGGCGTCAGCGCCCCCCGCGGCGCCGGCGCGGACGCCGTCTCCGCCTTGCTCGGCTTGGGCTTCAAACCCGCCGAAGCCAATGCCGCCGTCAACGCCGCGAATGACGAACTGGGTGGCGGCGCGAGCCTTGATGCGCTGGTCCGGCTGGCGCTCAGGAAGGCGGCGAAGTGAACCGCCGCGCGGAATGCCGCTGCGGCCAGCTCTCCGTCACCGTCACTGGCGAGCCGATCCGCATTTCCGTGTGCCACTGCCTCGCCTGCCAGCGGCGCACCGGCAGCCCATTCGCGGCGCAGGCGCGGTTCGAGGGGGCGGACGTGACGTTCGAGGGAGAATCGAACAGCTGGGTACAGGTCGCCGACAGCGGCAACGAGGCCGTCTTCCACTGGTGCCCGAAATGCGGTTGCGACGTCTGGTATCAGGGCGGCTCGCCGGTCCCGGGCGCAATCGCCATCCCGATCGGCCTGTTCGCCGATCCCGGCTTCCCGGCTCCCAATTTTTCGGTCTGGGAGGAGCGCAAGCATCAATGGGTCGAGATCCTGGGCGACCAGGTCGAGCATTTCGACTGAGCGGTCAGGCCCTGGCGATCACCGCCCCGATCGCCGCGATCCGCTCGACCTGCGCATAGACCGGCTTGGCCAGTTCCTCGCCGAAAATGTCGGGGTCCAGTTCGCGCCAGTCGAGGCTGCAGCCGGCGGGCAATTGCTCGGCCAGCGCGGCGCGGAGGGCATCCCGCCCCGCCACGATCGCCGAGCCGGTATAGAGCAAAACCCGGCCGCCCGGCGCGAGCTTGTCCGCCGCCTCGAGCACCCAGTTCAGCGACAATTCCGCGCCATTCATGCCGCCGCCGGCGCGGTAGGCCGGGCCGCCCTCGTCGATGATGAAAGGCGGGTTGGCGATGGCGAGGTCGAAACCCGGCGCGATCGCCTTCACCCCGTCGCTCTCGACCGTCTCCACCGCGACCCCCGCGAAGGCCGCATTGACCCGCGCGAAGCTGAGCGCGCGGCGATTGATGTCGGCCAGTTCGACGCGCACCGGCGCGCCGAGCATCCGCGCGGCGAGGATTCCGCCCACCCCCGCGCCCGCGCCGATATCGACCAGCCGTTCGGGTCGCCGCTCGGGCAGCGCCTGCGCGATGAAGTTCAGGAAGCGCGAAGTGTCGGGGCCGAGGAAGACGCTGTCCTCGCTGTCGGTCGGGAAGGCGGAATGAAGGAAGAGCTGGCCGCGCACCCGCGACACCCGCACCGCCGCCTTCCAGCCGCCTTCGGTTTCCCGAAGCAGGTCGCCGTCCCTGAGCAGGTCGAGCAAGTCTTCGCCCGCGACATGCGCATCGAATGGCAGGCTCCAGCCGAAGATGCCGCGCAGGTCCGCTGCCCGGCGCATATCCGCTCGCGCCAGCACGCGCCGATGGCTTTCCGGCGTGATCGTGACGAAGTCATAGCCCCGCGCGTCGAGCCATTCGAGCAGGCGGAGCGCGGCGCGCTCGCCCGCTACCAGCGCCCCCATGCCTCAGCCCGGGGCGCGGGCCAGCGGCATCGTCAGGCAATGGACGCCGCCGCCGCACAGGGTGAATTCGCTCAGGTCGACGGCAATCGCGCGATAGCCGCGCATCGCCAGCGCCGCGTCGAGCCGCGAGCAGGTGCCAGCGGTCAGCACCCGCTTGTTGCCGAGCGCGAGCAGGTTGCAGCCCAGCCGCCGCGCCTCCTTGTAGCGCACCGGCAGCAGATCGATGCCGAGCTCGCCCAGCCGCTCGAGCAGGCGGTCCTCCAGCACGTCGGTGCAGGCCAGCGCCAAATTGCGGTCGGCGAGGCAAAGCAAGGTGTCGAGGTGCAGGAAATGCGCATCGAAATGGTGGATCAGCACCTTCCAGCCCTTCGCGCGGAAGATTTCGGCGAGGGCGCCTGCGCCCGCATCGTCCGTCCGCTCGCCGGTCACGCCGATCAGCAGCAGGCCCGGGCGCAGCATCGCCACGTCGCCGCCTTCGATCCGGCCTTTCTCGATCCGCCCCAGCACCGGCACGCCGGCCGCCTTCGCGGCTTCCAGCATCACCTCGACTTCGCGCTGGCGGTGGGCGGCGCCGGGGCGCAGGCCGAGCAGCCCCCACGGCGTCATCAGGCTGCTGTCGCGGGTGAAGGCGAGGTCGGGCAGGCCGGGATCGGCGGGGGCCTGGACGATGTGCACATTCTCGTCGCGCAGCGCGGTGACGAGCGCCGAATGCTGGTGGATCGCGCGTTGCAGCGACAAGGTGCGGCCGTCGCGCTGCGCCTGGCAGCTCACCGAATTGCACGGCAGCAGCGCCAGATGGCGCGGATCCGCGAGCAGGACGGATTGCAGCCGGCCATATTCGCTATCGACCCCGAACGAGCAGGTCGGGGCTATTGTTTCCACCGGCTCGAACGGGGCGAAATGGACCGGCTCGGCAGGGGCTTGAAGGGTGTCGAGGAACATTGCGCGTCAGCTCCACAAGGCGGTGCGGTAGCGGTCGAAGCAGCGGGCGCCGGCATTGAGGCGGATCAGCGCCCCTTCGGCGATCGCGGTGGCGCGGCGCGGATCCTCGGCCACCAAGGGCGCGATCACCTTGGCGTTCCAATCCTCGCTATGCTTGACGTCCAGCACGGCGTGCAGGTCGAAATAGCGATAGGCGATCTTGTCCATGCCGAGCCGCTTCAGCCCGTCGGCGACGCAGCGGCTGCGCCCCGGCGCGGTCAGCTCGATCACGCCCAACGCGCCGATCGAATGCCAGGCATAGCGGCGGCAGGTCGCCATCGCGGTCATGCCATTGGCCAGCGCCAGGCTTTGCCAGACGGTATTCTCGATCGCCGGGTCCAGGCCGAGCGCCTCGACCATCGCGTCGAGCATCGGGCCGTGCATGCCCTTGGCATTGCCGCGGCCCATCTCGTCCCAATAATTGTTGGCGAGCTCCAGCTTCGCGCTGGCCGGGACCTTCACCTGGGTCAGCGCGGTCAGGTCGTCGAAGCCCGCCTCGCCAGCCGCTTCCTGGGTGAGGTAATAAGCGAAATCCTCCCGCCCCGCTTCGTTCGCGAGCCAGGGGAAAAGCGGGTCGCCCTGGCCCGGGCCAGTGACCTGCAGCGCCTCGAACCAGGCCAGAAAGCCCGTCACGTCGGTCGGTGCCGCCGCCGCCTGATCGGCGATCGCGGCGCGCTCCTCTTCGAGGAAGGCGCCCTCGAGCCGGAGCATGCGCTGGTCGTCGTCGAGCTGCCGCTGCCAGTCCGCGCTCGGCAGACCGGGCGCGAGCCGGGTGCGGTTCCAGCGCGCAAGTTTCTGTTGAAAGTCGTCACGAAGGAATTGGGCGAAGCGTTTCGGCTCCTCCCAGCGAAATATGCTGGCCATCCTGCGTCCCAGTGCTGTCTTTTGCATGAACAACTTTTTGCCCGCGGATTTCGTTCCGGCGCTGGATCAAAACTAACGTATATCAAGCACTTGGCATCGGATGGGCTGGCCGCCCCGATTTCCCGCTTTCGCAAGAGAGCGGGGTGCCGCTAGGAACGTTCTGTGACCGAAGACCGACTGACGACGCCCGACCGGCAACCGGAGGATATCGACGCCGCATTGCGGCCGAAGAGCCTCGACGAATTCGTCGGGCAGAAGGCGGCGCGCGAGAATCTGCGGGTGTTCATCGCCGCGGCGAAGGCGCGCGAGGATGCGCTCGATCATGTCCTCTTCTTCGGCCCGCCGGGCCTCGGCAAAACGACTTTGGCGCAGATCGTCGCGCGGGAGATGGGCGTCGGCTTTCGCGCCACCAGCGGCCCGGTGATCGCCAAGGCGGGCGACCTCGCTGCCTTGCTCACCAATCTCGAGGATGGCGACGTCCTGTTCATCGATGAGATCCACCGGCTCGCGCCCGCGGTGGAGGAAATCCTCTATCCGGCGATGGAGGATCGCGCGCTCGACATCATGATCGGCGAGGGGCCGTCGGCGCGCTCCGTGCGGATCGACCTGCCCAAATTCACCCTCGTCGGCGCGACCACGCGGCAGGGGCTGCTGACCACGCCTTTGCGCGATCGCTTCGGCATTCCGGTGCGCCTGAATTTCTACACGGTGGACGAGCTTGAGCATGTCGTCCGTCGCGCTGCTTCCTTGCTGCGGCTCGACATCGCCCCGGACGGCGCCGCCGAGATCGCCCGCCGCGCCCGCGGCACGCCACGCATCGCCGGGCGGCTGCTGCGCCGGGTGCGCGATTTCGCCAATGTCGCGGGCGAGGCGATGGTCACCGCCAAGGTGGCCGACGCCGCCTTGAACCGGCTCGAGGTCGACGGCCTCGGCCTCGACGCGATGGACCGGCGCTATCTGCACATGATCGCCGACATTTATCGCGGCGGCCCGGTCGGGGTGGAAACGCTCGCGGCCGGATTGAGCGAGCCGCGCGACACGATCGAGGATGTGATCGAACCCTATATGATCCAATTGGGCCTGATCGCCCGCACCGCGCGCGGCCGCTGCCTGAACGGCCCCGGCTGGTCGCATCTTGGTTTGCCGCAGCCCACCAATGGGCAAAGCGGCCTGTTCGATACCCCAGGGGGAAAATGATGATCCTGTTCGCTTTGGCCGCGCTTGCGGGCGCTCAGGCCCAGCCGGCCGCTGGTGCCCCCGATTACACCTCGGACAGCGCCTGGCTCTGCCTCCCCGGCCGCACCACCGACCCCTGCGGCGAACCGCTCGCTACCGCGGCGCTTGAGCCCGGCGGTTATGGCCCGGTGGTGCGCAGTCGCCCGGCCGCCGATCCGCGCGCCGATTGCTTCTACGTCTATCCGACCGTGTCGGCCGATGCGGGGCTGAACAGCGATCTCAATCCCGGCCCGGAAGAGGCCGCAGCCGCCCGCGTCCAGTTCGCCCGCTTTCATCAGCTTTGCCGTACCTACGCGCCGCTCTACCGCCAGCTCACGCTCGGCTCGCTCGCGCCCGGCATCCCGGCCGAGGCCCTGCAGGCCGGCTTCGAGCAGGCTTATGGCGATGTGCGCGCGGCGTGGCGCAACTTCCTTGCCAGCCGCAATGATGACCGGCCGTTCATCCTGATCGGCCACAGTCAGGGCAGCATTCATCTCGAACGGCTGATCAAGGAAGAGATTGAGGGCAAGCCGATCGCCGGCAACATGGTGTCGGCGCTGCTGATCGGCTGGAATATCAACGTGCCGCTCGGCCGCACGGTTGGCGGCACGTTCGCCACGACGCCGCTCTGCACCGTGCCCAACCAGACCGGCTGCATCATCACCTATGTCTCGTTCCGGGAGAATGCGCCGCCGCCCGAAGGCGCATTGTTCGGTCGGGCGCTGGCGCCGCCGATGACCGTCGCCTGCACGAACCCCGCCACGCTGGCGGGCAGCCCCGGGCCGCTCGATTCCTACTGGTATTCCGGTCCCGCCGCCTTCACCCGGCCGATCACCTGGTCCAGCGCCGGCCCGCCGCCGGCACAGTTCCTGCGCACCCGCGGCCTGGTCAGCGCACGCTGTGTGCATGATGGCCGGGCCGGTTATCTGGCCGTCACGGTGAACGCCGATCCCGCCGACGGCCGCACCGACGACATCCCCGGCGAGGTGATGGTCGGCGGTCAGCCTGCCGCGGGCTGGGGCCTCCATCTGACCGATATGTCGCTGGCGATGGGGGATCTGCTGCGCGTGACCGAACGGCAGATCGCCGCCTTCCGCCGCCGCTGAACCCTGCACGGGCTCGCCTCGTCCGCTTTTCCTTGCCCCGGCGAATCCGCCTGCTTTAGGGGTCGCTGGCATGAGTGAAACGGACAGTGACGCGCCCT
The DNA here is from genome assembly GCA_023424095.1 of Pseudomonadota bacterium. Taxonomy (GTDB): domain Bacteria; phylum Pseudomonadota; class Alphaproteobacteria; order Sphingomonadales; family Sphingomonadaceae; genus Allosphingosinicella. The sequence continues at coordinate 55,968 of JAFAEG010000073.1, read as the reverse complement.
ATCAAGGCACGTTTTCGAAGGCCGAGCACCGTTTCGCGCTGCGCGTCTACTTCGAGGATACGGACGCGGGGGGCATCGTCTATTACGCCAATTATCTGAAGTTCATGGAGCGGGCGCGCTCCGACATGCTGCGCGCCATCGGCATCGATCAGCGCGGTGCGCTCGATGCCGGCGAGGGCGTCTATGTCGTCGCCGAGGCGAAGATCAAATATCGCCGTCCGGCCAAGCTCGAGGACGCGCTCGTCATCGTCAGTCACCTCGAAGCGCTGGGCGCGGCGAGTGCGACCATTCATCAACGAGTCATGCGCGGGGAGGAAATGTTGGCCGATGCTACAATCGTCGCGGCTTTCCTGTCCCCGGATGGGCGGCCGAAGCGGCAGCCAAAGGCATGGCTCGACCGGTTCAAGCCTTTGCTGAAAGGGAAAAATGAGGAGTTTCAATCGTGAGTCCCGGTGAAGCGGTAGACCGCATGTCGCCGGTGGCTTTGTTCCTGGAAGCCGACATCGTCGTGAAGGTGGTGATGGTGGGCCTGCTGCTCGCCAGCATCTGGACCTGGGCGATCATCGTCGCCCAATGGTGGAAGATGCGCACCCTCGTTCGCGAGAATGAAAGGTTCGAGCGCGATTTCTGGAAGAGCGACGATATCGATCGCTTCCACGAGGCGCGCGGCAAGTCCGAAATCCCGAGCGCGCGGGTGCTCGCCGCCGGCATTGCCGAATGGCGTCGCTCCACCAACGGCCGCGGCAAGGTCGACCGGGAAGGGACGCGCTCGCGGCTCGCGGTGGCGCTGGGCGCCGCGGTCGCATCGGAAATCGACAAATTGTCCAACCGGCTGAACATCCTCGCCACGGTCGGCGCGGTCGCGCCGTTCGTCGGCCTGTTCGGGACGGTCTGGGGCATCATGCGCAGCTTCACCGACATCGCCGGGGCGCAATCGACCTCGCTCGACGTCGTCGCGCCGGGCATCGCCGAGGCACTGTTCGCCACCGCGATCGGCCTGTTCGCGGCCATCCCGGCGGTAATCGCCTACAATCGCTTCAGCCACGCCATCAATCGCATGGAGGCCCGCTTGGGCCGCTTCGCCGACGGCTTTCACGGCACTTTGAGCCGCGAACTGGAGCATGACGCGTGAGGGGGCTCGCCGCATGGGGATGAGCGGTCCCGGCCCCGTCTCCGGCCGCAAGTCGCGGCGCGCGCCGATGGCGGAGATCAACGTGACGCCGCTCGTCGACGTCATGCTGGTGCTGCTGATCATCTTCATGGTCACCGCGCCGCTGATGCAGAGCGGAATCCAGGTCGATCTTCCCGAGAGCAAGGCCGAGGCGGCGGCTCAGGAGGACGAGCCGGTGTCGGTCACGATCGATCCGACCGGCGCGATCTACGTGAACGACGTGCCGACCTTGCCGGAAGACCTCCCGGCGCGGCTTTCCGAATTGCGTGCCACTTCGAGCGAGGAGGCAGGACCGCGGATCATGCTGCGGGCGGACCAGAGCCTGAATTACGGCGTCGTCATGAACGTGATGGGTGAATTGAACGCCGCCGGACTGCGTCGGATTGCGATGGTCAGCGTGCCTTCGGACGGCGGTGCGAACTGATGGCCGCGACGGCGATCAAACCCGGCTTCAAGCTCGACGCGACCGGTTTCGCGATCGCCATCCTGGCGCACGGCGCCTTGCTCTACATCCTCACCCGCGACCGGGAGAAGGAGAAGGAGCCTGAGCCGGCGGCAATGGAAGTGTCCTTCGTCGAGGAGACCGGCCCGGTGTCCGCTTCGCCGGTCACTACCGCCGAACCGGCGCCGGTCTTTGGCGAGGAAATCGCACCCGATGCCGCCTCGGGCGCCGAGGCTTCCGAACCGGCTCCGGTCACGCCGCCGGTCCCCGAACCGGTGCGTCCGCCGGTGGAAACATCGGAACGTGCCCGCCCCGATCTGACCCGGAACCGGGTGCCCGTCCGCCCGACCCCGACGCCGCCGGTGCGCCAGGCCCAACCGCAGCGGCCTTCGCCGCCGGCCCAGTCTCGGCCCCGTCCCAATCCGCCGGCGCAGACCCGCCCCGCCCAGCCGCGCCCCGGCCCAACCGGCCCGAGCTTCGCCGACGTGGCTCGCAATGTCGGCGGCGGCGCGCCCTCTCGTCGCCAGGGTCCGCCCGCCGCCGCACCCGTCCAGCTTTCCGGAGCCGAACGGCAATCCATCGCCCGCCAGATCGGTGCTCTGATCCAGCCCTGCTCCGCACGAACCCGGCCACCGAACGCCCTTGCTGGTGGTATCTCCCTGGATTTGCGTGTGACTGTTACCCGAGAGGGCGTGCCGACCGGACATACTGTGGTCAGTACCAGCGGCGTCAACGACACGAACCGCGACTATCTCGACAACGTCACCGCCACCGCGCTGGGCGCGGTACGCGCGTGCGCCGGGCGCATCGCGACGCTGCCGGACGAACATTACGCTGTCGCCGGTGGCTGGCGCACCTTCCGTTATCGTTTCCGTTTTCAATGAGCAGGACCCGTCTCCCGATGAAGCGCATCTTCCTGACCGCGGCCGCCTTGGTGGCAGCCCAGCCCGCTTTCGCGCAGACCCAGCCGCCGCCCGCTGATCCGGGGCAGGAGGAGTTCGTCGCCGACGTCACGGGGACGGCCGACAGCGTCTTCCGCGTTGCCGTGCCGGTGTTCGCGACGCCGCAGGCCGCGAACACGGCGGCGGGCAACACGAGTGCGCTCGCCCAGCAGATCGCCGAGGTGATCGTCACCGACCTGCGCAATTCCCGGCGCTTCCAACCGACCGGGCCCGGCGGGCTGCCCGCGCCGAGCTTCGGCAATGTGCAGTCGCCCAATTACGGCACCTGGCAGGGGCTGGGCGCGGACAACCTCATCCAGGGCTATGTCCAGGCCAATGCCGACGGCACGCTCACCGTCGGCTGCTATCTGTTCGACGTCGATGGGCAGAGCCAGCGCGCGCGGCAGGGCTTCGTCATCCAACCCGGCGAGTGGCGCCGCGCGGCGCACCGCTGTGCCGACAGCATCTATGGCAATCTCACCGCCGACAGCGGCTTCTTCGACACGCGCGTCGTCTATGTCGCCGAGAGCGGCCCTCCCGGCCGCCGCCGCAAGCAGCTGGCGATCATGGACTATGACGGCGCCAATCACCGCTTCCTGACGCAGGGCCAGTGGACGGTGCTGACCCCGCGCTTCGCGCCGGACCAGCGCACGATCACCTTCATGTCCTACGAGAATGAGCGCCCGCGCGTGTACATTCTGGACATGGCCTCGGGCCGAGTGCGCCCGCTGGTGGAAGGGCCGTATCAGACCTTCGCGCCGCGCTTCTCGCCGGACAGCCGGACGATCGTCTTCTCGATGGCGCAGAACGGCAATACCGATGTGTACAGCGTGCCGGTGACCGGCGGCACGCCGCGGCGGCTGACCAACGCGCCCGGCATCGACACGGGCGGCAGCTTCTCGCCCGACGGCCGCCAGATCGTGTTCGAAAGCGATCGCGGCGGCAGCCAGCAAATCTATGTGATGAATGCCGACGGCTCGAACCCGCGCCGGATCAGCTTCGGCGGCGGCGGCGCGGCGACGCCCGAATGGAGCCCGCGCGGCGATCTGATCGCTTTCACTCAGACCGGCAGCTTCCGGATCGGCGTGATGCGCCCGGACGGCTCGGGCCGGCGCATCCTGACCCGCGATGCCGGCGAGGGCCCGACCTGGGCGCCGAACGGCCGCGCGATCATGTACCAGCGCGGCCTCGGCCGCGGCCAAGTCTGGTATGTCGACGTCGCCAGCGGCGCGACCCGTCGCGTGCCGACCCCGCTCGAAGGCTCCGACCCGAGTTGGTCGGCTTTGCGCCCCAATTGACGATTATTCTGATCGCGTAAGGAGATTGATGATGAAGAACCCGATCCTGAAGGGCGTGGCATTGACCGCCGCGTTGATCGCGGTGGCCGGCTGCGGTTCGCGCCGTCCGCCGACGCTGCCGCCCCAGCCGGGCGGCATCGATGGCGGCGGGACCGGCATCGACGGCACGCAAAGCGGCGGCGTGGACGGCGCCACCATCCCGGGCTCGCGCGCCGATTTCATCCAGAGCGTGCCGTCGGATCGCGTCTTCTTTGCCCTCGACAGCCACACGCTGACCGCCGAGGGCCGTTCGGTGCTCGACGCGCAGGCGCAATGGCTGAACACCAACAGCCGCGTGAACGTGACGATCGAAGGCCATGCCGACGAGCGCGGCACGCGCGAATATAACCTCGCTCTGGGCGAGCGCCGCGCCAATGCGGCGCGCCTGTATCTGGAAAGCCGCGGCGTCGCGTCGAACCGGATGCAGACGGTCAGCTGGGGCAAGGAACGGCCCGAAGCGTTCGGCAATGACGAAGCCAGTCACTCGCGCAATCGGCGGGCGGTGACGGTGGTGCCGGTGGGCTGACGATTTTCGCGGGCCGCGGATCATGAATCGGAAAATTTTTCAGTTCAAGACTTGATCGGCGACTCGCGGCGAATCATACTTGCCTCAACGTCCACTAGCGAAAGGAGGTGATCCGATGTCTCATGGTTCAGCAGAGAGGTCGGTCAAGTCCGTTCGGGAGACGAAAGCCTAGGCTTTCCAAGGTCTTCCGGGCGATCACTTTCGATCGCTGGCCATGTACAAAGGGGTCGCCGGACGCAGGTCCGGCGGCCCCTTGGCTTGTCTGGGGACCGCGCCGGACGGTTCAGATTGCGGTGACCGTAACCTGCTGCGTCTGCATCTCGCATTTGCCGAAGGCGGTCAGGAAGGCGATGTCGGCGGCGTCGCGGCCGACGCCGATCTTGGCCATCTCCCCTTCCTTCGCCATTCCGGTCGGATCGACCAGATGCCAGGCGCCGCCGAGGAAGACCTCCGCCACCGCGTGGAAATCGGGCGGATCGACGCCGGGCGCATAAACGCTGGCCATCCGCGCCGGCACTTCCGAGGCGCGGGCCAGCGCGATCATGACATGGGCATAATCCCGGCACACGCCCTGCCGCTGGACGAAGCTTTCGGTCGCGTCGGTATCGGCGTTGCTCGATCCCGGCACATATTCGAAATGGTCGTGGATGAAGTCGCGCAGCGCCGCGATCTTCGCGCCCCCGGTCAGGCCATCGAACTCGCTGTGCACCAGATTGTCGAAGCGGCTGCCCCGGCAATAGAGCGAATCCAGCAGATATTGCACCGTCTCCCCGGGAAGTTCGTGCACCGGTGCCGCGGGCAAAGTCGCGATGTCGGCGACCATGCGGTCGATTCGGACAATCGCCTCATAATGCGCGGTGAAACGGCCTGAGGCGCGCAGCCAGACGCGCTCGCCGATCGCGTCATGCGCCGGCACCCGGGCGAAATGATCGCAGTCGGACAGGTCGAGCCGGCCGCTCTCGACACATTGCTCGGGCAGATGCGCGGCTTCCACCTGCAACAGCAGGGACACCGGCAAAGGGAGGTGATAGTCGAGTGTCGACTGGATCTTGAGGCGCATGCTGGGCGAACGCGATAGAGCGGACTTGGTGCCGCGCAAGGCAAAGATGGCGTGAGCGCGCGGATCGACACCGCCTCGCGCCTGATCGCCGCCTCGCCGGAAGCGGTCTATGCCGCGTTCGTCGATCCCGACCGGCTGATGCTCTGGCTACCGCCGACCGGCATGACGGGGCGGGCCTTGCTGTTCGAGCCGTGGGAGGGTGGGCGTTACCGCATCGAGCTCGCCTACGACGATCCGGCGACCGCGCCCGGCGGCACGGGCAAGAGCGACGCGGCGAGCGACATTGCCAACGGTCATTTCCTGGCGCTCGAGCCCGGGCGCACTGTGGTCCAGACCGGGGAATTCGAGTCCGACGATCCCGCCTTCGCCGGCACCATGACGATGCGCTGGTCCTTCGCGGCCGAAGCGGGCGGGACCCGCGTCACCGTCGAAGCGACCGATGTCCCTCTCGGGATCACGCCGGAGGATCATCGCGATGGCATGACGGCGTCGCTCGCCAATCTGGCGCGGTTGCTTGAAACCGGTGCGCTCGACGACCGCTAAGCGGCGCGATCAATTCCCCGGGCGATGGACTTCGCCGGGCGACGGGCGGAAGATCGCGGCATAATACCAGGGAGACTCGCCATGCCGCTCGCTTATGCCCGTCCCGTCGCCATGATCACGACGCGCGACCGCAAGGTCGCCGAGCCTTGGGGTTGAAGTCCGTCCCCGGCGACGGCTTCGCAGCGCTCTATGAGATTGAGGGCGGCAAACTGCGCCTGACCGAAGTGCCGGGCTTCGAGCCGAGTCCCTATCCCGTGCTCGGCTTCGAGGTGGACGACATCAAGGAAGCGGTCGACATGCTCGTCGATCGCGGTGTGACCATGAACATCTATGACGGCCTCGGCCAGGATCCGGACGGCATCTGGACCGCGCCGGACAGCAGCTGCAAGGTCGTCTTCTTCAACGATCCCGACGGCAACGGCCTGAGCCTGACGCAGGTGCTCTGACGCGGGAACCGCCTGAGCCGCTGCATCATTGAAGCGGCATGGACACGAGCGAGATTGCGCTTCGGCTCGGCGCCGCGACGGCGGCCGGCTTGTTTCTCGGCTTCGACCGCGAGTTGCGTGGCAGCCCGGCGGGTCTGCGCACCCACGCGCTCGTTGCCCTGAGTTCCGCAGCGATCACCGTTTCCGCGCTGAAGCTGCAGGAGCAGTTCGGCGCGGGCAATAGCGAGCTCGATCCGCTGCGCGTGATCCAGGGGCTGGCGCAGGCGATCGGCTTCATCGCCGCCGGAATCATCTTCGCCGCGGGCGGTAAGGTGAAGAACGTCACCACTGCCGCTAATTTGTGGCTCGCTTCTGCCGTCGGCATCGCGGCCGGCGCGGCGCAGTTCGACATCGTCGGCATCGCCCTGGTGCTCGGCTTCGTGCTGCTGGTCGGGGTCGGCGTGGTCGAGCGGCGCTGGCTCCCGGCCCAGGCGAAGGAAGAGGGTTCCGGCGCGGACAAGCCCCCAACCGACGCAGGCTGACGCAATCCTCTTGCTAATGCGAACTGTTCGCAATAGGGATTGGCACAGGAGGTGACCAATGCCGATCGTTCCTGCACTTGCCTGGCTGGCCCGGACCGTCCCCGTCGCCGAGATGGCCCCGGTGCCCCGCCGGCTGGTCACCGGCATGCGGCACTGGGCTTCGGCTCATCGGCTCGGCCGCTGGCCGGTGTCGGTGCTGCAGGATCATCTTGGCTGCGCGCGGGCCGCGGCGCACCTGCAATTGCTGGTCGAGGAAATCGGCCATGCCTGGCCTGATCCTTTCTGCCTCGGCCCGCTTTGCTGACGGCAGACCAGCCATGACGAGACGATGATCGCAGGCATGATCGGGGCGGCGGCCGACGGAGACCGGCCCGGCTTCGACCGGCTCTGCGCCGAGATGCTGAGCGGCGATGCGCGCGACCGTCTCTTCGTCTCGCTGGGCGCGCTCGCTCTGGCTCTGGCCAGCGCCCCCACCCCGATTTCCGCCGGCGAGAATTGAGCCTATCGTCGGGGCCATTTCGACCAACAACCGGCTCCACATGACCGACGATTCGCTCGACCTGCTCTGCATCAAATATGACGGCTGGCAGCCCCGCATCCGTCCCGGCACGCCACGGCGGCCGTGGATGGACGCGACCAGCGAACGCTACGCCTATCGCTGCCTGCCGCTGACCATCGCCAATTCGCACGGCTGGGAATTGCTCTCGCCGATGGCGTTCGAGGCGAAGTGGGACGGCGGCGACGCGATGGAATCGGTCGAGATCCGGATGGACGCCGGCTATTCCGAGCATCTGAAGCCGGTCAGCATCTTCGGCTACGGCACGATCACGTTTCACGTCGAGGCGATCTTTCGCACCCCGCCGGGCTGGAACCTCCACGTCGGCGGCCCCCCGAACCGGCAGAAGGATGCGATCCAGGCGCTCGGCGGGATCATCGAAACGGACTGGGCACCCTACACCTTCACCATGAACTGGCGCTTCACGCGCGCCGAACAATGGATCCGCTTCGAGGAGAATGAGCCGATCGCCTTCTTCTTCCCGGTCGAACGCGGCAGCGTCGAGCGGTTCAAGCCCCGGATCGAGCGGCTGGAGGACCATGACGAACTGTGCGCCGCGTTCGAGAAATGGAGCGAGTCCCGCAACGCCTTCCAGGAATGGGTGAAGACCACCGATCCCAAGGCGCCGGGCGACAAGTGGCAGAAGCTCTATTTCCGTGGCCTCGATCAGGACGGGAAGGCCTGCCCGGTCGATCACCAAGCGAAGATCCGGCTGCCGCATTTCGTGCTGCCGGACGGAAGTGCGATGAACCCGCCGGAAATGCGCGTTTCGCCGATGCGCAACCGGCCGCTGCCGATGACCGAAATGGCCACCATATCGGCCTCCAGCGCGCCGCAATCGGGCAACGCCTTGCTCAATTATGGCGGCGGCGCCGGGACCAATCCGGCCCTGGCGCTTGCCCTCGGCCGGCTCGATCTCAGTGCAAAACCGCAGCAGCAGGGCGCGCAGATCGCGCTGCAGGTCCCCGCCCGCGTCGAGAAGGAGGCCGAGCTGGCGGTGAAGCGCCGCGACTGGCTGATTGAGACGATGGCGCGGCAGCAGCGCCTGGCCGTGGACGAGGGGATCGCCCGAGTCAGCGATCTGGACGGCGATGCCTTCCTCGCCGCGCATTACGCCCCGGCGCGGCCGGTGGTGATCGAAGGCGCGCTTGCCGACTGGCCGGCGCTGACCCGCTGGACACCCGATTATCTGCGCCAGCTGATCGGTTCGGCGGAAATCGAATATCAGGATGAACAGGGCTCGCGCCGGATCGCCTTCGACCGCTTCATCGCCGAGCTCGAGGCCGCGCCCTTCGCCAGCACGATGGCCGTCACCGCCACCAACGAAGCGGCGAACCGCGCGGTGCTCGCGCCCTTGTTCGCCGAGACGCGGCCGCTCGACGCCTGGCTTCGGGACGATCCGGGTCAGCTCGCCATCGGCCCTGCCGGCACCTTCATTCCCCTGCATTTCGACCTCGGCAATCAGCTGATCGCGCAGGCCGCCGGGTCGCAAAGGTTCATCCTCGCACCGCCGTCCGAAGCGCGCCGGCTGGGCCCGCGCGGCGAGAATTGGAGCCCGGTCCACGACATTACCGACGAGGGCCAGGTGGTGCTCACGCCCGCAGCGCGCGGCACGCGGCTGCACGAGGTGGATCTGGCGGCGGGAGAGATCCTCTTCATTCCGATCGGCTGGTGGTGGCAGGCGACCGCGACCGACCTTTCGGTCTCCTTCACCTACGACCGCTTCCGCTGGCCCAATGACGGCGCGTCGGACTTCCCGCGCGCGTAGAAATTCGCGAATCCCACGCCGGGACCGGAGCGCGAACCGGCGACGATGGTTAACGCAGCATCTTTTCCACGTTTGCGCTATGCGAGGCCTATGATCCGGCGACTCCTTTCCCTGACGATTCTCGCCGCCGCGCCCTTGGCGGCCACGCCTGCTTTTGCCTGCGCGCCGGTGACGGTCTATTTCGATTGGAACTCGGCCCGCGTGAACGAGGAATCGCATGCCGCGCTGGAACGGCTCGCCGTCGCTCTGGCCTGGAAGGGGCCGGAGCTCGACAGCATCCGGCTGAACAGTTTCACCGACTCCTCGGGTTCGCACGCCGCCAACCGCGCCGTCGCCCGCCGCCGCGCCGAAGCGGTGCGGGACGTGCTGGTGTCCTACAACGTGCCGATCGACCGGATCGCCATCCAGGCGCTGGGCGAGACCCTGCCGCGCGTCGCCACCCGCCGGGGCGTGCGCGAACCGCGCAACCGCCGGGTCGAACTGCTCGTGCAGATGAGCGCCGTCGGGCAGGAGCGGCGGCTCGCGGCGGGCCAGCCGATCTGCTGAGGCGCGCGGCCGTTGTGACGCGGCCGTAACCAAGCTAATCTTCCGGCCATGCTCGGGCGGATCAAGATCGCCGGCCTCCTCGTGGGTCTCATCGGCAATGTCGCGATGGGCTACGCACTCTACACCTTGCTCGGCGGCGCCGGTTGCGTGACCAGCCTGAATGCCACCGTCTGCAACGACGCGATGACGCCGGGCATGATCGCTCTGCCGGCGGGGATCATCCTGTCGATGATCGGCATGTTCATGGGCGGCGGCTTCCTGGTCTTTTGCGGTCTGTTCCTCGCCATCGGCCTCGGCTCGATGGCCGCTTCGGCCTTCACCAACATGGGCGAGATGCAGAGCTTCGGCTGGATCTTCGGCGGCATGTTCGCCTTCTTCGGCCTGCTGCCGCTCCTGCTGGTGCGCGGCATGGGCGCCGCGGCGGTCCGGAAGCAGGCCCAGGCAAAACGGCTGACGGAAAGCGGCACGCGCGGCGTCGGCACGGTGCAGCAGGTTAACGACACCGGCGTGACGATCAACGACAATCCGCGGGTTGAGATCGTCGTTCGGGTGGCGCCGGTCGATGGCGGCGCGGCGGTCGAACGGCGCAAGAAGGTGGTGGTGCCGCGCGTCGCCATTCCGCGCGTCGGCGAGCGCTATCCGGTCTGGTACGATCCGGCCGATCCCGGCGACTGGGTCATGGGCACGCAGCTTGGCGATGACGCCTCGGCGGACGTGAAGGACATGTTCGCCCGGGCGGGCGAGCAGCAGGCGGAGAAGCCAGCGTCGGAGAGCGGGCTGGTCGAGGAACTGGAGCGGCTCGACGCGCTTCGCCGCTCCGACGCCCTGACTCCGGAAGAATATGCGCGGGCGAAGAACGCCCTGCTCGACCGCATGGGCCGCTAGGGCGCTTTTCAGTCCCGGCCCGGCGGGCTAGGCCGGGCCATGACCAAGCATTTCCTCGCCGCCTTGCTGGCCGCCGCCGCCTTCCTCCCAACGTCTGCCGCCGCGCAGGACGCGCCGGCGCAGATCCCGCCGGTGAGCGCGCTGCCGCTTGAACGCCTGTTCGCGAGCCCCGGCCTGGCCGGCACCGCGCCCCGCCTTGCCAAGCTCTCGCCGGACGGTCGGCTACTGACCTTGCTGCGCAATCGCGCCAACGATCGCGACCGCTACGATCTGTGGGCGGTGGACACCGCCACGGGCCAGGCACGGATGCTGGTCGATTCCACCCGCTTCGGCGGCAGCGGTCCGCTCTCCGAGGAAGAGATGATGCGGCGCGAGCGGGCGCGGATCGCCGGCGCGCGCGGCATCGTCGATTATCGCTGGGCGCCGGACGGCCAGTCCCTGCTCGTGCCGCTGGACGGCGATCTCTACGTCGCCGGGCTGGATGGCAATGTTCGCCGCCTGACCGAAACGGCGGCGACCGAACTGGACGCCGAGATTTCCGGCGGCGGCAAATATATCTCCTTCGTCCGCGACCAGAACTTGTTCGTGATCGACACCGCCAGCGGCGCCGAGCGCCAGCTTACCCAGGGCGGCGCCGGAGCGGTCAGCTGGGGCGTCGCCGAATTCGTCGCCAATGAGGAAATGGATCGCGACGTCGGCCATTGGTGGTCGCCGGACGATCGCCATGTCGCGGTGGCGCGGGTCGATGAAAGCCAGGTCCGCCTGGTCACCCGCACCGCGATCGGCGCGGACGGCACGCGCGTGTTCGAGCAGCGCTACCCCGCCGCCGGCACGCCCAATGCGGTGGTCGATCTCTACGTCTTCAACCCGGCGGGCGGCGAGCCGGTGAAGGTCGATCTCGGTACGAACAGCGACATCTATCTCGCCCGCGTCGACTGGGCGCCGGATGGGCGCACCCTCTACGTCCAGCGCCAGAGCCGCGACCAGAAGCGCCTCGATCTGCTCGCCGTCGATCCCGCCACCGGCGCGTCGCGACTGGTGCTGAGCGAGACGGACGACGCGTGGGTCAACCTGCACGACAATTTCCGCGCGCTCGGCGACGGCAGCCTGATCTGGTCGTCGGAGCGGGACGGTTTCCAGCATCTCTATCGCTGGCGGAACGGGCAGATGACTCAGCTCACCCGCGGCAACTGGATGGTCAACGGCATCGCCGCGATCGACGAGCGGGCCAAGCGCATCTATTTCACCGGCAATGCCGACGGCCCGCTGGAGCAGCATCTCTATTCGGTCAGCTATGAGCGGCCCCGCGCGCCCCAGCGGCTGACCGAGGCCGGCTGGTGGAACGATGTGGCGATGGACGGCCGCGGCACCCGCGCGCTCATTGCCCGCTCCAATCCGAACCAGCCGGGCCAATCCTATATCGCCGGCGCGGACGGGCGGCGCATCGCCTGGATCGAGGAGAATGCCCTGGCCGGCGCGCATCCTTATGCGCCGTTCGCACCCGGCCATGCGCAGACCAGCTTCGGCACCATCCCGGCCGAAGACGGCACCACGCTCCACTATAAATTGCTCACGCCGACGCTTGTGCCGGGCCGTCGCTATCCGGTCTTCGTCGAAGTCTATGGCGGTCCGGGCGCTGGCCGGCAGGTCACCCGCCGCTGGTCCAATCCGCGCCATCAATATCTGGTCGATCAGGGCTGGATCGTCTTTTCGATCGACGGTCGCGGCTCGCCCGGCCGGGGCAAGGCGTTCGAGGAAGCCTTGCACCTGGCGATGGGCGGCGTGGAAGTGCGCGACCAGCTCGCCGGTCTTGCCTGGCTGAAGCAGCAGCCCTTCGTCGATCCGGACCGGGTCGCCGTCTATGGCTGGTCCTATGGCGGTTACATGGTGAACCGGCTGCTCGCCGCGGCGCCGGGCCAATATGCCGCCGGCGTATCCGGCGCGCCGGTAACCCGCTGGGAGCTGTACGACACCCATTATACCGAGCGTTATCTGGGCAATCCGTCGATCGACCCGGCGCCCTACACCGCCTCCAATGTCGTGCCGGTCAGCGACCGGATCCGCGATCCGTTGCTGCTGATCCACGGCATGGCCGACGACAATGTCGTGTTCGAAAACACCACCGTGCTGGTCGGCGCGCTGCAGGAGCGCGGCCAACCGTTCGAATTGATGGTCTATCCCGGCGCGACCCACGCCGTGCCGGGCGAGGGGCGGCAGCTGCATTTGTGGCGCACGATCACCGATTTCCTGAACCGCCGCGTGCGGGACCGGCCAACCACTGGCGCCGCGCAATGAGCGACTATGTCCCGCCCAAGGTCTGGACCTGGGACGCCGCCAGCGGCGGCCGCTTCGCCTCGATCAACCGGCCGATTGCCGGCGCGACTCACGACAAGGAATTGCCGGTCGGCAAGCACCCGTTGCAGCTCTACTCGCTCGGCACGCCGAACGGGCAGAAGGTGACGATCCTGCTCGAGGAGCTGCTCGCCGCCGGACATGAAGGCGCCGAATATGATGCCTGGCTGATCCGCATCCTGGATGGCGACCAGTTCGGCAGCGGCTTTGTCGACGTGAATCCCAATTCCAAGATCCCGGCCTTGGTCGATCGCAGCGGGCCGGAGCCGGTGCGCGTGTTCGAATCCGGCGCGATCCTCATTCACCTGGCCGAGAAGTTCGGCGCCTTCCTGCCGGTGAGCGGCCCGGCCCGGGCGGAATGCCTTTCCTGGCTGATGTGGCAGATGGGCAGCGCGCCGTTCCTGGGCGGCGGCTTCGGCCATTTCTTCGCTTATGCGCCGGTGAAGATCGAATATGCGATCAACCGCTATGCGATGGAGGCCAAGCGTCAGCTCGACGTGCTCGACCGGCGGCTGGCGGAAAGCGAATATATTGCGGGCGCGGATTACAGCATCGCCGACATGGCGATCTGGCCCTGGTACGGCCACCTCGTGCTCGGCCAGAGCTATGAAGGCTCGGCCGAATTCCTCCAGGTCGAAGGCTATGCCAATGTCCGGCGCTGGGCCGGGGCGATGCTCGCCCGCCCGGCCGTGCAGCGCGGCCGGATGGTGAACCGCCTCTCCGGTGAGCCGTCCGAGCAATTGCACGAGCGCCACGACGCCAGCGATTTCGACACGAAGACGCAGGACAAACTGGCCTAGCTTTTTCTGCGCTCCGTTCGTCGCATTGCCGCTTGTTCGGGCCGGATCAGGCCCTAGCTTGAGGGAGCCGGAGGATAAACGTGATCGACGGGAGCGACTATAAGCGGAAGCCGGGGGCCGTGACGGTCCTGGCCCTGCTTGTCAGCTTCCTGTTCGCCGCCACCCCGGTTGCTCAGGCCAATCCGACCGGCCGCGCGCAGCTCGGCTCGACCGAACTTGCCAAACATGCCGCGCCGCTGCGGACCTCGATCCGCAGCCATTCCGATGATCGCGACGGCGACAGCGTCCTGCTGCCGCCCGCGCCGGCAATCGTAACGCAAAGCATCTGCACGCGTCCGGCCACGCCGCTCTGTAGCACCGGCTGGTCGTCCGGACCGCGCCCGAGCCTCACCGCTTACCGCGCCCGCGCGCCACCAGCCTTCTGATCCAGCGCCGCCCGAAGCGGCGGCTCCCAATGATCAATGTCACCGCTCCGCGGACGCCTTCGAACCGCGTCCTCGCGGGAGCGTGACGAAGCTGGAGTATCAACATGTCTGCTTCCACCTATCGCCTGACCTCGATCCACAAGAGCCTGGACGAGGCGATCAGCCGCGAGCTGAAGGCGCGGCTGCCCGACAGCCTGCGGCTGCTTCGGCTGAAGAAGTTGAAGCTCTCGGTGAAGGACCGGCTGAACAGCCTGCTTCGCCGCGATCTGGCGGCCTGACGCCGCCGGTAACGTGTTCCCGCGCGGGCTTTCTGCTGCCCGCCCGCGCGGGAGCCCGGGATCTTTCTCTCCCCCCTCGAATGATCCCCGGGTCCCCGCTTCGGCGGGGACACGTGTTTCTGGCCTCCCCGCATCGGCGGGGACACCTGTTTCTGGGCGGCGTCAGTCGTCCGAACTTGCCGGCGCCGCTTCGTCCTCCGGCCCTGCTTCCCCGGCGCGCGCCGCGTCGATTAGCCGCTGCGCCTCCGCCGCCAGCTCGGGGCGATGCGGATCGGTCAGCACGGGCCGCAGCAGCGCTGCGGCATAATCCACCTCGCCGCGCGCGATCTGCATGGCCGCGGCATTCAGCCGGATCTCGATCACCTGCGGCGCCAGTTGCTGCGCGAGCAGCAGCGCGTTGGCCGTGTTCTCGCTCGGGAGGCCGGGTTCATGCCGGTAGGATTGCGCGAACCGGTAGAGCGACTGGAACTGGTTGGGATCGGCGCGGTGCGCGCGCGAGAACCAGGCCCGGGCGAGGGCGATCTGCGCCTCGTCGCCATCCTTGTCCGCATTCTCCAGATGGAGGCGGCCGCGCAGATACATCAGTTCGGCATCGTTCGGCAGTTCGGTGTGCAACGGTTCCAGCAGGCGGAGCGCCGCCGCGCGGTCGCCATGGAAGATCTCCGCGCGCGCGAGCGTCCGGCGGGCAAGCGCGTCCTGCGGATGCCGCGCCGCGGCGGTGCGGATCTGTTGCAGCAGCGCGGGCGCTTCTTCGTCCCCCAGTCCACCCCGCACCGCCGCGTCGAGCAGCAGCACATCGTCCGCCGCCGCCGTCAGCGTGGTCACTTGCACCGGCCCAACAGCCGCCGCCCCCGACCGCGCCATCCGGCGGTAGGTGATGCTGCCGCGGCCGATGTAGCGGCGCAATTCGCGGGTGAATTGCTCGATCGGCATGCCGGTCGCGCGGACCAGCGCCTGCACCTGCGTCTCGCCCCGCACGGGGGTCAAATAACGGCGCAGCGCAGCCTGCCGCTCGGGCGTGCTGAAGAAATAATGGGTCATCAGCCAGGCCTGGGCATAATAAGCCGCGCCGCCTTCGCTATCCAGGCCGCGCGGCCCGGCCGACACGATCCGCTCGATCGGAAGCCACGGCCCTTCCGCCGCACTGTAGACCCGCCCTTGCGAGAATTGGCCGATGTCGATTCGATCCGACTCGAGCTTCGCGGTCATCAGGAATTCGGCGAAGCCCTCGACATACCAGGCCGGATAGGAGCCGGTCAGATACTGCATCATGAAATGATGCGCATATTCGTGGAACAGGATCTCGTTGCTGCGCGATCCCTCGACCGAATTGTCGACCACCGCGAACACTGACTCGACTCCGGCGGAATAGAAACCCGCCACGTTGCGGCCCATCTGTCGGATCGTGGTGAGCTCGCGGCGATTGCCGACGACATAGATGTGCAGCTTGTTCGGGGAATCCTCGGTCGACGCGTCGGTCAGCAGCACCAGCAGATTGTGGAAATCCTCCAGCTGCCCGATGCGGATCCGCATCCGGGCCTCCGATTCCTCGCTATAGACGACGAAATGATTGCTCTCTGCCCGCCGCCACGCCGCCTGCGCGGACACCGGCCAGACGATCAGCAGCAGCAAAAGCATCCGCGAAATCAAGCGCATGGCCGAACTCCCCCTGCGGGGAGATTAAACTGACCGCGCGTGGAAGCAATCCTCCCGATTGTTCGGAAAATCGCCAATCTGGCGGGACCGGCCAGAGGACCTAGATCGGCACGACGTGTCGGTGGTGCCAGGCGAAGATCGCCGCCGCGCCGCGGTGCGGGCGCCAGCTTTCGGCCAGCGCGCGGGTCTGCTTTTCGTTGGGGCTTTCCTCGAGGCCGAGGATCCGGCCGACCTCGATCCGCACCGCCAGATCGCCGGCCGGCCAGATGTCGAGCCGGCCTTCGGCAAACAGCAGATAGATTTCCGCCGACCAGCGGCCGATGCCCTTCACCTGCACCATCTGCGCGATCGCTTCCTCGTCGTCGGCGGGCAGATTCTCCAGGTCGAGGCGGCCGGACAGCACTTCCTCGGCCAGGCTCTTGGCGTAGGAGACCTTGCCCCAGGACAGGCCGGCATCGCGCAAGGCCTGATCGGGCACAGCCAGCAATCGCGCCGGATCGTCCGCTCCGCCCGCCACCGCGTCGACCCGCGCCCAGATCGCTGCCGCCGCCTTGATGCTCACCTGCTGGCCGACGATCGCCTTCAGCAGGGTGACGTAGCCGCGCTCGCCGATCCGGGGCTCGGGATAGCCGATCCGCTCCAGCGCCGCGGCGAAGGCCGGTTCGATCACGCCCAGCGCGTCGATCGACGCGTTCAATTGCTCGGCCTTGATCCCCATATCCGCTCCTTGCACCGCCCCGCCGCGGCTAGCATAGACCGCGCGCGCCTCCTCCGCATTCTTGCGTTCAAAGGATTCTCATGCCCCGTCTCATCGTCACCGACCGTGCCGGCAACGAACATGCAATCGAGGCGCGCGCCGGCTGGAGCGTGATGGAAGCGATCCGCGACGCCGGGATGGACGAATTGCTGGCTTTGTGCGGCGGCTGCTGCTCCTGCGCGACCTGCCACGTCCATGTCGACGCGGAGGATTTCGATCGGCTGAAATCGCGCAGCGCGGACGAGGACGATCTGCTCGACACGTCGGATCACAAGGAGCCGACCAGCCGCCTGTCCTGCCAATTGCTGATGTCGGACGAGCTGGACGGCCTGCGCGTAACGATCGCGCCGGAGGACTAAGAGAGTCTTGGGCGTCGCTGCGCGCCGCAAGCCGCAACGACGCCAAGAAGAAGCAACGCGCGAAGCGCTTTCAAGAGCATTGCTTGGCGCTGCGCGCCGGTTCGCCCTTTTCCTTCAATTCTTCTCTTCGCGCCTTTGCGGCTTGCGAAGCGAAGCGGAGCCCAAAAAACCCCTTCTACGCCGCTGCCGTGCGTGCCGCGTAGAGGGCGATCGCGGCGGCGTTGGAGACGTTGAGGCTCTCCATCTGGTCGCTGATCGGCAGCCGAGCGATCGCGTCGCAATGGGCCAGCGTGTTCTGCCGCATGCCTTCGCCTTCCGCGCCGAGCACGAGCGCCACGCGCTTCGGCCCGAGCGCCTTGTCCAGCGTCATCTCGGTGTCGCCGGCCAGGCCGATCCGCCAGAAGCCCGCGTCGGCGATCTCGTCGAGCGCCCGGGCGAGGTTCACCACCCGCACCCACGGCACGGTCTCCAGCGCGCCGCTCGCCGCCTTCGCCAAAGACCCTGATTCCGGCGGCGCATGCCGGTCCTGGGTGACGATCCCCAGGGCGTCGAACGCCGCCGCCGAACGCAGGATCGCGCCGACATTGTGCGGATCGGTGACCTGGTCGAGCACGATCAGCGGCCGGCCGTCCTCCGCCTGATCGAGCAGGTCGGCGAGGAGGATGTCCTCCAGCCGCTCGACCTCTGCCACCATGCCCTGATGCGGCGCATCGCCGGGAACCAGCCGGGCCAGGTCCGCCACGTCAGCATAAGTGACCTGGATCTCCTTCGGCGGCTGCAGGAATTCGGCCGCCTCGCGCGTCACCCACAGCCGCACCACCCGCCGCTCTTCATTGTCGAGCGCGGCGGCGACGGCGTGCTTGCCCCAGAAACGGGGGCGATTCTC
Organism: Pseudomonadota bacterium; assembly: GCA_023424095.1. Lineage (GTDB taxonomy): Bacteria > Pseudomonadota > Alphaproteobacteria > Sphingomonadales > Sphingomonadaceae > Allosphingosinicella. The sequence continues at coordinate 37,713 of JAFAEG010000073.1, read as the reverse complement.
GGCCTTGGTCGCCTGACGGGCTTTGCGGCGCACTAGAAGCTCTCCTGCTTAGTCGGCATCAGCCCGCTCCCCCACCCGGCCACCCAGACAGCATACCCTAGATGGGAGGCCGGGTGGGGGCGCGGGCTGGTGCAGGCTTTACGGCGCATCGGGTCAGTCTGCCGGATATTCGAACGGGTCGGTCGGACGCGGCTGCTGCGGCACCGGCTGGCGCGGCAGCGGCTCGTCGCGATTGGCCGCGTTCAGCAGGAAGGTCGCCATGATCACCGCCGCCTGGCGCAGATCCTCGGCGCGCATATGCTCATAGGTGTCGATGCTCGAATGGTGCAGGCGGGCGCTGTAATCGAGCGGGTCCTGGATGAACTGATAGGCCGGCAGGCCGACCGCCTGCATGTAGACGTGGTCGGTGCCGCCGCTGCCCCGGATCGCCACCTGCGTCGCGCCGAGCGTGGAGAAAGGCGACAGCCATTCCTGGAAGATCGGTACGACGGCCAGGTTCCCCTCGGCATGGATGCCGCGGATCTTGCCCGAGCCGTTGTCGAGGTTGAAGTAAGCCGTCATCTCGCGATGGCCGGGGCGAAGCGTGATCGGATAGCGGTGCCGCCAGGTGCGGTTGTCGGGCAGGTTGGCGCGGTTGGCCGGCGCCGGGGGGCGCGTCGCGAGGTGCTGTTCGACATAAGCGAGCGAGCCGAGCAGGCCCTGCTCCTCGCCATTCCACAGCGCGAAACGGATGGTGCGCTTCGGCCGGACGCCGAGCCGCGAGAGGATGCGCGCCGCTTCCATCACCACCGCGCTGCCGGCGGCATTGTCGACCGCGCCGTCGGCGGCGACCCAGCTATCGAGATGCGCGCCGGCCATGACGTAACCGGCATTCGGGTCGGTGCCGCGAATGTCGGCCAGGATGTTGTAGGCCTTCGTGTCCTCGTCGTGGAAACGGACGTCGTGGTTCAGCTCAAGGCTCGGCGCCGCGTCGGTGCGCGCCAGGCGCGCAAGCCGGCGATAATCCTCGGCGGCCAGCTCGACGCCCGGCAGGCGCGGCGTGCGGCCGGTCTGGAAGGTGTAGCCGGCGCCGTGCACCAGCCCGCCGTCGCGATAGGCCATGCGCGCCCAGGCGAGCGCGCCTTCTTCGGCCAGGAAGGCGTCGAGCCGCTCGGCGAAATCGGCGCGGTCCAGCGATTCCTCGATCTGCTGCGGCGAATAGTTGGGCTGCTGATAGGTGTTGCGCTCGGAGAGCTGCTCGCCGGTCAGGCGGCGGAATTGCGGGTCGGTCGCGTCGCGCGGCGCGGTCGGACGCGAGATCATTACGATCTTGCCGCGCAGCTGGCCGCGCCAGCGGGCGAAATCCTCGACCTCGGTCATCGGTGCGACGATTACCGGCGCGTTGATCACGCCATTGGTCGACGGCGTCCAGGCGACGGGAATGGAGCGCAGGGTCAAGGTCCGCGGCGCGGTCATCCGCGCGCTCGACGAGACGATCGACCAGCCGCGGCCGAATTCGAACCCTTCCGCGCGCACGTTCGTCAGGCCCCAGTCGCGGAAGCGCTGCTGCGTCCAGCGCTCGGCCTCGCGCATCGCCGGGCTATTGGTCAGCCGCCCGCCGATCCGGTCGGTCATGTGCGCCGCGGTTTCCATCACCTCGCTGCGGTTCATCCCCTCGTCGAGGATCCGGTTGATCGTCGTCCGCTCGGTCTGGGCGGCGGCGGGGGAGGCGAGCGGCAGAGCGACACAGGCGGTCAGGAGCAGCGAGGCGAGGCGCATGCGAACATATTCTCCCAAATTGGCGGTGACGGCGGAAAGCCTGGAGCGGGTGAAGGGAATCGAACCCTCGTCGTAAGCTTGGAAGGCTTCTGCTCTACCATTGAGCTACACCCGCGTGCCGCCCTCGCCTAATCGCGCGCGCCGCGGCGGGCAAGTGCCGCTGAGGGACGCTGCGGCCGCCGACCCGGCGCTTGATCTTGCCAGAAGCGCCATTTCGGAGGAACCTTGGCGGCGAGGGGGTAGCGTCAGCAGTGCGGGAAGAGGCGAATACCAATGTTCTGCTCGCCCAATGGCAGGGCGGCGAGGGCCATGCGCGCAACGCGCTGATCGCGCGCCTGCATCCGGAATTGCTGAAGATCGCCGGCGCTCGGCTTCGGCAGGAGCGCGATTCCTCGCTCTCGACCGGCGACCTGATCAACGATGCGGTGTTGCGCATCATTCGCTCCGAAACGGTGTCGCCCGGTGGCCGCGCGAATTTCGTCGCTCTGGCCTCGCACATCATGCGCAACATCCTGGTTGATCACGCCCGCGCCAAGGCCTCGTCCAAGCGCCGGCACCGCAAGGTCGAACTGCACACCCACATTGACGGCGGCCAGCGGGTCGATCTGATGGAATTGGAAGCCGCCCTGATCCGGTTGCGCGCGCTCAGTCCCGAGCTCAGCGACCTTGTCGAGATGCGCTATTTCGGCGGCATGACCACGGCAGACGTCGCCGCCGTCACTGGTGTGTCCGAGCCGACAGTGAAGCGCCGCTGGCAGGTGGCGCGGGCCTGGCTGATGGACGCCCTGGCCCACCCGGTCGGCGATGACTGACGACCGGCTGGAGCGCGAGACGCTCTTCCTGTTCGAAGCGATGCTCGAACTGCCCGAGGCGGAGCGCGACGCTTTCCTCGCCGAGCGCACCGAAGGCCGGCCGGAGCTGGCCGCGCGCTTGCAGGCGATGCGCGCCGCGGACCGGCGGGCGGGGCTGCAGACCGGCGCGGCGGTGGACGCGCTGGAAGAGGAAGCGCCGCCGGAGCGGATCGGCGCCTATCGCATCGTCGAGCGGATCGGCCGAGGCGGCATGGGCTCGGTCTATCGCGGCGAGCGGATGAGCGGCGATTTCGCCCATGTCGCGGCAATCAAGGTGATCAAGCCCGGCCTGCTGTCCGAAGGCCTGGTCGAACGGTTCGAGCGCGAGCGCCAGATGCTGGCGGCACTGCGCCATCCGCATATCGCGCAGCTCTACGATGGCGGCGAGACTGAGCATGGCTCGCCCTACATCGTCATGGAGCATGTCGATGGCGAGCCGCTGCTGGCCTGGATCGAGGAGCATCAACCGGACCGCGACACACGCTGCCGGCTGTTCGCCGAGATTTGCGGCGCGGTCGCCTTCGCCAACCGCAATCTGATCGTCCACCGCGACCTCACGCCGTCCAATGTGCTGGTGACCGGGGACGGCGCGGTGAAGCTGATCGACTTCGGCATCGCCAGGCCCGTCGACGAAGGCGCCGATCCCGCGCGGCCTTCGCTCGGCAGCCTCAGCCTCACTCCGGGCTATGCCGCGCCGGAGCGGATGACGAGCGCTCAGGTGACGACCGCCGCCGACATCTATTCGCTAGGGCGGTTGCTGGAAAAGATGCTGCCGCCGGCATCGGGAGACAGCGAATTGCGGGCGATCGTGGCGCGGGCGACGGCGCTCGATCCGCTCGCCCGCTATCCGACCGCCGACGCTCTCGGCGCGGACGTCGAGGCGTGGCGCGCAAATTTGCCGGTGTCGGCGGTCAAAGGCGGGCGCGGCTATGTGATCCGAAAATTCATCGGCCGGCACCGCCTGGGGGTCGCGGCGGCGGCAGTGGCCTTGCTGTTGCTGGTGGGCGCATTGGGCGCGGCCTTGCTCGCCAATTTGCGGGCCGAGCGGGCGCTGGCGCAATCGGAGCAACGCTTCGCGGAAACGCGCGCCATCGCCAAGACCCTGCTGTTCGACGCCTTCGACCAGGTCAGCCGGGTGCCAGGCTCGACCCATGCGCGCGAATATCTGGCTCGCGCCGGGCTCACCTACCTCGAGGCGCTGGCGGCGGACGAGAACGCACCGATCGATGTCCGGATCGAGGCTGGGCTGGGCTATATGCGGCTGGCCCAGGTCGTCGGCGGCGGCCAGGCCAGCCAACTCGGCCGCTATGCCGATGCCGATGCGCTGCTCGCGCGTTCGGAAGAAATCTTGGGGGGATTGCTGGAGCGGCATCCCGACGACTCGAACGTGCGCCGGGCGATGGCCGCTTTGCTGGTCGAGCAGTCCGGATCAAACCTCTACAACAATAACGATATCGGGCGCGCGCGGGCGCAGGCGGTGCGGGCCAGGGAGTTGGTGGAAGCTGGTGCCGCCGATGGAATCGAGACGGCGCGGCTGTACGCCGACGCGGTGCGTGTCGAGGGCGACAGCCACGCCTGGGACGATGATTTCGCCCGCGCCCGCGAACGCTACGAAGCGGCCGAACATTTTATCGCCGGACTGCCGGAAGCCTTCCGGAACCACGCCCGGCTGCGCGGCATCCGCGCCGGCAATCTGCGCCTGCTGGGCGAGGCGCAGCACAATCTGCGCGAAACCGAACCGGCGCGCCGCGCGCTCGATCAGGCGGTCGAACTCAACCGCGCATTGGTCGCCGAGCAGCCCGACGATCCGCTGATCCGGCGGCGGCTGGCGACCTCGCTGCGCTATCGTGCGATCGTCCATCGCAGCAACGACCGCAGCGAACTGGCGCGGGCGTCGATCGAGGAATCGCGCGCCGAGGCGGAGCGGCTGCGAGAGCGCGATCCCAATGATGCAGGGGCGCTGCAATTGGTCGCCGTCGTGGCCGAGGTGCAGGCGCAAATTCTGGCCGATCTACGCCGCTTTCCCGACGCCTATGCGGTCGGCGAGCAGGTCCGCGCCATGCATCTCGCCTTGGTCGAAAAAGCCGGCGGCGCGGCCGGCGCGACGCGCAGCATGGCGGCGGCGCGGCGCACCGATGGCGGCAATCATTATAATGGCGGCGATTATGCGGGGGCCTGCCGGATCTGGCGGGAAACGCTCGATCTCTATGCCGGCCTGGAGCGACGCGGGCAGCTGACCGCGACCGATCGCGGCAATGCCGTGCGCGAACTCAGTGATTATGTGCAGCGCACCTGCAATCCACCTCGCGCCGGCCTCGGGCCGTCAATCTAGAGGTGGTGGACAGGGCTGGATTCGAACCAGCGTACGGGAAACCCGGGCAGATTTACAGTGCGGCGGGAACGGTATCTCGCGGACTCTCTGCGGGTCTATTCTTCGCAGTTTTCCGCCGATTTTGGCCGCTTCGACATTCTGTCCTGTTCTCGATTTGTCGCGGCGATTTCGTGCATGATTACCGAGGATTTACAAGTGTCAGCGGCCACCCCTCCCTTCCTTCATCGCCGTGGCCAAACCTTTGATGTGCTTGCCGAGCTGGTCGGGGAATGTGCGGTAAAAGTCCTCGGCATAATCTCGATCGACAAGGGTGGCGTCAAACTGACGGCTCACATCAATGGGAAAAGTCTCCGTCAGCTCCCGATCGCCGCTCCGATAATGTGCAGTGATGGTGAAGCTGGAGGGGTGCTTCTCCCGATTTGCGCTTTTGTTGAGGTATTGATGGGCGACGCCCAGGCCGATGCGAATCGGCGTCCTCGATGGCAAGGCTCTTAGGCCCTCTCGGAAGATTGGCACCTGAGCAATGTCGTCGAGCGACCCAAACTGCTGAAAGAGCGGGCGATCGATTTCTAGCCTGAGGTCCTCAGCAGCAGAGGAGCCTATGTTCTCGATGTGGATGATCAGGAATTGACCCCCTTGGTTGGTCCGAATCGCCACCAGCATTCTAGGTCGCGCGATTTGCCAAGATTGCTCTTCGCCCGCCTTCACAAGGCAATGGGTGAGCCAAGCGTACACTCCGGTCGCGACCAGCAGGCCCAGGGTGAGCAAAGCAGTTGCCCCCGTCCAGATAGCTGCCCAGTCCATGATCGCGCCTCCCGTATCCCACGACCATGTTAGCCGGGGGGGCGATGGCCGAGAAGCGGGCTCGCCGACCGAAGCCGACGAGCCCTCCGATTAAGCGGCTGCCGCGACCCGGTCGGCATCCGCGAGCAGCACCTCCTGTACGTCTTCCCAATCCCAAGTTTCGTGAATGCTGATCTCGACCATCTTCGCGTGGAGGTCCCCGACCGTCTCCGCAGGGACGGCGACCAGCGCCATGAACGCGGCCGAATGAACCTCCCCAAGCTCCATAGATCGCGCCTCAAGCTCGTCGATGCCGTAGCGGGCCGACAGAGCGTCGATCACCGCGTCCCGCTCATCTGCAGCTGCCGCCAGCCGCTGTGAGAATTCCCAATGACGGGCCAGGGACGGATAGCGGTCGGTCTCGAGGTAGCATTTGCCGGCGGCGACGTCTCTGACGAGCCTTCGGGCCCCATGGACCGCGCGCCAGTCCTCCGTCGTCACAGGAGATTCGCAGCCGCTGTAGGGATCGGTGCCAACTTCGACATGGGGCACCTTGCCGCGCTCGATATCCCAGACGTCGTAGACAGGTCGGAAGATCTCGCGGTCAAAGTCGTCCTCGGCCCGGCGCGCCGCGTGAAGCGCCGCAACGGCCGCGGCGACAGCCGGCGACATGCCGGATGACGAGGCCGCAGCTGCGATCGCTGGGGCGCATGAGGCGGCTGCGATCGGGGCTGTGACCAGAGCGCCAAGGATGGCGCGGCGGGAGGGCTCTTGAGCGAGCGTTTTCGTCGCGGTGCCCATTATGCGACCTCCCCAAGCAGGCGGCGGGCGTCTGCCGCCACGAACTCCATCGGCGGGGTTTCGATGCCGGTGTAGTTGTCGAGTTCCCGGTACTTGATGATCTCGACCTTACGGCGAAGCGCGCGATGGTCCGGGGCAGGCGTGGACGCGACCGCGACCGCCGCCTGATCGACTGGAACGATGAACTGGTCGTATTGTGCCTGTTCCGCTGCCTGCAGCGCTTTCCAGACGCGCTCCCAAGCCGCCGATCCCTCTGGCCCCCACTTCGCCCTGTCGCGGGTGCCGTGAGCATCCTGCAGCCTGGCAATCTCCCAGTCGAAAGCGCGGATGGCCTCAGCATAGGCGCCGAACTGCTCATCCGCCAACATGAGTGCGTCGCGGATTTCGAATGCGGCGAGGGCGCGATCCCATTGGGCGCGCATGTCGTCTGTGATAGGGGTCGTCGTAGCCATGATCACCTCTTGTGCAGGTGGTTGTCGGTCAGAGCCGGGCGGGAAGTTGCAGCTTCCCCTCGGCTCGCTTTCGTGTTAACGCGAAAACATGAAAGCGTCAACTCGTGATAACACGAAAACACGAAAACCCCGCGCTCCCGAGACGGGAACGCTGGTCGGCACTCGTTTTCAGGTTGAGCAGTTAGGCGCCCTGGACCAGTGGCGGGCTGGACAGGCGGACCTTCCGACTAGGCCGGAGGCGGTTCGTCGGCTTGTGAAGAAGGCGCTCGACGGCGCTTCCTAGTCGTCCGGAAGCACCCAGCGGACAGACTGCGAATAGGTCCCGACGACATTTTGGCCGTTGCGAGTCGCAGGGGTGAACCGAAAGCGCCGCACCGCCAAGGTACACGTCCAGGCGTCAAGCGTCGCATCGCCGCTCGATCCCGTGACTGAGCAATCCGTCGCCACCCCCGTCGCATCGACGAGCATGGTGATTCGCGTGGTCCCCGAGCTGCCCGCGCGGATCGAAGACATGGGCATATCCGCGTTGCTGATCGAACCGCTGCGCAGCCGGGCGATCGACGGTGGGGCACTGGAATTAGGGGGACGGCGCACGCCTTCTAGGAGCGGCGACGTGGGAGTTGGCGGCGACGAGGGGAGGCGCGCAAAAGGATCCCTGGTGTCCTCTCGGAAGGCGCGGGCTGAGCAGGCTCGAACCTGGCTCATCACGGCTCGGGTGCCGCGGAGGTTCAAAGAGGCAATCAGCGTCCCTTCGACGCGAATTTCCATCCACGCGGCGCCGGCGAAGTCCGCGAGAAACTCCCTCCCGTTGAGCGTGGCGGTGATGCCGGACGATCGCGTATCGCCCTCTCCAATGTGGACGCCGGCATTTGGAGGGCCATCGTAGTAATTGCCGTTCGAGAAATCGATCCGCAGCTGATAGCGGCGCCCTTCTTCGATCGAGCGCCAGACCGGGCGCACCACGGAAAAATGCGCCTCGTTCCGCGCGAGATCGTGGGAGACCCGCACCAGGATGTCCCGCCCATAGCTCGCGATCGCTGAGCAGGATCCATCATTCTGGTGCAGCACCCAGTCGTTTACCTCGCCGACGCGGGCCTGGGCGACCGAACTGGCCAGGAGTATGCTGGTGAGAAGCACCATGATCGCCCCGTCAAATTTTGAGCATCATGCGCCGGAGCTGTCAGAAGGTCAAAGCTGCGAAAAGCCATATTGGCGCGATCAGGTGAGGGCAGCCAGGTTGTAGGCCCACTGCTTCGAGAGAAGCAGGTCCGCGATCCCGTCGACCAGCGGGTCGACCTGATCGTCGTGCGCGCCGCTCGGGAACTGCGCCAGCTCGGCCAGGAGATCATCGTACCAAGGCGCGTCCGCCGGCAGCGACGCCCGCCCCGCCGCGATGCTCGGGAGCACGTCGAGGGCGCGGGTGTATTTGTCCGCGGCGCCTCGTTTGATCGGCCTCACCGTAATCGCGTCTGCGCCCCGCTGTAGCTGCTGGATCAACCCGGTGCCGCTCACCTTGTCCTCGACCATCATCGCGATCAGCCGGCCACTACGCGCCGTGGTGCGGTCCTGTTCGCGCGCCCATATCTGGCGTGCCGTCCGCTCGAGCTCCGGCGCTTCGAATTTCCCGCGCATCTGGTCGATCAAATAGGCGGTGCCATCCTTGCCCAGGCCCCACACCTGGAAAACGCTAAAGTCGTTGCGCTCGCCCGTCTTCTGGGCCGTATCGACGTAGATCGCGCGCCGCTGCAGATCGAGCTCGGCGCCGTAGCGATGCTTCCGGAAGTCCTCGAGCTTGAACAGGTTGCCGCCGGCGACGACGGGATCTTGCTGGTACAGGGCTTCCCAGCTGATCGGGTCCATCTCCCGTTTTCTCTGTGACAGGAAGGCCGCGGACTTGTGCTCCGGGAAAAGCGGTTCGCCCTCGCGCCGGTGCTCCTCGTTCACCAGCGCAATGGCCGGATAGCGCAGCACCTTCACGTCCTGATCGGCCAGGATGAGCCTCCCGGCCGGATCATCGACGTGCCAGCGGGTCAGGATCATCAGTAGGCCAGCGTCGTCGGAGAAACGGGTCGCGAAATCGTCGGTGTACCAATCCCAGGTGCGATCCCGCACGATCGCGCTATTGGCGTCCTCGCGCCCCTTGATAGGATCGTCGATCACGCCCAGGTCGAGGCTTTCGCCTGTCACGGAGCCGCGCACGGTGGTGTTGCGGAAGTAGCCGCCGCTCTCGCCGTACTCGATCAGCATGCGATTGCGCACCGAGCCGCCGGTGCCGTTGGTCGGCCCGTCGCTGATCTGCAGCTCGGGGAATGTCCGCCGGTAGCGCTCGCTGTCGAACATCCGCTGAAGCTTGCCGTTGGCGCGCTCGCCGAGCCGCTCCGAGAAGCTCGCATAAATCGTTTTCAGTTCGGGATTCTTGCCCGACGCCCAGGCGATAAAATCGACGATGCTGTCCGACTTGCCGTGCTGGGGCGGGGCCTGGACCACCAGCTTGGGCCGCAGCCCGGCCACTAGGTCCTCGTAGAAGCGCTGCAGGTGGTGGGCGAGGTCGCGCTGCCACCAGCCGCGTTTCATCCTCGGATTCATCCGCTGCCGGAATGCCCAGAAACTCTGCCGAGCCTCTTGGATTGCCAGCGCCTCCAGGACGTCGAGTTCGGCTGTGCTTCTCATGGCTCATAGACCTGTGTCGGCAAGCCGCGACGTTGCGCTTCTGCCAGCGCCTCGGCCGCCGTCATCGGAAAGTGGCCGATCCTGCCGACGTGCTCCGTCGTGGAGCGGTCCTGCCAATCCTCAGGCGCGAGGTTCTTCATGGCGAACTGGCACATGGACGCAGCCCCGGGGCCGCCGCCGCCGTCTGCGATCGTGCGGGCGCGCTTCTCCCACCAGGCCGCCAGCTTGGCCTTCCCGATCTCTATCGCGTGAGCGAAGTCGGGATGCTCATGAGCCCATTTCGTGAGCGTCCTGCGGCTGACATCGATCTCGCCAGCGAATGACGTGATGCTGGCGCCGGTGGACATATGGGCGATGGCCATCTCGCAATATTCCGGCCGGTAGAGGGAAGGGCGGCCACCGAGGTTGGCGGGGCTAGCTGGGCGGGAGACAATCTCAGTTGGCGGTTCGTCCATCGAGCTCCTCCACGCTCGAGTCCACTTGGTCGGCCATCTCGCGAAGCCAGGTTGTGAAACTGGCCAAGCCGTGCGCCGCCTCCCATTCCTTCATCGAACAGTGCAGGAAGAGGCGCGCGGCGGCCTCGGGGTCGCGGTTCGCGGCACGTCGAACGATCTCGACGATTTCCTGCGCAGCATCCGCGACAGGGAGCACGCCGTACACGTCGGCCAGATGCCGATAGACGGGGCGGCGGTTGTCGAAATCGGGATCGCTCAGGTCTGCCATGCTAGCCTCCAATCAGCCGGCGGTTGGCACGGCGATAGACCTCGTTCTCAGCCGCTTTTGCGATACGAGGGGCGGCAACATGAACCACCTCGACCGCTGCCTGGCTTGCGATCGGCCCGGCCACCTTCGAGACGCGCGCGTCGAAATATTCGCCGGCACCCACCTCGAGGGTGATCTTCACCGGCGCTCCGCCACCACCATGCACGCCACTGATCGCCGACGGCGGCACGATGTCCATGCGCTCGCCGCGGCTGACCCGCGCGACAGGCTGACCGTTGAGCGACAGGATGTTCTGGTCCATTCCGCCGCGTCCGCCGATCATCATGGAGCCGCCAGATGCAAAGCCGGGCAGCTTCATGCCGGTGGCCGTGACCCCCATCCCGCCCGGTTTGGACGACACCCCGCCAAACAGCCCCATGAGAGAGCCGAGTATCCCGCCACCGCCGCCCTTATCTCCGCCGCCGAACAACTGATTGGCGAGCGGCTGGATGATGGCCTGCCGGATCGCAATCCGCAGCAGGTCGGCGATGATCTGGTTCGCGATGTTCTTGAACACCTCGCCGAGGCTTTTCGTATTCATGATCGCATCGACGAGCCCATCGTTAAGGCTGTCGAGGCCGTCGATCGCGATCTCTTCGAAGCGGTCGCTCTGGTTCCGCGTCTCCCGGCCGAGCTCGCGCAGGAACCGCTGTCCCGGGCTTTCGGCGGCGCGCTGCAACTGGCGCTGCTCCAGCCCGTAGAGGCGCTCCAGCACCGCAATCCGGTCGCGCGCGATGTTGCGCGCCTCCTCGCTGAGGTTGGCATTGTCCCGGATCGCGACCTGCTCCGCCTTCAAGGCGCCGTGCTGCAGGTCGAGCAACCGAAGCTCAAGGCCGAGGCGTTCGTCGCGCGTCTCCGCGAACGCCATCTGGGCACGCGCAAGGTCGATCTCGTTGTCGTAGGTGGTCTGCACGGCTTCGAGGCGCTGGCGGCTGAGCGCTTCCGTGACTTCGGTATTGATCACCTGCTGGCGTGTGGCCGCAATGTTTCGCTCGATGACGCGCAGTTCTTCCTTTCGCGCGTCGGAAAGGTCGCTGTTCGCGTCGATCGCGCGCATCGCGATGTCGTGTTCGTATTCGGCAATTTTCCGCTGACCAGCAGCCCGAACCTCTATCCCCGTTTCAAGCTCCTGCTGGGCCTGCAACTCCTCGATCCGGGCACGGTCTCGCATGTCGAGCCATTGGCGCTCGCGGCGGGCGGTGTCGTCGGCTGACCCGCGCGATCCGCCGCCGCCGCGACCCCGACCCTCGTCGACCCCGCCGCCCACAGCCGGCGGTGCGAGACTATCGGCAAGCGCATCGGCAGCAGCCATCGCGCTCTGAAGGTTTGCTGTCGCATCGGCCACAGCCGCATCAGCGCCCCGGCGATCGGCCGCCCCTTGACCCCACAGCCGCATGGGGACCTGCTCGCCGCGCCGCATTCGGGCCTGATCCGGACCGCCATAGCGGTAGGTGCCGACCTGTCCGATCGTGAGAGCCGCACGCTTCGCCTGCGCGAGGAATAGCTGTGCGCGCGCCAGGGCGATCGTCTGAATCGTCGTCGCTCGCAACGCCGCAGCCTCGGCCATCGCGGCGGCGCGCACTTCGCGGGAGGCTGAGGCCAGGCGACTGGCAATGTCGGCTGCCTGGGCCTGGACAGCACTCAGTCGGCGTTGCTGCTCCTCCTGACGCTCTTGGGCCTCAGTGGCCTCGTCGGTGGAATCGCCCAGAAAGATAAAAGCCGCCGCGATGCCGGTGATAGCCAGACCAATGGGGCCGCCGAATGCGCGAAGGATCGCGGCACCGGCCCCGGTGGCTGCTGCCCCGAGACGAGCCATCATGACGCCGAGCGTCGTGGCGCTCCCCGCCGCCCCGAGCGACGCAGCCGTGAAGTTGCTGAGCGAGGCGATCAGGCGGGACGTGCCGATAAAGGCGGCTGCCGTCCCGACGGCATAGCGAGTCACGAGCGCTACCGCGATCGTCGCGATCGCCTTGGCGAAGAAGTCGAGGTTCTGGGCAATCCAGCCGATGGCCTCGGCCAACCGCTGAGACGCACCCAGAGAAGCGTCGGTCTGGCCGATGTACCGCCCGAGCGCGTTGTCGAGCTGCGTGAAGGCCTGCCCGATCGTCATGGCCGTATTCGCGGCCTGTTGCTCCATTCCCGACATGGAGGCGATGATCGCCGCGAACGCCTGCTGGCTGCTGACCTTGCCGTCGTTTACGAGGGTGCGAAGGCGCGCGACCGATCCGCCGGCGGCGTCGATGTTGTTCGCCATCGCCTGGGCGATCGGGAGCATGCCCTCGACGATGCTGTTGAATTCTTCTGCGCGCACGGTGCCGCCGCCCAGCGCCTGGCCAAGCTGCAGCATTGCGCCCTGGGCCTCCGCCGCGCTGGTGCCCTGGATCTTGAGCCCGGCCGAAACGGCGCGGGTGAACTGCAGAAGCTGCTCCTGCGACGCGCCGAGCTCGCGTGCCGACATGGCGGCTCGACCGTAGAGCGTGCCGACCGATTCGAGCTCGACCGCATTTTGCTGGGCGATATCGAACAGGCGCTCCTGCACGTCCGCGAGGGCTTGGCCCTCTAGACCGCTGACGCGGAGATTGTTCGTGAACCTCGTGTAGGCGTCAGCGAATTCGGTGATCTTGCTGGTCGAGAACGCCGCCGCCAGCGCCACGGCGATGCTTCCGAATGCGGTGCCGATCGCGCTGGAGCTAGACTTGATCTCGCGCTCGAGCTCGTCGACGGCCCCGCCCATGCGGTCGGTTGCGGAGCGCATGTCCCGCTCGGCGCGCCGCAGGTCGCGCTCATAGCCATCCATCCGGAGCTCGAGCGAGACGAGAATGTCCTCGACCTTCGCCATGCTATGCCTTCCTCATGGCGCGGCGGACCAGGGCGACCACCTCTTTGCGCTTCGCGTTCGCGGCCGGGCGCATGAACGGTCTCTCGGCCATCTTGGAGGTGCCGAATTCCAGGGCGGCGCTGTAGGGCGCCCGAGACGTTACCTCGACGCGCAGCGGGGCCGCTTGGACCGTCTCGATATTGTTCGCCAGGGTGTGAGTGTCGGCGTTCGGAGGCTCGCCAGGCCGGGACGGCACATGCCCCTTCCCGCTGACCGCGCCCCGCGTGATCGAAAGCTGCGCCTCGACCTGGATCAGCTCGCCCGCCGCGAACAGAGCCTGCCCGAGGCGCTGCCGAGCACCAGGGCCGCCGCGACCCCTCAGAGCCCGCATCGCCCGGTCCAGGCCGATGATGCGCCGGCTAGCCATTGCGGCCTTCGACAGGCTTCACCCTGTCGCCAAGAGGATTGACCTTCTCGCCGATCTTGTCGGGCCAGGTGCAGATCCGGCGGATTGAAACACCAGCGCGCGAGACTTCGGCAAGCTCGGCCGCTCCACCGACCCGGAATAGGCCCCTCTCATCGGGCGTGATGCGCTGCACCTCGACCAGGGGCAGGCTGTCCGTCTCGGGATCGAAGCACGACGGCTCCAGGTCAGTGGCCACAGACGGCATGATGACCCGATCTACGCCGCACACCCGCCGAGGCTGGTACGAGGGCCCGAACGTGCCTTGGTGGCTCCCGACGATGTATCCTTCCGGGCGCCCGCGGCGATCGGACCAGTGGGCCACGTAGAATTGCACGAAGCGCGGCTCGACGAACCGCTGCTCGGCCGGGACGCTTTCGACGTCCGCGAGGAGGAGGTCGAGGAGAGACGGGAGCTTGGCCAGCATCTCGTCGGGCTGCTTGAAGCTCGCCAGCCACGACGCGGTGATCGCGCGCGTATCGCTGGAGGCGGCTCCGGACATGGTGACGGCCGCTTTGAGGTGGTCCGCCACGGTGATCTTCGAGCCGACGCGGATCAAGGTCCCGTCGTCGTGATACCCGCCGGAATCGGCGATCAGGTACGCCGCCTCAGAGCCGACGATCAGGTTGACGAGGGTCACGAGGCGACCCCTTTGAAGCTGATCTGAGTCGCCATCGCAGTGTCGCCGAACACGAGCTTGCGCGAGGCGAGCGGGTCGAGGCTCGCGAACAGGCGATTGCGGGCCTCGGTCGGGGCTTTCGCCTTGGGCGCCAGCAGCGTCGCGCCGAGGCTGGCTGCGACCGCGATGGCTCGCGCCGGCAACTGCCACGGTCCCGGGATCATCCCGACGACTGCCGCAATCGCCGCGACTGGTTTGAGGACCTTGCTCAATCGACGTCTCCACGCATCGAGGCTGTGGGGGCAGGCGAAACCCTCCCGCTCAGGCTGCGGGTCGCAAGGGTTGCGCCGGCCGAGTTCTTTCCACGGTCGCGGCCGGCGCCGGCGGGGTGATCGTCCCGCCGCTGCCGAGGGACCAGCCTCGGCGAGGTAAACTGTTGGTCGCGCTGGTGGTCGGCCCAGCGCGTATTCCGGCGCTCATCGAAGCGGGTCGGACAGGTGAAAGCGTTGCGGCTCATGCGGCCACCTGTTCGGGCTCGCGGGCGCGCTTGGGGGCGGCGGACTTCTCGCCGAGCCATTCCACCGTGACTTCGCCTTTGATGTGTCGCGCCTGTTCGTCGGTCAGCAGGGCGTGGATCCAGGCGACGCCGCCCACGGCGGAGCCAACGACCGCCCTGCGGCCGTCCAGTGTCTCGAATTCGATATGGGTATCGCGCTTCCGCGCGCTTAGCTTCGCGACCCGACCGGGCAGGAGGGTGACGATGAAACCCGCGTCCTGCGCGGCCGTGACCTGATCCGGGAACAGGATGCATTCGACTTCCCGCGTGTCGACCCAGCTCGATCCGGCGGCGTGATTGAGAAGCAGCGGGCCGGCGCCATTGTCGCTCGGCGGGCGCTTCACCGCGTAACGGCGGCGACCCATCTGCTGAGCCTCGACCCTTTTCCGCTCGGCCTCTCGACGTTCCCGCTGCTGCCTTTCGGCCGCAATCGCCGCACGCGCCGCCGCGCGCTGGTCAGGCCAGGCCGTGGCGTTGACGTCTTCCGGGCCAAATACGGGGATCCGCATGTCGCGCAGCCGCATGACCGGCGAACCGCCGCCGACGTAGAAGCTGGCCGGACAGCCGCGTGCGACGGCCTCCGCCGAGGGAAGCCGCCCAGCGCGCTCCAATTCCTTGTCGTTGGCCTCGATCCGCTTGATGTAATCGACCAGCGCATCGATCAGGCCGGGCACGGTCTCGGCCAGTTCCTTGGCCAGCTCGTCCCGGCGCGCGACGATCGCCGCCACTTCGGCCTGGCGCGCCCGTTCCGCCTGGGCGGCCTCGATCGCGGCAATCCGTCCCTCGAGCTGCTCGATCGCCTTGGTGAACCGCATCACGTCGAGGCGGTGCGTCTCGTAGCGCAACTGCTCGGCCTCGGCTTCTTCGGCCGTGAGCATCGGGTCGCAGCGCCGGGCCTCGGCTTCTTCCTTGCCGGCGACGGCCTGGTCGAGCGCGGTGCGGGTATCGGCCAGCACCTGCCGCATGTCAGCGAGCTTGGCGTCGGGATGGAGGGCCGCGCGAATGCGGTCCTGGATATGCTGGGCCATGGTCGCGCTCCTCAGTTGTACTGGGAGAGGCGAGCGAGGTCCCGGACCTCGGCGCCGTTGGACGCCCCGAGGTCGTTGATCATGTCGCGCCGGGCCGTCTGCGCCGCGATCGTCGCGGCGTCATATGCCGGCTGGTAGGAAGCTGCCTGTGCGGCGTCGCGAACCGCCTTGGCCGAAATGAGGGCGGCGGCATCTGCGGCCGCCTGCTTCCCCATCGCGTCGGTCCAGGGCGTGCGGTCGCGCTCGGGCTTCGAGGCCTGGGCCTGATCGTGCATCATCCGGGCGCGAGCGGTCGCGACCGAGACTTCGCACTGCTGTGCGTCGGTAAGCTGGAGCATGGGGTTTCCCTTTCCGGGGTGGCGATGAGCGGAATCCATGAAGGCGAGGGCGAACGAGACCATGCGTCCGTTGCGCAGGGTTATCGCGCCGTCGCTCGTCCGTTCGAAGTCGCCGTTGGGATCGGGGTTGCCGTGTTGGTCGCAGTAGGTGCGCATCGCTGGTCTCCTCGCCGGGCCTCTCGCCGGGTTGGGACCGGTTTGAGGTTCGGGAACCGCGGGGTGTCCACGGAACGTGAGGAGACTTTACGCCAGAGCTAAGGCTCTGAGAATATTATCAATTCTGCCGTTTTCGTCTCGCCAGCTCTATCTGTGTCTATGCTCCGTGCGAAGCAGTGAGGCCGGCCGGGGCATGGACAGCGGTCCGCAGGTGCGGTTTCGGCGCGCTGCCGGTGACCGCGGCCCGAGCGGCGCGCAATTCCTCGCCGCCACACTCTTCGATCCAGCGGCGGATCACGCGCCAGTTCGTGCGGTAATGATCGACGATTCCGTCCCAGCCCATCCGGAGATAGGTTTCGCGGAAGTCGCGCGGGCAGGGTCGATAGGGGCGGGTGATGCCATCCGGCAGGTCGAGCGCGAAGATCGGGACACCCATCGGGGCCGAATAGGTTGAGGGCCGCACCCGGCTTACCGCCGTCAGGCCGCACCGAATCGTTGCGCCTGTTCCGTTTACGTTCCACTCATCCGCGATGGCCCACAACCAGAGCAGGCAGAAGCGAGACGAGGCGGCACGCGCCGCGCGGGCGAAGGCCCTGGCGCCGTTCCTCGAGCCTGGCTGGCGGATCGACCGGATCCGGGGCGAGATCGTGGCGATCGACACGGTGCTGGCCAGCTACCAGCGCGGGCAGACCCTGCTGCTGTGGTGCCGACGTGCGGATTGCCGCCGGCGGTGCGAGGTGGATCTGAAAGCCGCGATCAAGGCGGGCCTCGGCGAGCGCCCTCTGCGCGACGTGATCGGTGCTTTACGGTGCCAGCACTGGGAAGGCTGCGCGATAGAGGAGAACGGGCTGGTCTATCCCGGCGGCGTGCCGATCGTTCATTACCTCAACGACGACGACGCCATGATCGGGATCGAGTGCACCAACTGCCGGAAGCGGACCCTGCTGGCGCCGGCCGAGGTGATCCGGCGCCTGAAGGAGAGCAGGGGCGGCGACGGAAACACCGGCATCATTGCACTCGGCAAGGTGATCCGCGGGCCGTGTCGGAAGTGTGGGGCGTCGGAGTTTGCGACGCGGCCGGAGACGTTGCGGAAGGCGCTGGGGCCGCGTGCCTAACCTAGCCGGGCCAGCAGGTTCCGCACCGAGGACGTGTGCCAGGTCGCGCCGGACTACGCCGCCGGATCTTCCTCCCGGCAGATGCGGCTGAGCGTGGCGAGCGCGATGCGGCGACCGTGCTGCTCCTCAATGAGGGACTGCATCTCGCGGAATCGCACCCCTTCACCACGCAGCCGGCGCGCTTCGGCGATGATGTTTTGCTCTACCTCGACCAGCGTCAGCACCTTCTCGGTGCGGCCGTTGATCGTCTCTGCCCGCACGGCAAATCCGAACGGGACGTGGCCGCCCAGGTAACGGCCCTGCTCGCGCTGGTTGCGCTTGCTGTCGTTGACCCGCTCCCGAATGCGGTCCCGCTCCAGCTCGGCGAACGCGGCGGCCATGGTCATGAAGGCCTTGGCCATCCCGTTGCCGGTAACGTCTCCAAGGTCGAGCAGCCACACCTTCACCTTCTTGGACCGCATAGCCTCGATCGTCTGCAGGGCGTCCAGCGCTGATCGGAACAGGCGGTCCAGCTTCGGCGCGACCAGCGTGTCGCCGGCCCGCAGGTGCTTGAGGAGGCGCGCACCTTCCGGGCGATCCTGTAACGGGACCGATCCGCTTACGCCGCGGTCCTCCATGATCTCGCTGATCTCCTCGCCTTGCATCAGCGCCCAGCCCGCCAGCTGCCGCCGCTGCACCTCTAGGCTGTCGCCCTCGTCCGCCTGCCGATCAGTGCTGACCCGCACATAGCCATATACTGCCATCGCTTTGCCTGTTCGCTTGTTCGGTTGATGCTTTGGCTATGCGCCTGTTCGGGCGTTAAAGCAAGCGAACAGAATTGCAGCCTGGACGGCAGGGAAGGCCAGCTGATCCCGGCCGGCAGTTTCAGCGAGGGCGCGCGTGAGGTCGCCGCGGGCACCGTTCCTGCCCTTCCTCACCCCTCTTCACATCCCCGATGGAATAAACCGGAAGAGGGGGCTTCACTTGTCACCATCTGTCACTCGCGCGGGCGAGATAGAAATGAGGATCCACCCCTTTCCTATACCTGCCAGGAAATTTGCGCCGCGCGCGCAAGTGACAAGTGGTGACAAGTCACCCGGTGAGCAGGCCGACGAGGTTCTCGCGCGCCTTCTGGCGTCGTTCCCGCTCCGCCTTCGCTCGGTCTTCGAACAGGTCGAACACGGCCGGGTTGACCGCCCAGCGGGGTGTGTTGCTGTTCCTCGGTGGTTCGGTCGGCTCCAGCCAGGAGAGCGATTCCAGCTTTTCGAATAGCCGGCGAGACTGCTCCCTCTCGAGCGCCTTTAGTGTCGTGCTTCCGCGTTGGCAGTCGCGATGCTGCACCGTCGCAAGCCGATGGCTGATGATGAAGCTCGCCAGCTCGATCAGCGCCTCGTGATCGTCGGAGAGGCCGAGGGTGCCGGTATAGAAGGCGATGGCGCTGGGCGCGATGAAGCGGTGAAGGAAGTCCGCGGCGTGGCGCGCGGTGGTGTGCGGGATCACGACGGGAAGCTCGGGTCGGTCGACGTTCTCAATGCAGTGCCACAGCACGCACAGCCGTGCGAAGAGGCCGTCATATTTCCCGAAATGAGAGGCGAGCTTGGGAGAGATCACCTCGGCGCCGACCATCTCGAGGTGCTTGGCCTCCAGATCGCTGCGCAGCTTCTGCCCTTCCTCATCGAACATGAGATAGCCCGGCTCACCGCTTCCGGAGCGCGGGGCCTCAAGTTGCCACAGCTTCTCGACCAGCATTTCGTAGCGCTCGACACAGCCGTCCTGCGGTTCGTCCAGGCCAACTTTCGCGGGCGCGAGGATCACCGGTATCAACCGCTGGATCAGACCGTCGTCGACCGCATCGCCAACAATCCGGCGAAGGGGCTCCGGCTGAATGCCGCCGAGGACGTTGATCGAAAGGTTTGGAATCAGGGAGGCCCCTCGCGCGACCCGGTTCAGCGCATAGGACCCGCCGTTGAAGGCCTGGAGCCAGAAGCCGCGATCGGCCATGGCTCCCTTGCCGGCGGAATATTTGTCCATGGCACCGAACCAGCCTGAGAGTTCGTCCTGCTGGGAAAGCACCCCATCGGGCGAATCTTTCAGGACCTCTTGCGCTGCCTCGATCGTCGCGTCGGAAATGCGCAGCCGGCGCTGCGGTGGTGGATTGGTTTGTTTGCGCTCGCTCGCATCCAGGGCCTGATATTCCTGCAGGCGTGAGACATATTCCCGGAACAGGCGGCTATCGATCTTGCCCAGCGGCCTCACGGCGGCGCCCATAATCGGGGTCTTCTTTGAGCTGGGTGGTCCGATCAGCGCCACCCACAGGCGGGCCGACTCCTTCCACGTCGGGTCGTGGCGCTTTACCCGGACTTTGATCTTGTCGGGGATTGCTGCAGCACAAACCGTGAGGGCGGCCATCGCCAGGCCAGCAGGATCGACGCCCATCGTCTCACCGTGCCGACGTGCAAAGGCCTCCACAATGCCGGGGATAAGGCCTGTCGGAAGCGGCGCGGGCTCATACCGCGCCCACAGATCCACCGGCCGCGTCCACCGACCTGCATCCTCGTTGCCCCGGTCCGGTGCGCTAAGGGCAGCCTCGGCTCGCGCGACCAGATCAAAAGCGCTTCCTCCGCCGGCGAGCCAGTCGGACACATCACTCTTCTTCGCACCCGGAAGGCGAAGCGTGGCGAAGCAGGAAGCCACCGGCGCGATGACTTCCCGGACCCGCGCCACATGCTTGGCCCCAGCGTCGTCATTGTCCTCGAGCGCGACCACGCGACGCCCGCGGAAGTGCTCCGCGAAGTGATCGCGCACCTTGCCGGCCCCGCCGGGATTGGTGGTGGCCACCAGTCCCAGGTCCGTGAGGCGATCAACGTCCTTCTCCCCTTCGCAGAAGAAGACGATCGCCTTGGGATCCGAGAACAGCATCTGAGGTAGGCGGTAGGGTACCAACTCGACGCCTTGCATGCAGCCGGTGGCGGTATAGAAGCCGCCCTTACCATCGGGGGCGTGCTGAAGAAATGTCCGCGGCTTGCGCCGCTCGACGCGGAAGACCACCTGCCCATCGGGATCCTGATAGTCGTAGAACGTCGACGCCGCCGGCACCTTCGCGACGCTCCCGGTCTCCTTGAGACCCTGATCCTCCAGCCAGGTCAGGGCCGATGCCGTATCGCAGCCGAGCTTGTGCTCGATCAGCCGGATTACGCCGCCGCGCTCATCGCCTGCCTCATAATCGCAGAACCAGCCTTCTTCGACATCGACCTCGATCGAGCCTTTGCTTCCCCACCGCATGCGGGAGCCGCGTGACATGGCCGCGTTCGGCTCTCCGAGCAGGCGCTCGGCGACCGGCCGCATGAGCGCCGCGAAATCGATCGGAGTGCGATCGGCAGGGACGGGGTGAGCCGCCACTATGCCGCCCACCCAGGACCCGCTGGCGGACGCGCCGTGCCCTCGACGACGGGCAGGCCGCACCGCCGTGACAGCGTGCGCGCTCTGACCATCGCGGCCTCGAAGGTCTCGTAGCAGCGCGGCGTTACCTTCGGGGTGTCACGCGCAGCCGGCCTGTAGCCGGCGACATAACAGAACCAGCCGTGGCGGCCGTGCTTGACGTATATCGCCCTGTGGAGGGCGCGCGGGAAGCGAATGATGCTCATACGGTGTCTCGTCCGACGAGGGGCCAGTTCACAGCGTAAACTTCAGTGGCGCCCTCAATCATGAGCGCGGTTCGGGCCGCTGCCTCGCAGGGGAACGGCGCCAGAGATGCTCCGAACGCTGTTTCGCTGGTGCAAGGCTCCGGCGCAGGATTGGCGGGGACGGCCGACGCATATCGCATAGAGCGTCGTTCGGCCTCGCCCTGAAGCAGCAGGGCGCCATCCCTAACCACAGGCCACCTCGTCGGTCGCGCGCAGCCAGTGCGTCGTCATGATCCGGCCGGGCCTTGCGACGCCGCGCGGTGAATAGTATGTGAGGAACTCCCGATCGCCTCCAAGCTTCGGAGAGAAGCCCGCGCTAACCCCGCGGGCTTTTCGCGTTTCAGGGCGCGCCCGCCTTGCCGCTCGCATGGGTCACGCGACCTGCCGCAGACCGGCCGCGATGAACGCATCCAGATCCTGCTTGAAGTACCAGGCGCGGCCCAGGACCTTCGTGAAGCGCGGGCCTGTCCCGGCCCATGCATGTTGCGCGAGCGTCTTGGGATTGACCCCCAGATAGACCGCAGCGTCTGCGCGGCTCATCCGGCCATCCTCTAGGATTCGAGCCATGACAGGGGGCTTTGAGCCCTCGTGTTGAACGGTCTCCATAGCGGCAACCTTCCTCTGCAAGAAATATCGTGCAGACGGTAATGCTGTAGAACGCGAAGGGTTGTCAACAGGCATTGCGTGAAATATCATGCATGCCGAAGATGGAGATAGAAAGTGCCACCTAGAAATTCCCCCAAGACGCCGCCGGCGGGAGAGGCAGGGAAGCGTTACCCGCTGAATCTCCGGACGACTGAGGAGGTTAGGCTGGCCGTGGAGGCCGCGGCGAATCGCAGTGGCCGATCACTCGCTCAGGAAGTGGAGCACCGACTTGAGCAGTCCTTCCGCGATGAGATTGCCCTAGGTGGGCCAGAGCAAGCCGAAATCCTTAGGATCATTCAGGCGGTGATGGATCACGTTTCCCGCCAGATCGGACGGTCGTGGCTCGAGGACGCGACGGCTGCGAATATCGTTTCGACGGAACTGAGTCGGCTGTTCAAAATGATCGCCGCATTTGGCGACGACGGCGATGTAAGCCCGGACCTCATCCTCAGCGACGAAAGCGTAAACGCCGCGCTGCGGGCCTACGAGGAGGAATTGCGCGAATGGGAGGCGATTGGCCTCGCGGATCTTGATTACAAGATGAGGGCCAACCAGTCCGATCTCTCAGAAGACGACAAAGCAAAGGCGCGCGATGCTCGGGCCGCCAAGGCAGCACGCGGGCCGCGCCCCAAGCCCGACCTACCTTCAGACATATTGCCGATTTGGGAAGCGCAGGAGCGCAGCCAGCGGGCAAAAGCCTTCGCCGAGCAGATCGTCAACGCCCTGCTCCGGTCGCGCGGCATTGACGTCCCAACGCAGGGCAATGACTAAGCCCGACCGCATCAACCGCACCCTCGTCCGGGCTCTTGCCCGCGGTGAGAAGGCCACGGCGCGCGGCATCACTGCAGAGCGCCTTCCGGACGGTGACGTGCGCTACAGCGTCCAGATCATGGTCGACGGGGAGCGCATCGCCCGGGTGATCGGCAGGGAGAGCGAGGGCGTCACTCCCACCCAGTGCGAGACCTTTATCGAGAATGCCCGCGCCAGGGCCAGGGAAGGGCGCCTGAGCCTCCCGACGGGACGCAAGCTGGCGATATCGCTCCGGGAGGCCGCGACCAGATACCTGGATCAGATGGAAGCCGGCGGCGGCAAGAGCATCAAGAACAAGCGCGAGCACCTCGACCTGCACCTCGTCCCGGAATTCGGCGACCATCGGCTCGACAAGCTGACCGAGTTCGGCCTCCGCGCCTATCGGAAGAGAAAGCGGGCCGCGGGCTATAGCGACGCCACCGTGAACCGGCAGTTTGCGACGCTGAAGCATATGCTGCGCAAGGCCGCGTCGCCGGACTGGAAATGGATCAAGCCCGACGCGATCCCCGCGATCCCGATGGCGAAGGAGAAGCGGAAGCCCATCCGGGTCCTCTCGCCGGAGCAATGCGCCCGGCTGCTCGCCAGCGCGGCCGAGGACCACGATCCCGACGTCGAGCTGTTCGTCGAGTTCGGCCTCGGCGCCGCGATGCGACATTCCGAAATCCTCGAGCGGAAATATTCAGAGATCGACTTCTTCTCGAATCGGCTGACGATCGGCGAGGCGAAGGCCGGCGGCCGGGAGCAGCCGATCACGCCGCGCCTGGCCGAGGCGATCAAGCGGCATCGCGAGCGCCGGCCGGAAGGTGATCGGCAGGGCTGGATATTTCGAGCGCGCGACAAGCGCTGCAGGAGCCCGCACCGGGCCTCAATGCACGATCAGTTCCGCCGGGCCGTGAAGCGCGCCGGGTTGGATCCTGACCTCGTGACGCCGCACGTCATGCGCCACACCGCGATCACGCGACTGGTGAAGGCCGGCGTCGATATCCCGACCATCATGAAGATCAGCGGGCACAAATCTTATGCGATGGTGCTGCATTATACCCACGTGCACGGCCAGCATATCGACGACGCGATCAGCGCGCTCGACCTCGACACGGCGCGCACGATTACCAGTGAATTACCAGTTGGGGATTCGGGGCTCGCTCAGGTCGCATCAGCGGCTGGGGCCACAAAGCCACTAATTTCAGCAGCTTAAGCTCTGGTGGACAGGGCTGGATTCGAACCAGCGTACGGGAAACCCGGGCAGATTTACAGTCTGCTGCCTTTAACCACTCGGCCACCTGTCCGTGGGGAGCATCCTAGTTAGGAAGCGCGCTCCCTTGGCGAAAGGGTGGGGGGCTGTCAACGCTCCGAAGGCGTATCCGCGGCCCGAAGCCACTCGCACAATTCGGCAATCGGGATCACCTGAATGAAATTGATGCCGGCAAAACCGTCGCGCGCCCAGCGGACGATGCCGGCGAGTGGGCGGAAGCCCTCCAGGGTAACGACCACGTCGGCGTCGATCGGCAATTCCGCATCCGTCTCGATCTTCACGCCGCCCTGGCTGACGTCGCAGGCATGGACCTCGTAAACTTCGGCGCCGCAGCGCAGGCGGGCGTGGCGATCGACCTGGACGCGCGGGCTGCGGGCGCGGCGGCCGTCGCCGAGCGCCTTGGAGGCGGCAAGGAGCCCCGGCACGTCGATCTTTTCGTCGAAGGCGACGCCGATGTTCGAATCGCGTTCCCACACCACCTTGCCGTGGATCGGCAAATCATTCTTGATCTCGATTTCGACCTCGGTGCCGACGCCGATCTGACGGTAGACGTGCGCCATGACCCCGCCGGCGGAAATATTGCGGACCAGGCACAGTTCGCGCACGCCATCGATGGTCAGCGCACCGACGCGCAGGATCGTGAGATGCCGCTGACCGTCGCGCCGCTCAGGCGGCGGAGGCGCGGCGGGAGAGAGCGAGAGGCTCGTCTCCTCCACATATTCGTGCGGCAACATTGGTCACTATCCACTTGGCTTTCGCGGGTTTTCCCGTCTGACCCAAAGCCTTGCCGCAAGACTGGTTTACGAAGCGCTTACGCGGGCGGAAATATGATCGGGTTTGCGGCGAAGTGAAACCGGTTCGGATCCTTCACGGCTTCCTTACCATTTCTCCCTTAAGCGCCGCTCATGTCCACCGCCGCCGCGACCGACCCCAGCCTCCAGGCCGATCCGCGCCCGGCCTCCGCCGTGAGCGGGGGCGTGGGCCTTGCCGGGCTGGTCGGGTTGCTGGTCTGGGCCGGCATCGCCCGCGCCCTCGGCATGTCCGGGCCGCTGTCGGCGTTGGTTGCTTTGGCTGCCTGCGCGGTGCCGATGGTGCTGTGGTCGCTGCTGGTAGACAAGGTCCACCGCAACCCGTCCACGGGCCTGGATTGGGATTCGCCGCCGCGGCCGGTGAAGGACGTGCTCGACGTCAGCATCGTCAAGCTTGCCGGCCTGTGGGGCATCTGGGGGATTATCGGGTCCCTTTATTGCATCGCCCGCTGGTATTGGGCCGACCCTTACCTCTTCTCGATGCAGCTCTTCATGTTCGCGGCCGTGCCGATGGTCGTGCTGTCGGTGCCTTACGTGCTCTGGCTCGACCGGCGGCTGAAGGAGCCGAAGGACGGCGCCTGGCATTTCGGCTCGTGGATCATCGGCCGCACCGAAGAGGTCGACCGCGAGATCATGTTCGATTTCTTCCGGTCCTGGGCGATCAAGGCCTTCTTCCTGGCCTTCATGCTCGCCATCACGCCCGGCAACTGGTCGGCGGCGGTCAGCGCCAGCACCGACTGGATTCTCGCCAGCCCGGCCCAGTTCGGCCTGTGGCTGATCGCTTTGATGTTCATGATCGACGTGACGATGGCGAGCGTCGGCTACATCATGACCTTCAAGGTGCTGGACGCGCACATCCGCTCGGCCAATCCCTATGCCCAGGCCTGGATGGCGGCGTTGATCTGCTATCCGCCCTTCATCCTGATGGGCGACGGCGGGCCGCTCAATTATCATCCGGGCACGGCGGGCGGCGACGGCTGGGTACATTGGCTGGACGGGTCCAACATCCTGACGACGCTGAATGCCGCGTGGCTGGCGATCCTCACCGGCATCTATGCCTGGGCGACGATCGCCTTCGGCCTGCGCTTTTCGAACCTCACCCACCGCGGCATCCTGACGCACGGCCCTTATGCCTGGACCAAGCATCCGGCCTATCTTTCCAAGAACCTGTTCTGGTGGTTCGCGGTGCTGCCCTTCCTGTCGGTCAATGGCAGCCTGGTCGATTCGGTGCGCAACACCGTGATCATGGTGGCGGTCAGCGGCGTCTATTATTGGCGGGCCCGGACCGAAGAGAAGCATCTGTCCGAAGACCCGGCCTATCGCGCTTATGCCGACTGGATGGAGCGGCGCGGCGCCGTACCGCGCTTCATCCGCTTCCTGATCGGCACGCAAAAGCCGGCGAAGTCACCCTCGCCGGCTCCCGCGGAATAAGCAGCCGCGGCGGCTCCCCCAAGCCGCCGCTGGACGCTCTACTTGCCGATGCGCAGCCGGTAGGCGCCCGTCGAGCTCTCGTCGTAGCCGATCACGCGCACGACATAGGTCCCTGCCTCGGAGGGCGCGAACAGGATGAACGGGTTCAGCCCGCCGCCGCCATCATCATCCTCCGCGAGCGGGGTCAGGCCCCGGTCCGATACTGCGAAAACCTGAAGCATCGGATCCAGTTCGTCGCTTCCGGCCAGCACGTGCAGCATGGCGACCTCGCCATCCGCCATGCGCAGCTCATAATCGGCGAACCTGCGGCCGCGATCGGCCGGGCTGCTGGCGCCGAGATTGCCAGCATAGACCTGCCAATTGCTACGCTCGGTGCGCGCGCCGCGCGAGATCAAGGGGGGCAGGTCCCCCATCGCGTTCACGCTGACCGCGAATTCGCCCGAGCCGCCCGGCGCGAAGCTCTTCACCTGCACGACATATTCACCCGAAGTCTGCGGCGTGAAGGTGATCAGCGGGCTCATCCCGCCGCCGCTGTCATCATCCTCGGCTAGCACGTCGGTCGAGCCGGCGCGGACCAGGCGGGCGACCGGGTCGAAGGCGTCGGACTGGACGCGGATCGAATAGCGGCGGCCGGCTTCCAGCTGCACGCGATGGTCGGCCCAGGCCTCGGCCGGCTCCGGCAGGTTCACGCGCACCGCATTCGGATCGATCGGCTGCGAGACCTCGCCATGATCGGCATGGTCCTGAGCGATATCGCCATGATGGTTGCCCGGCTGCGCCGAAGCGGGCGCCGCGAAGAAGAAAACGGGTGCAGCGAGCAAGGCTGCCTTCAAGATTTTCAGGTTACGCATGATGTCCTCCCCACCGTTTCACCGACGACCGCGTGGCACCCGCCAGGCGATGCGGTGTCTGGTTTGCTGCATAAGCGACTCATGCGATGAACCGTGCATGAGCAGCGATGAAATGCGTCAGAAAGATTCCTCGTCATAGACCTGGGCAACGTCGCCGGCCCATTCCCCGGCATAGCGGCGCAGCATGCGATCCGCCGGGGATTCCCCTGAAGTGAGGACTTCGCGCAACGGTGCGAGAAAACCCGCTTCATTATCGCCGGCGCCGTTCAGTCGGGCGCGCTTCGACAGGCCCGCCTCCGCCAGATCGATGATCCGCGCGCCGAAGCTGCGCAGATCGCCGCCGCCCGGCACCTTCGCCGCCAGCCCCTCGCGCGGGACCGCGTCGCGCAGCGCCTGCCGCTCGGCCAAAGTCCAATGCTTGACTTCGTCCCAGGCCGCGTCGCGGGCGCCGCCGTCATAGAGCAGGCCGACCCACAAAGCGGGCAAGGCGCAGATCCTCGCCCATTTGCCGCCGTCCGCGCCGCGCATTTCCAGAAAGCTCTTCAGCCGGACTTCCGGGAAGATGGTGGAAAGGTGATCGTTGAAATCGCTCACCAGCGGCTTCTCGCCGGGCAATTCGGGCAATTCGCCCTTCAGGAAATCGCGGAAGGAGCGGCCGGCGACGTCGAGATATTTGCCGTCGCGGAAGACGAAATACATCGGCACGTCGAGCGCGAAGTCGAGATAGCGGTCGTAGCCGAAGCCGTCCTCGAACACGAAGGGCAGCATGCCGGTGCGATCGGGATCGGTGTCCGACCAGATGTGGCTGCGGAAACTCTTGAAGCCGTTCGGCTTGCCTTCGGTGAAAGGCGAACTGGCGAACAGGGCGGTGGCGAGCGGCTGAAGCGCCAGCCCGACCCGGAATTTCTGCGCCATGTCGGCTTCCGAGGCATAATCCAGGTTCGTCTGGATCGTGCAGGTGCGCAGCATCATGTCGAGGCCGAGCGTGCCGACCTTCGGCATGTAGTTGAGCATGATCTTGTAGCGGCCCTTGGGCATGACCGGCAGCTCCGCGCGGGTCTTGTCCGGCCACATGCCGAGGCCGAGGAAGCCCAGGCCAAGCTCGTCGCCGACCTGCTTCACCTGCTGCAGATGGCGGGCGGCCTCGGCGCAGGTCTCGTGCAGATTGTCCAAGGGCGCGCCGGACAATTCGAGCTGTCCGGCCGGTTCCAGGCTGACCGCGCCATCCTTGCCGGTCAGCGCGATGACATTGCCATTCTCGACCACCGGCTCCCAGCCGAAGCGGGTCAGGCCGTTGAGCAGGTCGCGAATGCCGCCGGGCTCGTCGTAGGACGGCGCCGCGAAATCGGCGAGGCGATAGACGAATTTCTCATGCTCCGTGCCGATCCGCCAGCGTTCCGCCGGCTTCTCGCCCGAGGCGAAGATGGCGAGCAGATCGTCGCGGCTCTCGATGGTGGGATCGGCCTTGCCGCTCTCGGTGCGCGTGGTCATGGCTCGGGCCTCTAGCCCTGCCGCGAACGCCCCGCCAGCCGGTTTCGACGCGCAACCTTTCGACGCGTCAGAACGAGATCAGCGCCTCCGAGGCGGCCTCGGTCAGTTCTTCGATGAA
The DNA here is from genome assembly GCA_023424095.1 of Pseudomonadota bacterium. Lineage (GTDB taxonomy): Bacteria > Pseudomonadota > Alphaproteobacteria > Sphingomonadales > Sphingomonadaceae > Allosphingosinicella. Next base: position 9,142 of record JAFAEG010000073.1, on the reverse strand, counting down.
GGTCGCCTGCGCCGGGGTCGGCACCCAATCGGCACGCGCGGCGAGCACGAGCCGGCGGCGCTCCGCCTGCACCGGGCCGATCGTCGCCATCGCACCGCCGGTCGCGTCGACCAGCGCCTTGCTGACCAGGGTCAGCAGATTGGCGCGATGGGCGAGGTCGAGCGCGCTCGGCCCGTCGGGGCAGCTCACCCCCGGCGCGGGCGGATAGATGCCGCCGGCGATGAAGATATCCTCGAACGCCGCGCGCTCCTCGCTCCCCGGCGCGGGCAGGGCCCAGCCTTCCGAGGCGAGGCGGACCAGCCCGGGCATGCCCCGCCCGGCAAGCGGATGCCCGGTGCGGCCGGCGATCACGAGCGGATCACCCGCCAGCGGAGTCAGCTCGAACCCGGCGAGCCCGGACGTGTCGACGGCGAGGATCAGGTCGATCCGGCCGTCGCGCAGCCGCTCCGCCGCATCCGCGCCCAGCGGCTGCACGTCGATCACCACCGGCGGATGCTCGGCGATGAAGCGGGTCAGCGCCTCGGGCAGCAGCCGCGCGAGCGCCGACGGGTGCGCGGCAATCCGGACGCTGCCCTGGTCGCGCCCGGCCAGCACCGCCAGCTCATCCAGCCCGGCCTGCAGCTCGCCGATCGCCAGCCGGCAGGCGCCCGCCAGCCGCTCGCCGGCCTTGTTGAGCCGACTGCCCTCGGCAAGCGGCACGCCCAGCAATTCTTCGAGCGCGCGCACGGCCTCGCGGGCCCCCGTATCGCCTTCCGCCAGCGCCACGAGCGCGGCGACATGCGTCATCGTCACGTCGCGATCGTCGGCCAGAGCCGCCACCGCCGCCTCGGCCCGCGCCGCCAGCAGCACGCCGGCATCGCTCGGCGCAGTCACGCCCGGCTCGCGCGACATCAGATTGTGGCCGGTCAGCGCCTCCAGCCGCGCAACGGCCTGGATCACCTCGCTCTGGGCCAGCCCGGTCGCGATCGACGCGCGGCCGAGATCGCCGTGCCGCACCGTCGCGGCGAGCGCGCGCAAATGATCGAGGTCGAACGCGGCCGGTGTCATCGCCTCGTTATGCGGCTAAATGTGCCGGATGCAAAACGGTCCTATCCACATCGGCATTGGCGGCTGGGACTTCGATCCCTGGCGCGGCACTTTCTATCCGCAGGGCCTGGCCAAGACCAAGCAGCTCCATTTCGCCTCGCGTCAGCTGACGGCGATCGAGATCAATGCGACCTTCTACAAATTGCAGCGGCCGGAATTGTTCGAGCGCTGGGCGGCGGAGGTCCCGGACGGCTTCGTCTTCGCGCTGAAGGGCTCGCGCTTCTGCACCAACCGCAAGGCGCTGGGCGATGCCGGGGAATCGATCGCGAAATTCTGCGGGCAGGGCCTGACGCGGCTCGGCGACAAGCTTGGTCCGCTGCTCTGGCAATTGGCCGCGACGAAGAAATTCGATGCGGACGAGATCGCCGCCTTCCTCGCCTTGCTGCCGAAGGAGCAAGACGGCGTCGCCCTGCGCCATGCGATCGAGGCGAGCCACGAAAGCTTCCGCGACGAACGCTTCGCCGCGCTCTGCCGTGACGCCGGCGTGGCGGTCGCCCAGATCGACGAGGGCGAAGGCGTCCCCGGTCCCGATCCGGAAGCGCCCTTCGTCTACGCCCGGCTGAAGGCGGCGCGCGAAGAGGAGCCGGAAGGCTATGCCCCGGCGGAACTCGACGCCTGGGCCGAGAGCGCGCGGCAATGGACGGCGGGCGGCCGGTCCGTTTTCATGTTCGTGATCAACGGCGCGAAGGTGCGGGCGCCCGCCGGGGCGACGGCGCTGCTCGCCCGCACCGCAAAATGAGCATCGTGCTGAACATTTCTTAACTCGCGCGCGGGTAGACATTCCGGTCTTCGAGTGGAGGATTGGTTGGATTACTCGCGCCGGGTTGGCCCGCCGATCGTCTCTGCGGCGGTGGCGACCCTCGTCCTTACCAACTTTGCAATGGTCATGCTGGCGCACCGCGCCGGCGGACCCGAGGGGCATTTGTTCTCCGCAATCTGGCCGATCGCTCTGACCTCCACGGTCGCGGTCATTTTGGTCATGTCGCTGCTGTTCAAATCGATCGCGCAACTGGTCAAGGAGCTGGAGGAGCGCGAAGCCGTCGCCCAGCATCAGGCGCTGCATGACGGCCTGACCGGCCTCGCCAACCGCGCCCTGCTGGAGGATCGGCTGGAGCAGGCGCTGCACCGCCATCGCCGCTCGCACGAGCAGGTCGCCTTGCTCATGCTCGATCTCGACCATTTCAAGCAGGTCAACGACACGCTCGGCCACCCGGCCGGCGACGAACTGGTGCGCCAGGTCGGCACCCGCCTGCAGGCCCTGCTGCGTGAGACCGACACGGTCGCCCGCATCGGCGGCGACGAATTCGCCATCGTCCAGGCCCATCCGAAGGGCGAGGCCGATGTGCGCCGCCTGTGCGACCGGATCATCGAAACCATTCGCGAGCCGTTCCAGCTGGGCGAGCGCGAGGCCCGCGTCGGGGTCAGCATCGGCGCGGTTTTCGCCAGCGAGAATGCGACCACCACCACCGAATTGCTGCGCCAGGCGGACATCACCATGTACCGCGCCAAGGCGGGCGGGCGCGATTGCTACCGCCTGTTCACCGCGGCGATGGACGCCGACGTCAAGCGCCGGGACCAGATCGAGGCGGGGCTGCGGCTCGAGCTCGAACGCGGCACCGGTCCGCATCTGAACTTCCAGCCGGTGATCGGCGCGCGCGGCGAGGTCGTCGGGGTCGAAGGCCTGATGCGCTGGACCCAGCCGGCGCTTGGCCCGGTGCCGCCGATGGAGATCGTGCCGATCGCCGAGGAATGCGGGCTGATGGAGCAGCTCGGCAATATGGTCGTGCGCGACGCCTGCGCGGCGGCGCGGCGCTGGCCGGACATTCCGGTCGCGATCAACCTGTCGCCGATCCAGTTCCGCGCGCCGGACTTCGCCACCAGCCTGAAGGCCCTCGTCGAGAGCGAAGGCGTCGCCTGCGGCCAGATCGAGCTGGAAATCACCGAAAGCCTGTTCATCGATCACGGCCCGCTCTGCGCGCCGGCGATCGAGCAATTGCGCGCCGCCGGCTTCCGCGTCTGCCTGGACGATTTCGGCACCGGTTATTCGTCGCTCAACTGCCTGCGCGGCAACGGCATCGACAAGATCAAGCTGGACCGCAGCTTCATCGACGCGGCCGCGCGTGACCGCAGCATCGCCATGGTGCGCGCGGCCGTCACGCTCGGCCACGCCATGGATCTGGAAGTGGTCGCCGAAGGCATCTCGACCGAGGAAGAAGAGCAGATCGCGCTCGAGGCGGGCTGCGACGCGCTGCAGGGCTATCATTATGCCTGGCCGATGCCGATCGACCAGCTCGACGATTTCTTCGCCAAGCTGGCGGGCAACCGGATCAGCAACGCCGCCTGACCGCTTGCGCTTGGGGCCGTCGCCGGGGCATCACCGGCGGCGATGGACCCGCGCCCCTTCGCCTATATCGTCAGCGTCATCCTTTTGGTCTTCGGCATTTGCGGCTTCGTGCCGCCGCTGACCCCGGCCGAGACCGATCCACTGCGCATCGCGGCTGGCGTTGGCGGGCCGCAATTGTTCGGCGTCTTTCCATCAAGCCCGGCGCTGGCCGGCATTCACGCGGCGATGGGCCTGTGGGGCCTGATCGCCGGGGCGCGGCTCGGCCGGGCGGTGATCTTCGCGCGCTTCGCCGGCTTCATCTTCCTCGTGCTGACCGCGATGGGCACGATCCCGCTGACCGACACCCTGTTCGGCGCGGCGCCGCTCTACGGCAACAATCTGCTGCTGCACGGCCCGCTGGCGCTGCTCAGTTTCCTGTTCGGCTGGCTCTACCAGCACAGCAAGCCGCAGCCGGTCGCCCCGCCCGCGCCGCCGCCGACGCACACGGCCTTCTAGGCGGCGAAGGTCTCTTCGGAGAGGTCGCGCAGCAGGCTGTCTCCCAGCATCGCCGCCGCTTTCAGCCCGGCCGCTTCCCCGGCCACCACATTGCGCAAATAGCTTGCCGCCGCGATCTTGCCGGCGCGATATTCCGGGCTGGCATCGCTCGCCTCGACCGCCGCCGCTTGCCGGTCGAGCAGCCAGCCGGCCGTCGCCACCGACAGCATGGTGAGCAAGGGATAGGAGCCGGCGAGCCGGTCGTCGCCGCTCCCGCCTTCCATCCATGCCACGACTTCCTCGATCGCGCTGACCAACGTCACGATCTCGGCGCTCGCTTCGGCGCGGATGTCGGCGAGCAGGCTGCGCAAGGCTTCGCCACCCTGCAGGCCGAGCTTGCGGCCGACCAGATCGGCCGCCTGAATCCCGTTCGTCCCTTCGTAGATCGGCGCGATCCGGGCATCGCGATAATATTGCGCCGCGCCGGTCTCCTCGATGAAGCCCATGCCGCCGTGAATCTGCACACCGAGGCTCGCGACCTCGCAGCCGACGTCCGTGCCCCACGCCTTCACCAGCGGCGTCAGCAATTGCGCCCGCGCCGCCGCGGCCTCGTCGCCCAGGCTCGCCCGGTCGACCTGCCCGGCCATGTAATAGGTCAGCGCCCGCGCGCCCTGGGTCAGCGCCTTCATCCGCAGCAGCATCCGCCGCACGTCCGGAAATTCGATGATCGCCGCCTGCGCGCCATTGCGGCTGCCCTGGATGCGGGTGCGGGCATAGTCCACCGCCTGCTGCGTCGCCGCCTCGGCCACCGAGACGCCCTGCAGGCCGACATTCATCCGAGCATTGTTCATCATCGTGAACATCGCCGCCATGCCGCCGCCCTCGCGGCCGATCAGCTCGCCCTCGCAATCGTCATTGTCGCCGAACGCCATCACGCAGGTGGGCGAGGCGTGGATGCCAAGCTTGTGCTCGATCGACACGCAGCGCGCGTCGTTGGCGGAGCCGTCCGCGCGGTGCTTCGGGACGAGGAACAGCGAAATCCCCTTCGTCCCCGGCGGCGCGTCGGGCAGCCGGGCCAGCACGAGGTGGACGATATTGTCGGTCAGGTCATGGTCGCCATAGGTGATGAAGATCTTCTGGCCCTTGATCCGATAGAGGCCGTTGCCGATCGGCTCGGCCCGGCTCTTCAGCGCGCCGACATCGGAGCCGGCCTGCGGCTCGGTCAGGTTCATCGTCCCGGTCCATTCGCCGCTGATCAGCCTCGGCAACCAGCGACCCTGCTGCTCGGCCGAGCCATGATGCTTCAGCGCCTCGATCGCCCCGGCGCTCAGCATCGGGCAGAGCGAAAAGCCCATGTTCGCCGAGCCCAGATCCTCCAGCACCACCGTCGCCAGCACCTGCGGCAGGCCCATTCCGCCGTGGCTTGCCGGCGCGGCGAGCGCGCCCCAGCCGCCCTCGACATAAGCGCGGTAGGCGGCGTGGAAGCCCTCCGGCATCGTCACGCCATCCGCCGACCATATAGCGCCCACCGTGTCGCCGACCCGGTTCAGCGGTGCCCATTCCCCGGCCGCGAACTCGCCCGCGCCCTCGACGATCGCATCGACGGTATCGAGCGTCGCATCCGGAAAGGCATTGCCGCCGCCCAATTCCTCGATCCCGACCACATGGCGCAGGACGAACTTCTGTTCCTCGATCGGGGGCGTGTAGGGCATCGTTCCTCACAGACGTCATGCCGAACTTGTTTCGGCATCCAGAGCAGGGCAGGGCGCGATCCGTGGAAGACACCCCTCACCGCCGGTGCATGGCACGTCGATGGACCCTGAAACAAGTTCGGGGTGACGCTTCGTGAGCGAGACCCGCATCCTGCCCGCCGAACCGGACGGTATTGCCGAAGCGGCGCGCCTGATCGGCGCGGGCCAGCCGGTCGCGCTGCCGACTGAGACGGTCTACGGCCTGGCCGCCGACGCCACCAATGGCGAGGCCGTCGCGCGCATCTATGCCGCCAAGGGCCGGCCCAGCTTCAATCCGCTGATCGTGCACGTGCTGGACGTGGACGCGGCGGCGCGGATTGCGACGTTCGACGATCGGGCGCTGGCGCTGGCGGTGCGATATTGGCCCGGCCCGCTGACCATGGTGCTGCCGCTGCGCAGCGACGGGCCTGTATCGGCGCTGGTGACCGCCGGCCTGAGCACGATCGCGTTGCGAGTCTCCGCCCATCCGGTGATGCGAGCCGTGCTTGCCGCCACCGGCCTGCCGCTCGCGGCGCCCTCCGCCAATGCTAGCGGCGCGATCAGCCCGACCCGCGCGGCGCATGTGCTGGCCAGCCTCGACGGCCGCATTCCCCTGATCCTCGACGGCGGCCCCACCGCGCATGGCCTCGAATCCACCATCGTCGCGGTGGACGATCGCGGCCTGCGCCTGCTCCGCCACGGCCCGATCCCGGCCGAGGCGCTCGGCGCGGCCGCTTTGTCATCAGGACCGATCGAAGCCCCCGGCCAGCTCGCCAGCCATTATGCGCCGTCCAAGCCGCTCCGCCTCGACGCCACCGAAGCCGGGCCGGACGAATGGCTGATTGGCTTCGGCCCTGTGGCGGGCAACGTCTCGCTCAGCCCCAACGGCGATCTGGTCGAGGCCGCCGCCAGACTGTTCGACCTCCTCCACGACGCCGACCGCCGCTCCCCGCGACGCATCGCCGTCGCCCCGATCCCCGACTCCGGCCTCGGCGCCGCGATCAACGACCGCCTGACCCGCGCCGCCGCGCCGCGCTAGCGGGAAGCTTCCGGCCGGGAACCGTCGCCGTTCGCCGCTGTTGTCATTCCACGCCGATGGGCGATCCTGCCCCTGCATCGAAGGGAATGACCATGGTTCGTGGTATCTTGGGTCTCGTCGTCACTGTCCTGATCATCCTGCTGATCCTGAAGCTGCTCGCTTACATCTAGCATCCGCTTGCGCCGGGCGGCGGAGCGGCTAGGCCAGGGTATGGCCGCTTCCTGGAACAACAATCTCACCGCCGCCCGGCCGAGCTTCGTCACGCATCTGGAATGTTCGCTCACCGGCGAACGCTACGAGGCTGACCGGCTCCACGGCCTCTCCGCGGCCGGGCGACCCTTGCTCGTCCGCTACGCTCTCGACGGCGTCCGCGCCGCGCTCGACCGCGACATTCTCGCCGCGCGCACGCCCGACATGTGGAAGTGGCGCGAGTTGCTGCCCGTGCGCGACGCCGCGAACATCGTCAGCCTGGGCGAGGCGGCGACGCCGGTCGTGTCGCTGCCGAAAACCGGCGCGCGGCTTGGCCTCACCGATCTGCTGGTGAAGGATGAGGGTCGTCTCCCCACCGGCTCGTTCAAGGCGCGCGGCCTCGTTATGGCGGTGTCGATGGCCAAGGCGCTCGGCGTCACGAAAATCGCCATGCCGACCAACGGCAATGCCGGCGCCGCGCTCGCCGCTTATGGCAGCCGCGCCGGGATCGAGACGATCATCCTCTGCCCGGACGACACGCCGGAGATCAACGTGCGCGAGATCGCCGTGCAGGGTGGGCGGGTCTATCGCGTCGATGGGCTGATCGACGAATGCGGCGCGGTCGTCGGGGAGGGGGCGAAGGCCGGCCACTGGTTCGACCTGTCGACGCTGAAGGAGCCCTACCGGATCGAGGGCAAGAAGACGATGGGCCTGGAGCTGGTCGAACAGCTCGGCTGGCGGGTGCCCGACGTGATCTTCTATCCCACTGGCGGCGGCACCGGCCTGATCGGCATGTGGAAGGCCTTCGCCGAATTGGAGGCGATCGGCCTGATCGGTCCGGAGCGGCCGCGCATGGTGGCGGTGCAGGCCGAAGGCTGCGCGCCGGTGGTGAAGGCCTGGGAAGCGGGCGAGGAGCATTTTGAGCGCTGGCCGGATGCGCACACGGTCGCGGCCGGCATCCGCGTGCCCAAGGCGGTCGGCGATTTCCTGATCCTGCGCGCGGTGCGGGAGAGCGAAGGCTTCGCGATCGCGGTGCCGGACGAGGCGATCCTCGCTGCGGTGGACGAAGCGGCGCGGCAGGACGGTTTGCTGCTCTGCCCGGAAGGCGGCGCGACTTTGGCAGCGGCGCAGCTGGCGCTGGAGCAGGGTCTGATCTCGAAGACCGACAGAATCGTGCTGTTCAACTGCGCCACCGGCCTCAAATATCCGATGCCGGACGCCTCCCGCCGCCTCGCCAAGGCCGGGCCGATCGACCATGCCGCGCTCTGAGCCCGCCAGGCCCTGGGTGATCGCGCATCGCGGCGCGAGCGGGCTTCGGCCCGAACATAGTGACGCCGCCTTCCGCCTCGGCATCGCGCAGGGCGCGGACTTCGTGGAGCCGGATCTGCTCGTGACCAGGGACGGCGCGCTGATCGTCCGCCACGATCTGGAATTGTCGCAAACCACCGACGTGGCGGACCGGCCGGATTTTGCCGACCGGCGAACCGCCAAGACGGTCGAGGGCAGCGAGCATGAGGGCTGGTTCGCCGACGATTTCACCCTGGCCGAGCTGCAGGGCCTGCGCGCCCGCGAACGGATGCCCTTGCTGCGCCCGCAGAGCGCCGAACATGACGGGCGCCATGGCCTGCTGGGCTTCGACGACCTGCTTGCCTTGGTGCGCGAGGAAGCAGCGGCGCGGGGCCGGCCAATCGGGATCGTCGCGGAGCTGAAGCACCCGGCCTATTTCGACGCCGCCGGCCTGCCGTTCGAGCGCGCGCTGGCCCCGGTGCTGGCGACTCACGGCCGCGACGACCCGCTGATCCTCGCCTCCTTCGATCCCGGCATCCTGCGCCGCCTCCGCGCGCTCAGCGACATCCGCCTGGTGCAATTGCTCGACGTCGGCGCAGTGCCGGTCCTGGCGGACATTGCGACCTATGCCGACGCGATCGGCCCGGCCAAGGCCCTGCTCATCCCGCGCGCTGCTGACAGCACCAGCGCCGCCCCGACGACGCTGGCCGCAGAGGCGAAGGCGGCCGGGCTGGACGTCTTCTGCTGGACCTTTCGCTCCGAAAATCTCTTCCTGCCGGCCGAGTTGCGACGCGGCGACAGCCCCGCCGCGCATGGCGACGCTGCGGCGGAATATCGCTCCTTCTTCGACCTGGGCATCGATGCGGTGTTCAGCGACTTCCCCGAACAGGCCTTGGCCGCCCGCTCGGAATAAGTCCTCCCCTGCATTTTCAGGGGAGGGGGACCGCCGAAGGCGGTGGGGGGGGGGGGGGCGGGGGGGGGGGGTGGGAGAGA